>CAJCBL010000023.1 GCA_903960515.1 uncultured Verrucomicrobiota bacterium
CGGTTCGCAGGCCTTTGTCGCGCTGCATCTGGCAGCGTATCGCCGCCGCTATGGCGCTCGCCAACGCAGCGCTCCTCGACCGCTGTTGCCCATCACCGATTGGGGCGGCCTCAACGTCCTGCGTGCCCTGCGCCACAGCCCCTTCGGGTAGCTTCCTGAAAGAAGAAGCGAAAGCAGGGGTCAACGGTGTCCACGATCTGCTATATATAAACCGCGCTTGGGGATCCCGATGGCGCAGTCGGAATCCGAGCCACAGTCCCCGTTGTGACTAGGTTTCCGACGTTATGCGGCTGGGGTGTATCAAAGTTTCGCGTGAGGAGGTGAGGGCGGGCTACCACTGCATGACCCGGGCTGGGGAGCGCCTGATCGACGATCCGGCGAAGGAAATATTGAGCGCCCGCTATCGATATCCGTCTCTGCGGTAAACGTCGTTGATAACGATCACGACCAAACACCCATACTGAATCCCGTATATACCCCCTCGCGGGAACGATAATACAATAGGCACCAAAGCGCCTTCCATCCTTTCCGACGATGCGAGGGCCACCCCCTGTACCGCGTACCGCAACAGATGACCACTCAACAGAAGTACCGAAAATCGTCCGTCGGGTAAAATCGTCGCTTGCCAACTTGAGTCGGGGCCATCCTATCCGATGTGTGGCGTACAATCCATAATTCTCACAGCCGATGAACACACCAAATTCACAACCGGCACAGCCAGACGCCCGCCGTTTCTGGCGCTACCCCGTCGCGTGCTGTCTCGCAGGTGTGGCGCTGGTAACCATAACCGCGCCTTTCGACGAATATTTCGATCAACGCTTCCAGGCCGGCTCACTATTTGAAGCGTTGCGTTTGACGGTGATATTGCTGGTCGCATTGCTGGCCGTGGGGCCCCGCGCCCGAACCTTGGCGTGGTGCATTCTTCTAGTGGTCGCCTCGCTCACGAGCCGGTGGGGCAATCACTTGTGGCCAGAGTCGGTAGCGGCGTGGTTCCACATCATACCCGGCGGCATTTTCATGGTGTTTGTCATCGGGCACCTGCTGCGCTTTGTATTGTGTGCGCCACGGGTGAATTCCGAGATATTGTGCGCCAGTATGGTCACATATCTATTGCTCGGGTGGCTGTGGTCAGCCATCTATGTAGTTATGTCCCAGTGGTCGCCGGGAGCATTCGCCTCCACCCTTGGCTCTCCAGCGGCGCACTCGCTGAAAAACTCCAACGCTCTCTATTTCAGTTTCATTACGATTACCACCACGGGGTACGGCGACATCGTGCCCGTTTCGCCCGCAGCACGGATGCTGGCCATGATGGAGGCGGTGACCGGTACGCTATACATGACCGTGCTGGTGGCCCGGCTGGTGTCTCTCTATTCAGTCCCGCCGCCCTCCGGTGAGGTTGCGGCCACGGGCAAAACGACGGAACCGCCCCCCCCTTCGACCCCGTGACCGGCGTGCGCCTCGGCAGCCCCCTCAGCCTTCCGCATTCAGCATTCAGCCTTCTGCCTTAGCGCCCGCCGGCCCTCAGCCCGTAAGGCTGCCCTTGGTGCTGGGCACGCGGCCGGCATGGCGGGGGTCCTGCTGGCAGCAGATGTCGAGCGCACGCCCCAGGCCCTTGAAGAGCGCCTCGGCGATATGGTGCGGCTCCTCGCCGTACTCGATCGCCGCATGCACGTTGGCCCCGATCGCGTTGGTGAACGACCGGAAGAACTCCTTCACCAGAATGAGATTGAAGTCGCGAATAAACGGATGCGCGCACTCCGCGCTGTACACGAGCACCGCGCGGCCGCTCAGGTCGACGACTACCCGTGCGAGAGTCTCGTCCATGGGCAGCAGGAAAAAGCCGTAGCGGCGGATGCCCGCCTTGTCGCCCAGCGCCTGCGCGAAGGCCTGCCCGAGCACGATGCCCACGTCCTCGACGGTGTGGTGGTAGTCCACCTCGATGTCACCCTTGGCGCGCACCTGCAGGTCGAACGACCCGTGGCGGGCGAACAGCGTGAGCATGTGATCGAAGAACGGGATACCGGTCTCGATCTTCGATTCGCCAGTGCCGTCGACGACGAGCGTCAGCTCGATGTCGGTTTCGCGGGTGCGGCGCTGGACGGTGGCGGTGCGGTTCGTAGCCATGTGTCGATGGTTTGGAGGAGAACGTTCATCTCCTCTTCGGTGCCGATGCTGATTCGCGCAAAATTGCGGGTCAAGGGATGACTCGGGAAGCAGCGTACCAGGATCTTGTTGGCCACGAGGTGATCGTAGAACGACTTCACCACCTCCGGCCCGGTGCGCCCGGCGGAGTCGCGCGGCTCGGTGAACACGAAGTTGGTCTGCGACGGATAGGTGAACCACCCGCGCCGCGTCGCAATCTCGCCAAAGAAGCGGTCGCGGGTTGCGCGAATCGTGCGCACCAGCCCGGAGTAGTAACCAACATCCTCAAACGCCGCCAGCGCAGCCACCTGCGAGAGGCGGCTCACGTTGTAGCTGTCGCGCACGCGGTCTAGCAGGTCGATCACCTCCGGATGCGCCAGTGCGTAGCCGATACGCTGGCCGGCCAGGCAGTGGCTCTTGGAGAAGGAGCGCGTCACGCAGAGGTTGGGAAACTCGCGTACCCAGCCGGCGATGTCGCTCTCGGCGAAGGGCGCGTAGGTCTCGTCGGCCACCAGCAGACCGCGGAAGCCGGCGATGGCCGCGCGCAGATCCTCCGGGGCGAAGGCCACTCCGGTGGGGGCGTTGGGCGTAGTGAGGAAGCAAATCGGCGCCTGCGAGCGCACGATGGCCTCCACGGGCAACCGCAGGTCGCGGCCGAACTCGAGGGCCTGCACCGGGGCGCCCTCCAGCCCGATGAGCACCGGGTAGAGCGAGTAGCTGGGCACCGTCCAGGCGCCGGCCACCTCGGGACCGCAGAAGCAGCGTACGAGAAGATTGAGGATGTCGTCGCCGCCGTTGCCGATGCACACGTTTTCTGGCGACAGACCGTGGCGGCGCGCAACCGCCGCGCGCAGGGGCGCGCTGGTCGGGCTGGGGTAGAGGCGCAGCGAGGCGCCGTCGGTGCCGATCTCGCGCAGCAGCGCCTCGACTACGCGCGGGCTGGGCGGGTAGGCGTTCTCGTTGGTGTTGAGCTTGATCCAGCCCGGCTCCTGCGGCTGCAAGCCCGGCACATACGCCTGGAGGGCCACGATGTGCGGCCGGGCGCGTTGAAGGATGGGATTGGCGGACATCTCGGCCTAGCGAAACGGCACAATTCCCCGCCATCAACGGCCAAGTCGGAGATAATGGCGAGGCGCGGCGGCCCCGTCCCCTTAGCCGTGACAATGCAGACCAGCGCCGGGTGTCGAGTGACGAGAGCCAAAACACCAGTGATCGGGCCAGGAGCAAGCGTGCTTGCGATGTCTTGCTCGGAGATAAGGCCCTCGGCGCTCGGCTCTGGGCTCTCGACAGAGTGGTCACGGCGTAGCGGAAGCGCTTCGCTTCCGCCCAAGGGCGCCGCCCCACCCTGCCCTACTACGTGACGTTTCCGTGACATTGCGCCCGGCCCCCTATCCGGCGCGCCCCCCGCCTGCTATGATCGCGCTGCGCTCCGGCGCACCGCCATGCAGAAACTCCGCGTAAAGACCGTCATCCTCTCCGATGTCCACTTGGGCACCACCGACTGCCGCGCAGCCGAGGTGAACCACTTTCTCAAGCACGTGCGCTGCGAGAAACTCATCCTCAACGGCGACATCATCGACGGGTGGCAACTGCGCCGTTCCGGCAGTTGGACCAAGGCCCACTCGCGCTTCGTGCGCATCGTCCTCAAGATGCTCGAGAAGCGCGATACCCAGATCGTCTACCTGCGAGGCAACCACGACGACATCCTCGCCCGCTTCCTCCCGCTGCAGTTCGAGAATCTCCAGATTGTGGAGCAGCACATCCATGAGGGTGTGGACCGCCGCTACCTGGTGATCCACGGCGACGTGCTCGACGCCGTAACCATGAAGATGGTATGGCTCTCCCACCTCGGGGATTTCGGCTACCAACTTCTGATGCGCCTCAACCGCCTCTACAACCGCTACCGGGCCTGGCGCGGCCGCGAGTACTACTCGATCAGCAAGGCCATCAAGGCCCGGGTGAAGGAGGCGGTGAACTTCATCTCCAAGTTCGAGGAACAGATCTCCGCGCTCGCCCGCCAGCAAGGCTGCACCGGGGTGATGTGCGGCCATATCCACACCGCCGCCGACAAGCTCATCGGTGACATCCACTACCTGAATTCCGGCGACTGGGTGGAGTCGCTCACCGCGCTGGTCGAGCACCACGACGGCCGTTTCGAGCTCATCGAATTTTCCGCCTTCGTGCAACTCTACCCGATGCCCGCCGAGGAGAACGATGCAGAGGCGGAGGACCCGCTGTCGTTGGCCGAAGCCGCCCTGCCGCTGCTCGCGAAAGCGCGGGCGGCGTAGACCTAGGCAGACCGGTCCGATCGGGCCGATCGGTCGGATCCGCCCACCGAACCCACCGCCGCCCTACCCGCAGGCCGGCGTGCTGGGCGAAAGGCCCGCAACCAATTCCTGGGCACGGGCCAGCATCGCCGGGTGGATCGCCGAGCGGTTGGCCAGGTTTTCCTTGATAACATTCACCAAAGCGCTGCCCACCACCACGCCGTCGGCCGCCGCGCCCACCTCGCGCACCTGCGCCGCAGTGGAGATGCCGAAGCCCACGACCACCGGCAAAGCGGTGTGGCGCTTGATCGTCTCCACAGCCTCGGGGATGTTGCCGGCCAACTGCGACCGCACTCCGGTGACGCCCTCGCGAGACACGTAGTAGATGAAACCCGTAGCCGCCGCGGTGATCGTTGGCAGGCGCGACTCCGGCGTGGTCGGAGCCACGATGAACACCGTCTTCAGCCCGTACTCACGACAGGCGGCCTGGAGTTCACCCGCCTCCTCCGGGGGCAGGTCGAGCGTAAGCAGGCCGTCGACACCGGCCTCGGCCGCTGCGCGTACCGAAGCGGCCACGCCGTTGGCAAACACCAAGTTGTAGTAGGTGTAGAAAACGATCGGCACCTGGGAGAACTTCCGGATCTCGCGCACCAGCTCAAGGGTGCGCGTAGGCGTGATGCCCGACTCCAGCGCTCGCTGGGCGGCCAGTTGGTTGGTGATGCCGTCGGCCAACGGGTCGGAAAACGCCACGCCGAGCTCCAGCACGTCGATACCCGCCTCGATCACGGCGCGGCAGGCGGCCAGCGAGGAGGCGAAATCGGGATCGCCGGCGCAAAGGTAGGCGACAAAACACGCGCGCCCCTCACGGCGCGCCCGGGCAAAAGAGTCGGCAATTCGGTCCATGGCGAAGTGGTCGCGATCACGCCCAAGCCCAGGGGAAAAGGCGAAACAAAAGGCGAAGGGAATGCGACTGGGGGATTGTGGTCGGGCTAGGTATGATAGAATCGGTGGCCAGAGGCGTATGGATATGAGCGTGGCGGCGGTTTGAAACCCTCGGCGATTTCCAAGCTCGGTGTCGTATTGAATTCCATCCGCCCCCCCGCCTCCGGGCCCACGCTCCCCACGCCAGCGGCCTTGTGCCGCCTGAATGGTCCGCCCCCAGGCTGCTTCAACACCCTTGGCCCGTGTTTTGGCAGCCCTCGCAGCCACAGCCTTGACCATTCGGTCGAGAGCCCAGAGCAGAGCGCCGAGGGCCTGATCACCGAGCAAGCCCTTGAAAGCCCCCTGCTTCTGAGCCGATCACTGGTGGTTCGGCTCTCGCCATGCGACGCTGGCCTGCATCGTCACGGCTCAGTGCTGCCGTGTACCGGGCAACCGAAAATCCACCACAACCGGCCGGTGATCGGAAAGCATCGTGCGCAACACCGCGCTCTGGGGCAGACGACAGGCGGGCGGCAGGAAGACAAAGTCCAGCGCGCGACTGGGCAACGGCGAGGGAAACGTGCGCCCGTTCTGCGGATGCAGTGTGTACTCGCCAT
This sequence comes from uncultured Verrucomicrobiota bacterium, assembly GCA_903960515.1. Taxonomy (GTDB): domain Bacteria; phylum Verrucomicrobiota; class Verrucomicrobiia; order Opitutales; family Opitutaceae; genus CAJCBL01. Next base: position 5,948 of record CAJCBL010000023.1, read on the forward strand.
GACGCTGGAAGTAGTCGAAGAGCGCCGCTGTCGCGTCGGGGCTGCGCGACGAGTTGTTCATGTCGCCACAGAGAATCGGGGGCACCAGCCACTCGGCCTGGCGGTGCTGGTACTTGTTGCTGAGGTAGTCGGATACCGCCTCCACCTGTTCCAGGCGCGCCCGGCGGGAGGTGAAGGCGAGGTGGAGATTGACCACCGGCACCACATGCCCGCGCCCCACGTCGATCTCGGCGAAGAGAAAACCCTTCCCCCCGATCTCGCTGTGCCCGAAGGAAATGTTCTCCCAGGCCCCGATACGATGGCGCGAGAGCACGGCGTTGCCGTAGCGCAGCGGCTTGTGTCCGCTGCGCTCGCTGTTGACACCCATCACCGCGTACTCAATGCGCGAATGCTCTCGCAGGTACTCCAGAAGATTGAGCCGGCCGTTCCAGTGCGAGTCCTCGTCGATCTCTTGCAGGGCGACCACATCCGGCTTCAAGCGCTCCAGCAGGTGGGCGATCTTGAGCACGTTGCGCTGGATGGATCCATGGGAGTTGAGCCCTTGATACGGCGAGAGGCCGCGGCCATGCGCTATGTTGTAAGTGACGATCCGGAACGGATGCATCGGAGCGCCCAGCATGCCGGCAACCCGCCGGTGCGCAACCAGCGATCTCTCGCTGCATCCTCCTCGCCAAAAATGGGGCGGCCAACGGGATTCGAACCCGCGACCCCAAGAATCACAATCTTGTGCTCTAACCAACTGAGCTATGGCCGCCGTAAAGAAGAGCGGCGAAAATCGACAGCCCTCCTAGCGCTGTCAACCCCTACTTCCGGCAAGATGAATCTTCCCGGGGCCCAAGCCCCCCAAAACCGGGTTTGGCCGTGACGGAAATAGCCGGCTGCTGTTTCCTGAAGCCACGATGAACCCCAAAATCATTTTCACGATTGGGTTGATTTTCCTGGCCAGCATTGTCGGGGTAGCTGCTCCCGTCGCGCAGCGCTCTCCCGATTTGAGCCCCGACCAGCAGCACGCCTGGCGCCTCCACGACCAGTACTTGGATGTGATTGTGCAACTCGACGACCTGGAGGGCCAGCGCAAGCGCTTGGGGGGCGACATCAAGCACGACGCGCAGGGAGGAGTGTCGGGAGGAGTCCATGTCGCCACCGCCGGCTACGGTAGCGACATGGCTGTATTGAACCAGCGTATCACCGACCTCACCAGGAAAGCCTCGGATCTTGAAGCTGCGTGGGATCAGAAATTTCAGGGCCGGTTCGGGCCCCTCAAGGACGCCCGGGAGTCCTTCTACGACCCATCCACCAAAACCAAGAGGGACAAGATCGCCTTCCGCCTCACGAACTTCCCCTTCGCCCCCGCCGCACCGCAGCGGACTGCCTCACTGCCTCCTCCGCAGCCTCATCCGCAATCGCTACCACCCGCGCAACCCGAGGCCACGCCATCCGGCCAAACCGCCCCCACTGCGACGTCCGGATACTGGCGCCTTCTCGAAACCCGTTCCGTCAAGTACGTGGCCAACCCCGGCAGCGGGGTCACCAGTTGCAGCTTCAATGTATCCGACGGCTCCATCACCGGGACGCAGACGATCACCGGCGACGAGGGCCCGGCGACCTGGGCGGGAGAGTGTACCTGGTCCCTGCAATCCCCTGGCGGCTTCACCCGGCTGATACCGGGAGCGGTGATCGAGGTGTCGATGACGGTCACCGACCGCAGCGTACCGGAGAAGGTGAGCGGCTGGAACCATGGCTATGTAGGCGTCGCTGGCAGCATCCGTTTCGACCAGCCGTACCTGGCGCTCGGCGTCACTCACCAGGCGGCGGCGGATCTGGTGAACGTCTCCGCCGGGTGGACAAAGAGCGCTACGCAGAAGAGCACTTGGACCGTGCCCAAGGGCCCCGGCAATTCCGAGTGGGGAGGCAAGGCGGCCTTGGACGCCAACTTCACCTTCGGGCGTTTCGAGCGAGTCTACGAGTGGACCACTGAGCCGTATTCGCCAGGGGCCGCGAAACCTGCGACTCGGTCCGCCTCTCCGGCTTCATCGGTTTCTGGGATGTGGACCGGCACTTGGACCAACAGCGTAGGCGAGAAACAGACCGACTCGTTGTCGATCGAGGAGAAAGCCGACGGCACCGTCAGCGGCACGTGGTCCGGCAACATCCGCATCTCCGGCAGGCGCACTTCAGCCACCACCTTGGAATTCAACGGGCGCACGGCCACGCGGAACTACCAAGTAACGGCTACGCTACAGGGTGGCAGCATGACTCTCGACTACGTTGCTCATCGCCTGGATACCTCGGGGTCGTATCGCGGCAGGTCCACCATGACGCGCGAGCAATAGAGCTCGCCTACCGGCTAGGGCCCTTGGGCCCTCAGGGGCGGCCACGCCGCCCCCGAGCCCGGAACAAGGCAATCGTACCGCGTGCGCTCTGGCAGTGCACGAACTCTGGGGGCAGCCGTAGCAGGAGCGTGCTTGCACGCGATCTGCGCCCTTAAGCGCGTGCAAGCACCCATCTGGCAAAACCCAAGCTGTCCGCCTCAAGTGTTGAGCAGCAACCCCGTTGAACCGCCGGAGGCGATGATCACTTTACCGGTGCTGCGCAACGTGGCCTGGATATCCAGCAGCTTGAAGAGCGCCTCGGCCACCTCGGGCTGGCGTCGGATCTCGGCCAGCGCCTGACCGATCACCATCGGGCGCACGGCCTGCGCCTCGCCCAGGCGTTGCGCCGCCTTCATGTCGGCAGAGGAGTGGATCAGCGCCACCTCGTTCTCGCCGGCCTGCTTCATCGCAGCGGTGACCTGTCGCAGCCGGTTCACCACTTTGCGCTGGATCTCCACGATCATTCCGCGGTCGCGGAAGGCTACCTTGCGGATGTAGGCCGAACCGAGGTGGAACCCCCAGCGCAGGGAGGTGGGCGTAACCTCTTCGCGGACGCGGCGCGAGAGGGCGTCGCGGTTTTCCAGGAGCACCTCCAGCTTGAGGTTGGAGAGTTGCTTGACCACGGCGGTGGCCACATTGGCCTGCAGCGAGCCCAGCGGGTCGGCGTTCTGGAAGAGGAAAGCCTCCGGGTCGCTCACGAAGCCCTCAAACCAGATGCCAACGCCCATCGGCGCGCCCTCCTCGGAGTTGACGAGCTGGTTGCGCAAATACGACTGGAAGATGTGCGTCTTCACTGGATAGGCCTTGCCGAAAAAGGGCAGCAGCATCGCCTGCGGCCCGAAGTGGGCTACGGGGAAGAACAGCCCGGGCTCCTCGACCCGCCCGATGACCTTGCCGAACAACGTGTATACCAGCACCGAGCGCTCGGGCAGCACGCGCCAGAGCTGGAAGGAGCGCCCGAGGGCCAGCACGATGGGCGTGGCGATGAAGGTGCCGATGAAGCCGATGAAAAGTGAGATTAGAAAATCCATGACGGGGGAGAATCAGAGGTTGACGACGGTTTGCGCGGCCTTCTCGCGCAGCGGGAGGCTGGCGTTGCGCAAGTAGGCCTCGAGGGCCGGCATGCCCCCGCTGGCGTGCATCTGGGTGAGGGTCTTGCCGAGCTCTACGAGCGGACCGGCCTCGGCGGCTGCCCGGTTCTGGGCAATCTGCACCGCCTGCTCGGCCATCTTGAGCTTCTGATCGGCGTCGGCCTTGGACTGGCTGATCGCAGCAGCCACCTGATTCTGGGTGGTGTTGATCGAGGCGAGCGCCTCGTCGACGTCGGCCGGCGGATCGATGGTGGTGATAAGCGCGGCGTCGAGCTCCACACCGTAACGCGCGGCGGTCTTGCGGCAGGATTCCTCCATGTAGCGGTTGATGCTGGAGAGGTTCTTGCGCAGGTCGTTTATGGACACGCCCTCCACGGCCCCCTCGTGCGCCTCGCCCTGGAAGGTGGCGATGCGGTCGCGCAGCACCGAGATGAAGTAACCCACCACATGTGCCGCCGGATTGGCGACGCCGAAGAGGTAGGCGTAGAGGTTGCGTTCGCACGGGCGCCAGCGCAGCTGGCCGGTGATCGACACGGTGAGGTTGTCCTTGGTCACCGCCTCGATGCAGTCCTGGCGGATGTCCGGATCCCAACAGATATCGGTGGTCTGGATGGTCATGCCCACCTTGTAGAGCTTCTGCCAGGGCCACTTGAAGTACGGGCCGCCGGGAGGGGTGACTCGGATGTTGGGGTAGTTGTAGCGCCCCTTCTCCTCCTCGGTCAGCAGAGCACCGAGCTGCGGGTCGTCGCCGGTGTGGCCAGCCAGGCGTTGCACGCGGCCGAAGGTGGTGACCACGCCGCGCTCGGTGGGCCCGATGGTGTACACTCCGAACAACAGGGTGAGCAGCGCGGCAAAGCCGACGCCAAGGGCCAGGCCGATCAGTATCGTTATCATCGCAGGGTTTCTTTGAGGAAGTCCGGGCGGCGCCACACGCCGGCGGGTTTCATCCGGCGCCCGCAGCACCGCAGACGGGGCGGAGAATGCCGCCTGCATTCCCGGTGACAAGCGCTGCGCCGCCACAATCTGGTGGCGCCTTTGTAGGTGAAGGCCGGAAACGTGGCCGGTTCCGCGCAGCCAACCCAGCAGACTCGCTTCCTGCGCCGCCGGCCGGCTCGCGCGCGGCCGGCACGCCATCCGCCGCCCAGCCCGGCCTGCAGTAGCGTTTCCTGCGCCGCTTCAGCCGCTCGGCCCTCACCGGGTACGGCTCCTGATCCTCTCGGCGTCCACACTCCGTGGAGAAAACCCTTGGCAGCACCGGGGAAACTCCTTTGCGTCGGCCCCCGATGTCCACTCGGCCCACCGCAATCCTCGCACTTGAAGACGGCAGCGTGTTTCGCGGCCTGGCGTTCGGCGCCCCCGCGACGACAATCGCTGGCGAAGCCGTGTTTAACACGAGCATGACCGGCTACCAGGAGATCCTCTCCGACCCCTCCTACTTCGGGCAGATCGTCACGATGACGGCGCCCCAGATCGGCAACTACGGCATCAGTCCCGAGGACGAGGAGTCCGACGGCCCCAAGGTGGCCGGCTTCGTGGTGCGCGAGCTCAGCCCTGTAGTCAGCAACTGGCGCAGCCGCATGAGCGTGCACGACTACCTGCTCAAGCACGGCATCCCCGGCATCCAGGAAGTAGACACCCGGGCTATCACCAAGAAACTGCGAGTCGAGGGCGCGATGCGCGCCTGCCTCAGCACCGAGGGCCTCAGCGACGCCGAGGCCGTGGCCCGCGCCCGCGCCTGGGAAAGCATCGTGGGAGCCGACTATGTGAAGGACGTCACCTGCGCAAAGTCCTACGTATGGAACCCGCAGGACCCGACCAACATCGCCTATCTCCCGGTAGGCACTACGCTGGGCGCCTTCCCCATCCCCGAGAAACGCTTCAAGGTGGCCGCCTTCGACTTCGGCGCCAAGCACACCATCTACCGCAAGCTTGTACGCCACGGTTTCGACGTGCATGTGCTGCCCGCCAACGCCACCGCAGCCCAGGTGAAGGAACTCGCGCCCGACGGCGTATTCCTTTCCAACGGCCCCGGCGACCCTGCCGCCCTCCACTACATTCATGGAACGGTGCGCGAGCTGCTGCCCCACTTCCCCACCTTCGGCATCTGCCTGGGCCATCAAATGATCACCCACGCCCTGGGAGCCAGCACCTTCAAACTGAAGTTCGGCCACCGCGGCGGCAACCAGCCCGTCAAGAATCTGGAGACGGGCAAGGTCTCGATCACCTCGCAGAACCACGGCTTCGCTGCCGACCCGCAATCGTTGGAGAAGGTCGGAGCGGTCGTCACCGAGATCAATCTCAACGACGGCACCGTAGAGGGCCTGCGGCATAAGGAGCTGCCTGTGTTCTCCGTGCAGTATCACCCCGAAGCCGCTCCCGGCCCCAACGACGCCGACCCGCTCTTCATCGATTTCTACCGCCTCATCGAAGCCCGCAAAGCCGGGAAGATCTGAGGCAGGGAAGAGCCGAAGGAATGGGTCGCATGGATCACATAGGTCGCATGCGACCTATGCGACCGATCCCAAGGCCGCCCACGCCCCCCGGAAAACACTACGCCCGCCTCCCGGGTGAACCGGTGGCGGGCGCCTGAGCTTCCTCGTATGACGGGGAGGATAACACTCAGAGATCGCGAAAGAAACTGTCGGCGCTATCGGCCTTGCCGGCCTTTACCACAGCCCGGCCGACGCTCGCCACAGGAGAAGTAGCCCGCGCCATCATCGGCGCAGCCGATGCCTTGGGGGCCGATGATCGCACCATGGGTTTGGCCGAGAGGGTCGGGGAAGTCTTGCGAGCCATGATTGGAGCAGGAGCTGCGGCCTTCGCAGGCGCATGAACCGCGGCCTTCGCTGGCGCAGCCGCAGCGGCTACCGAATGCTCACGCACAGTGGCTACGTGTCCTTGTTGCGTGCTGGGATGCACCATCTGGCTGAGCTCCTCCACAGCCTCGCTGAGCCTGTCGGCCTGCGACTGGAGTTCGGCCGAGGAACTGGCCGTCTCCTCCGCGCTGGCGGAGTTGGCCTGGGTGATACGGTCGATGCGCGAGATCTCGGCATTGATCGTCTCGATACCCTGGCTCTGCTGCTTGGCGGCGTCGGCAATCTCCTGGATCATCGTATCGAGTTTCCTGGCCCGCTCGGTGATCTCATTGAAACTGTTGCCCACGCGCTCGCTCAGCCGGATACCATGCTCGCTGCGCTGGTTGGAATTTTCGATCTTGGCGGCGGTTTCGCGGGCGGCCCCGGCGCTGCGGTGGGCCAAGTTGCGCACCTCCTCGGCTACGACTGCGAAGCCGGCTCCGGCTTCGCCCGCGCGGGCGGCCTCGACGGCGGCGTTAAGGGCCAGGATGTTGGTCTGGAAGGCGATCTCGTCGATGGTCTTGATGATCTTGGTGATCTCCCCGCCGGCGGATTTGATGGAGTCCATCGCCTCCTTCATGGCCTTCATGTCGTCGGAGCCGTGGTCGGCAGCCTTGCAGGTCTCCCCGGCCATCTGGCGGGCGCTCTCGGTGTGTTCGGCGGTGCGCTTGATCATGCTGCCCATCTCCACAAGAGAAGAACTGGTTTCCTCCAGGGAAGCCGCCTGCTGGCAGGAACCGTCGGCCATCGCCTGACTGGCTGTGCTCACTTGTCGCGAGGCTTCGGCGGTGCGGTCGCTGCCCTCCTTGAGCACGGCGGCCACATGGGAGATAGGCAAAGTTACGCTGCGGACGATGAAATACCCGGCTACGATGCCAAATACGATACCCAGCAGGCTCAGCCCCATTACCAGGTTCTCGTTACGACTCTGGGCCGCGCTGCTCGCCTGCTGGGTATCCGCGCGGCGGCTGGCCAGGAGCTGGTTGATCTTCTGTACACGTCCGTTGAAATCGGAGGCCAGCCCACGCATCTCCTTCTCGTAGATCACACGGCTGCGGGCCACGCCCTCGCTGACCTTGGCCAGCCCTTGCAACAGCGAAGTGGATTCAGCACGAGTGGCCTTGAGCGCGGCGCGCCGCTCCGGGTCCTTGAAGGTGGCATCGAACTGCTCCATCTCCTCGATCTCCTTGTCGATCGCCGTGGCCCCTTCGACAAGCTTGTTCAGCGACTGGGTGGCGGAGGCAGACATGCTCGCATCGGAGGTGAGGAGAAACTGGTTCACCCTCATCAACCCCTCGAAGAAATTCTGCAGGCTGGTGGAGGCCTTGAACGATGCGCTCATATCGCCGCTGTCGCGCGCCTTCACCAGCACAAGTTGGAGCGACTTCTGGATCGTGTCCGAACTCGGCTTCATGGCCGCCTCGAACTGGTCGCGCCCGGCACGCAGGGCCACGATCTCGCGGAATTGGTTCTCAAACTTGCCAAAATACTGCTTGGACTCGCCTAGCACCGCTTTGGTTTCGGCATCGAGTGCCTGCGCCTCCAGTCCGCTGAAGTGGCTTTGCATGGAGCGCGATTGCTCGGCGAACACAGCAGCGTCCTCCTTGGCACCGCTGGCCTGGAAGGCGCTCACCGAGCGCAAGAGCTCCTTCATGGTGAGGTCCAGGCTAGCCGCCTTCGAAGCCAGTTCGGCCCCCTCGACCACGGCTCGCATCCCCTGCCCGGCGCGCCCCAAGGCGAAATAGGCTGTGGTAGCCACGAGGATGAGCACCAAGACGACGACTCCAAGCCCGGCAGACATTCGCCGGCCTACGGTGAAATGGGCGCTTTTCATGATAAATGGGAAAGTGTTGCGAGAACTAGTTTGGGGAGAATTTCAAGGGAATGGCGACCTGCACAGCCACCGGCGCGCCACCCTTCTTCGCCGGTATGAACTTCCATTTCGTCAAGGCCTCGAGTGCAGGCTGTTCGAACTCCGGGCGGGTGCTCTTCTTGACCACCGCGTTTTGCACATCGCCCTGCACATCAACCAAGAACGACACCGTCACCATGCCGGCTACCCCCTCGGCCTTGAGCGCCGCCGGGTATACAGGGGCCACCGTCTTGGTCGGCATCGGAGGCTCATCGAATTTGCTCTCCTGCCCAAGGGCGGCGCCGGGCAGCAGGGCGCCACAGACCAAAGCGAGCGTAAGCAGCGCGGCGACTCTCACAGGCGAAAGGAGTTTTCGGGATCAACCATCATGGGGACGTTTCGGAGACAGCTAATCGTCGCCTTTCCTGCCCAACTTGAGGGTAAAATTCCAAGGCATGGTTTCGAAGCCTTCCAGTCGGCCCGGGCCGTGAGGAAGCAAGCTGCCCGGGGGGCTGTATCAGCATCGCGTGAGGCACACCGAATCGGCCCTTCGCACACCGCGCTCCTTGCCCCACCGCAGGGCGCAGCATCGCGCCGGTTGCCCGACTCAGAACACTGCACGCGCTCCGCTTTGCGACCGTGCCCGCACTCGGGTGACGGCAGAACGAGGTTACCTGCACACGATCTCTGATGCCCATCGGTGGCAGCGTGCTTGCACGCGATCCGCCCTCTGAATCGCGTGCAAGCACGCTCCCACAACTGAACTGGCGCGCTTCAGGCCCCGCCCAGCAAACGCTCGAACTTCACCGCATCCTCCGGGGTATCCACTCCTACGCTCGGATCGGCGGTGAGCCCCACAGCGATCGCCGCGCCGCTCTCCAGTGCCCGCAGTTGTTCCAGTTTCTCGATCTGCTCCAGGCGGCCCGGCGGCAGCTTCGTGAAACGTTCCAGGAACTCAGCGTGGTAGGCATAGAGCCCGAGATGTTTGTAACAGGGGTGGGCCGCGAGCCAGGCGTCGTCGACCACTCCGGAGCGGTCTCGGGCGAAAGGCATCGGCGAGCGGGAAAAGTACAACGCACGGCCAGCGTCGCTCAGGACCACCTTCACCTGGTTGGGATTGGCGAAATCCTCCGCGCGCTGAAACCGGGTGGCCAACGTGGCCAGCGGTGCCTCGCCTCGGATCAGGTCGGCGAGCGCCTGTAACTGCGCGCGGCTCACCAACGGCTCATCGGCCTGCACGTTGATCACCCGCCTCGCGCCCACGCTGCGATTGGCCTCCGCTAGCCGGTCGGTGCCGCTTTGATGGCACACCGAGGTGGCGATCGTCCGAAAACCGTGAGGCTCCAACACTGCGGCCAACAGCGGATCGTCCACGGCGAAAAACAGCGGCAGTTCAGGCATCTCTTGCCTGATACGTTCGGCCACCCAGCGCAGCAGCGGTTTGCCCCGGATGGGGTGCAGCAGCTTGCGGGGGAAACGCGTGGATTCGAGACGGCAGGGGACGATGATCGCGAGCTCGTTCATGAAACGGAATATTTTTTTGACGTTGCCAGTGCCCGGCGACTCATAGGGAATCCCCGTCCGCCGCGCCAATCGCAAAGGCACAACCAATGGAAAACACCGAATCCTCCGCTGCCATACAGCACATCAAAGTGCTGACCGTGCAGAACAAGATGGGCATCCACGCCCGTCCGGCGGCGATGATTGTGCGCATCACCAACAAGTTCAAAGCCGATGTGCTGGTGGAGCGAGACGAGGAGCAGGTGAACGGCAAGAGCATCATGGGTCTGATGATGCTCGCGGCAGGCCGCGGCTCGTCGCTCAAGTTCATCGTCACCGGCAACGACGGCCCCGGGATGATCGCCGAGCTCGAAGCGCTCTTCTCCCGCAAGTTCGACGAGGTCTGAGCGGTAACCATTCAATGGCAGGAGCGTGCTTCCACGCGATTCAGAGCGCAGATCGCGTGCAAGCACGCTTCTGCTACGGCTGACACTGGAATTCGGGCACGGTTCGAGAGCAAAGCGGTGCCGCTTCATGGTTACGGCTGAAGTTTGCGGATTGTCGTCAGCTCACAGGCGCTGCTGCCTTGCGGGGGGTGGCAACTTCAGATCCAGCAACGGCAGCCTATACGATTCGCGCAAGACTTGCCTCCCTCGAGGTCGAGCGGCTGCGGCTGGAAGATGAGCTTCGTGCGCTGGAGGATGCCCGGCGAGGGCTGCTGCCCTTGTCGCCAGAATCCTCGGCCTCGGGAGTCCTTCAACCCGCCGAGAAGGTAGCCCTCTTTCTCTCGCTGTTCGGCGCCCGCCGCTCGGTGTATCCCAAGCTATGGGAGAACCCGAAGGCCGGGAAGAAGGGGTACTCACCGGCCTGCGAGAACGAGTGGCGGCGCGGCGTCTGCGCGAAGCCGAAGGTGAAATGCTCCGAATGCCGTCACCAGAAGTTTCCGCCGCTTGATGCGAGCGCAGTCGAGGCCCACCTGCGAGGCGCGCACACAGTAGGCACCTACGCGATACGAGAGGACGACTCCTGCATCTTCCTCGCCGCCGACTTCGACGAAGATGGCTGGTGGGAGGAGGCGCAGGCCTATGGGCAGGTGGCGGCCAACGCGCTGGTTCCCGTAGCACTTGAGCGTTCGCGCTCTGGCAACGGCGCCCACGCGTGGACCTTCTTTGCCGAGCCGGTGCCGGCCGTGCTCGCCCGCCGCCTCGCCACCATCCTGCTGGCCAAGACCTCCGCGGCGCGACCGTCGATGAGCCTGCGTGCGTACGACCGGCTGTTCCCCAATCAGGACACGATGCCGGCAGGGGGCTTCGGCAACCTCATCGCGCTCCCGCTGGCCAAGGTACCGCGGCAGCAAGGCAACACCGTATTCATAGACGAGCAACGCCGGCCCTACGCCGACCAATGGGCGTATCTCGCCTCGCTCCGCCGCCTGCCCCGCGACGAACTCGACCGACTGCTGGAGCGGCTCGCCCCTCCCGCCCCCATCAGCACACCAGCGGCGGACGCGGGCGCCGCCTTCTCGCTGGAGAGCGACGAACGAGCGCTCGACCTGTCGTGCCCTAAAATCCCCACCTCAGCGATCCAAGGAGAGGTGACACTGCGGCTCGATGCCGCCGTCCACATCCCGCGCACGACCCTGCCCCCGGCGCTCCTCGCAAACCTCAAACGCCTGGCGACCTTCGCCAACCCTGTATTCTACGAGAAGCAGCGGCTGCGTTTCCCAACCTACGATACGCCCCGATTCCTCTTCGCCGGGGAATGGCACCCGGACCGCCTCGTACTGCCGCGCGGCGTCCTGGAGGAGGCGCAACGCCTCATCGAGGACGCCGGTGCAACCGTGATAATCCATGACTCCCGCCCCGTAGCCCGGCGCATCCGATGGACCTTCAGCGGCCAACTGCGGCCGGAACAGGAGCTCGCGGTGCGGGAGATGATGAAGCACGAGCGCGGAGTGCTCGCCGCTCCGCCCGGCGCGGGGAAGACAGTCATGGGCTGCGCCCTGATCGCCCGGCACCGCACCGCCACGCTGGTCCTGGTGCACCGCGCGGTGCTCCTCGACCAGTGGCGCCAGGAGGCGACAAGTCTCCTCGGTCTCAAAAAGAAGGATATCGGCGTCTGGCGCGGAAAGACCACCACACGCACCGGCCGCCTGGATATCGCGATGCTGCCCAGCCTCGCCCGCCACGAGAACCCTGCTGAGGTTTTCGCCCAATACGGGTTGGTCATCGTGGACGAGTGCCACCACGTGCCCGCGGTTTCGTTCGAGGCCTTGCTGAAGGCCTGCACCTGCCGGCACATCGTGGGCCTCACCGCCACGCCCCAGCGCAAGGACGGGCTGGAGCGCTTGATGCACCTGCAGTGCGGCCCTCTCCGGCACAGCCTCGCCGAGACGAGGGAAGAAGCGGTACCGCGAGTCGTATTCGTCCGGAAGAGCTCGTTTCAAGTGGAGCCCAATCTGGGTCCGAAGCCTCCGCTCCATGAGGTCTGGCAGGCCTTGGTCGAGGACCCCGGACGCACAGAGCAGATCGCCTCCGATATCTGGAGCAGCATGAGCGAAGGGCGCAGCCCGCTGGTGCTCTCGGACCGCAAAGCCCACTTGGAAAAGATCGAAGCAGCGGTCGGCCGGCTACGAGGGGCAGCCGAGGTGTCCGTATTCCGGTTTTCGAGCAGCGATGGGGTGAAACGCCGGCGCGAAATCCGAGCGGAGCTCGAGGCTCGCGCAGCCGAGGGCAGCCGCTTCGTAATCTTCGCCACGGCCGCGTTGGTCGGAGAGGGCTTCGACCTGCCCCGGCTCGACACCCTGTTTCTCGCCATGCCGCTCTCGTTCAAGGGTCGGCTAATCCAATACGCCGGCAGGCTGCACCGAGCCCATGCCGACAAAACGGAGATCCGAGTCTACGACTACCTCGACGAGAACCACCCCATCACCCTCGCGATGTTCCGCCGCCGCGCCGCGGCCTACCGGCAGATGGGGTACCGGTTTGCCATCGACGAGAGCATCGGCGGCGCCGCGCTCCGCGGGCAGCAAGGTCTTTTCGAGGACAGCGTCTCCGCTCCGGATAGACACTAGGGCCGCCGGCAACAACGCAGTCGTAGCCATGCAATCGTGCTGCTTTGCGTCTCCCACAGTGCACAAACTTGTCCGCCGTAGGAGCGTGCTCGCGCGCGATCTGCGCTCTGAATCGCGTGCAAGCACGCTCCTACGGCTCTCAAGAAACAACTGTCTCTTCCCGTCCGGGGCAAAACCCGTTTTGCGGTGGAGGCCGGATGGTAACGGCTCTGTCGCGCGGCCGCCAAAGGGCTCATCCCCCAGTTGCACCGCCATCCACGCCGACTCCCGCCTCGGCGGCGCGCACATGCCCTCCCCCACGCTCGGATATGTCCCCAAAACCGGCACCCACGACGAGCATGTGAACGAACCGCAGGGGGGAGCTAGGGCGCGAAACCCGGAAAAGTTTCCCTCCCGCCACAATTGCGGCTTCCATTGCTCCACTGTGCACCCCACAGTTTGAGAGCCCGTCGACTGATCGCGGTTCAATCCTCCACGCCCCTCACGCGTGACGGGGCTGGACTTCGCCCGGCAGTCGGGCACGTTCCGCCGCCCATGACGGCGGTACACCGATAGCCCACCATGTCCCAACCTCTCATCATCCAAGGCGGCATGGGCGTCGCCGTTTCCAACTGGCGGCTCGCCCGTTCCGTAGCGCAGCTCGGCCAACTCGGTGTCATCTCAGGCACTTTGCTGGCGGTTGTCTTTGCGCGTCGCCTGCAAGCGGGCGACCCCGAGGGGCACATGGCCGATGCGATGGTCCATTTCCCCCTGCCCACAATCGCAGAGCGGGTACGCGCAAACTACTTTGTTGCGGGCGGCAAACCGGCCGGCGCCCCGTTCAAGGCCGTGGCAATGCCGGGGGTGAACCTGAGCCAATCCCTCAACGAGCTCACCGTCCTGGCCAACTTCGCCGAGATCCACCTCGCCAAGCAGGGGCACTCCAATCCGGTCGGTATCAACCTGCTGGAGAAGATTCAGGTCGCCACCCTCGCCTCGCTTTACGGAGCGATGCTCGCCGGGGTTGACTACGTGCTCATGGGCGCGGGCATCCCGCGGGAAATTCCCGGAGTGCTTGATCGCTTCGCAGCCGGCGAGGCCGCCGAGATCGGTATCGATGTCCTCGGGGCCGCCGCCGGCACCAAGACCATCGCACGCTTCGATCCCTCCGTACTTTTCAACGGCCCTGCTCCCAAGCTGCGCCGTCCCCAGTTCCTGGCCATAGTCTCCTCGGCCACTCTCGCAATCACCCTCGCCAAGAAATCCACCGGCCGGGTGGACGGTTTCATCGTCGAAGGCGACGTGGCCGGCGGGCACAATGCCCCGCCCCGAGGGCAGCTTCAGCTCAGCGCCATCGGCGAACCCGTCTACGGCCCGCGCGATATCCCCGACCTGCCCAAGATTGCGTCCATCGGCCTGCCCTTCTGGCTGGCCGGCGCCTACGCCGACCCGGCCAAGATCGCCGAAGCCCGTGCGCTGGGTGCCACCGGAGTGCAGATCGGCACCGCCTTCGCCTTCTGCGAAGAGTCGGCCGTGCGTCCCGACCTCAAGCGCCAGGTCTGCCGCCTCGCCCTCGCCGGTAAGGCCGGTGTGTATACCGATCCGCTCGCCTCGCCCACCGGGTTCCCCTTCAAGGTGCTCCAGGTCGAGGGTTCGCTCTCGGCCGAGAACGTCTATGGCGCCCGCCCGCGTGTCTGCGATCTCGGGTACCTCCGCGACCCCTACGCCCGTGCCGACGGCTCGGTCGGATACCGCTGCGCCGCCGAACCCGCCGAGGACTACGTCCGCAAGCTGGGCGAAGCCCCGGCGCTGGCCGGCCGCAAATGCCTCTGCAACGGCCTGCTCGCCACCGCTGGCTTGGGCCAAAGCCGCGCCGATGGCACCGTGGAGCCTCCGATCCTCACCGCAGGCAACGACGTGGCCCTACTGGCCCGCTTCATACCCGCCGGCGCAGAAAGTTACACGGCAGCCGACGTCATACGTTTCCTCCTCGGCGAGATTCCCCAGGCCACCGCCTGACCTTCCGCTTCCCGGCCCGGATCGCCCCGGTAGAGCAAACAGGACATGGGCCGCCTCGCCCTTGAGCGAGCGGCCCACCCATCAAGAGCTCAACCCGCAAGGGTTACCCCGAGCGGCACAACAGCCTCTGAGCAACAAGCATCGCGTAGTAGGACACATGCACCAGATCCAGTCCAAGATCGACTGGGACATCGCAGGTGCTGTGGTCACTGGATCAAAGATTACGTGAAACCCTGATCGTCCCCGACTGTCAAGATTCCGACAGACTTCGCGCTTCCGTTCCGCCCTGCCGCCGGTAGCGTCGAACAAACTCCACCCCGCCCATGCCGAAAGCCGTCACCGCCGTCTCCGTCGCAGATTTCTTCGCCAAGTACGGCGAGAAACTGAAGGCCGAGCTCATCGCCGGCAGCGAGGGCGTGCATCGGCAGATCCGCGAGCCGAGCATCAACCGGCCGGCCCTCGCCCTCACCGGGTTCTACAAGTATTTCGCCTACAAACGCGTCCAGGTCATCGGTTCCACGGAGATGACCTACTTCAAGACCCTCACGCCACTGCGGCAGGCGGAGATGATGCATGCGATGATCGATCGCGGTATCCCCTGTCTGGTGCTCACGCGCAACCTGCTGCCGCCCAAGCCCATGCTCACCGTCGCGCGCGAGCGGAAACTGCCGCTCTACCGCACGCCGCTGATCACGATGCATTTCGTCAACATCGCGACCCTGTGCATCGACGCGGAGTTCGCACGGCAGACCACCGAACACGGCACCGCACTGAGCATTGAGGGCGTGGGCGTCATGATCCGCGGACACAGCGGGGTGGGCAAGAGCGAGGCCGCCCTGGCCATCATCGAGCGCGGGCACAGCCTGGTGGCCGACGACCTCACCCACCTGCGTGTGCTCGACGAGCGCGAGCTCATCGCCTCCAGCCTGGCGCTAAACCGCGGGTACATGGAGTGCCGGGGCATCGGCATCATCAACGTGGCCGAGATGTTCGGCGTGCGCAGCGTGCGCCCCGAGGTGCGGCTCGACATGGTGGTTACACTTCAGGACTGGCGCCCCGACGTGGAGGAGGAGCGCACGGGGTTGGAGGAGAATTTCTACCACATCCTCGGCATCCGGGTGCCCCACATCGAAATCCATGTTCGGCCCGGCCGCGACATCGCCCGCCTGGTCGAGGTAGCCGCTCTCGTGCAGGCCCTCAAGAAGATGGGCAAGGATCCGGCCAAGGAATTCAACGAGCGGCTGATCGCCTTCATGAGCAACCAGCATCCGATCACCGGCGACACTGAGGAGGATGAGGAGGACGCGGAGAAGGATCAGGCAGCCGCCGAGCCCGAGCAGGCCGGCAACGCCACCTGAAGCATAGCCCGGGGGCTCCACGGCGCTTCAGTGGAGGCGCGGTGGCAAGGTGCGCCCCCTACAGCCTGTTCCCTGTCGGGTCCAAGTTGAGACGAAGGCCGAGTCCGTGCGGGTGCGTGCTTGCACGAGCGGCCTCCTCTCGAGAGCGATTGGGAATCAACTGCCTGGGTACGGCTCAGGCGAACAGCTCCAGCAGGCGCCGGAACAAATCGTTGACCTTCTCCTGGTTCGCTCGCACCAGCGCGGCGAACCCCTCCGGCGAGAGCACCGTGCCCAGGATACCGTTGGCATAGTTGTCCACCATGCACAGCGAGTTGTAGTTGAGCCCGATCTCGCGGCAAAGGTCCGCCTCGCAGGCGGCCGTCATGCCCACCACATCGCCCCATTGGCGGAGAATGCGCACCTCCGCACGAGTCTCAAAGCGGGGCCCAGGAGTCTGGACGTACACCTTACCAACAGGAAGCGGATACGGCAGGGCGGCGGCAATCTTCCCGATGAGGTTGTTGGCGATTTCCGGGCCCAGGGCACGCAGCTCGGTGTCGGAAAACGTGGCCGGTCGAAAGCTCACGTAGTCGTCGCACGAAACCACGGTGCCGGGCGCAAGCTCCAGCTGTAGCGATCCCACCGAGTTGAGCGCCACGACATCGCGAAACCCCAGGTCGGCCAGCGCCTGGATATTGGCGCGATGGTTGATCGCGTGGGGCGGCAGGTAGGCGGGGCCATGTCGGTTGAGCAGAAGATGCTCGCCTCGGCTGCGCACGATGGCCGTGCCATGACAGGTCCCTACCTCGCGCTCCTGCCAGCCCTCGAAGAGCGAGGAGTGGGCGATGCTGGTCCCGCTGAGGAAGGCGATTTTCATGCGCGCGACGATGCGCCCTACGGCCCGCCCGGCAACGCCAGAGAAGCCGCCTCGATGCCCCGGCAGGAAAAACCGCCAATCGCGCCTCTTGCCAAACGCTGGCGAATCATGAAAGTCCTCCTTTTTTATTTATGGCGATGAGCCTCGCACGCGCAGTCAGCACTCCTTCCGTCGCCGCCCGGCCACACCGCCCGGCCGCGCGCTCCACCGCGCCCGCCATCGCCGTGCCCCCGCCGCCGCCAGCGGCCACCGCCACGCCGGCGGAAATAGAGTTCTGGGATTTTCGTTACAGAACCAACCGCACCCCGTGGGACGCCGGTCGCGCCCCCACCGGCGTGCTCCAGTGGATCGAGCGCAACCCGCCGCGGCGTCGCCACATTTTGATTCCCGGCTGCGGGCGCGGCCACGAGATCTTCTCCTTTTCGGGTGCGGGCTGGAACACCACCGCCATCGACGTGAGCCCGGCCGCGATTGAAAAGGTCAAGCGCCGCGCCAACCGTGCGCTGGCCAAGCAGATCTACTGCGCAGACTTTTTCACCCACCCGTTCAACCCGGCCCAGTTCGACGTGATCTACGAGCGGGCCTTCCTCAACGCCATCGCCCCCGCCCGCTGGCCCGAGTTCGTTCAACGCGCCGCCTCCCTGCTCAAGCCCGGCGGCCTGCTGCTGGGCTCGATCGTATTCGGAGACTCCGGCAGCGAACCGCCCCACGGCATGGCCGAGGGTGAGGACCGCAGGCTCTTCGAGCCCGGCTTCGTATTGGTGGAGGAAGCTCCAGTAACCGACTCCGTGGCTCTCTTCGAGGGCCGCGAACGCTGGCAGGTTTGGCAGAAACGCTGATCCACACACTCCGGCGCAGCCAAAACGCGCTCGCCAACCCCTCCCCGCCCTTCACTTTAGCGCCATGCACTTCGAGCAACTCCAGCCCGGCCTCAACGTCCCCCCAGCCCGCCTCGACGACGACGATGACGACGACGAGTGCGAAGAGAAGGCCGCCAAACAGCCCGGCCCGATCGCCACGCTCATGCAGCGCAAGTTCCTCAAGCAGCGGAAGATTTTCCTCTGGGGAGCGGTCACCGACGAGACGGCCAAGGACATCACCGAGAAGCTGCTCTACCTGGAGGCCGTCGGGCCCGGCCAGGAGATCACCTTCTACATGAACACCCCCGGCGGCTCCATCACCGCGGGTATGGCTGTCTACGATACGATGCAGTTGATCACCTCCCCGATCACCGTGGTGGTCACCGGCATGGCCGCCTCGATGGGCTCGATCCTGCTGAGCGCCGTCAAGAAGGGCCGCCGCCTGATCTTCCCTCACGCCCGGGTGCTCATCCACCAGCCTCTGATCACCGGCCGCATGATCGGGCCGGCCGCCGACATCAATATTCAAGCACGCGAGATGGAGAAGATCCGCGAGGAGCTCAACCAGATCCTCGCCACCGCCTCCGGCCAGCCGCTCGAGAAGATCACCCGCGATACCGATCGCGACTTCTACCTCAACGCGCAGGAAGCGATCGACTACGGCCTGGCCGATCGGATCGTCGACAAGCTCTGAGCGGGAGCGCTTCGAACCGGGCCTGTCCCGCGTCTCCGTTGACTTGCGACCGGCCCCATTCCAGGGCCGGCCGATGCACGGCAGCATCGCTTCTTCTCGGCCGCTCAATCCGCTGCGGTCCCTAGGCCAGGCTCCCGGCTCCGGCAGGGGTATCCGGGAATATTAGCTCCCCTGCGCGGCGACACCCGCTCGGGGCCGCCAGCCTCCCAGTGGCACCCGCAGGCTTCCTCTGCCCGTTCACCCCAGCAGCCACCACGCCCCGCTGAGCAGCAGGGCCAGCAACACCGCCAAGGCGCACACAAACCAGGCCTTCCAGCCGCGCCCCTTGCCGCCGCCAAACTCGCGCTCCACCGTGCTCTCGTAGTCTCCACCGGCCTCACCGGGCAGGTCCACCCCGTCGAGATAGGTTTCCTCGTTCCAGCCGGCCCGCGAGTCGGCTCCACAATTGGGACACGCCGTGGCGCGCGCAGGCACCCACTCGCCGCAGTTGGGGCACTCGCCCGGGGGCACGAAGGCACTCATGGCGCCAGCTCCCGCGCCGCCGGTTTCGGTCTTTCGCTCGATCTGGTCACGCTCGCCATGCTGTGCTCCTGAGTGCAGCACGCAAGCCGGCGGCGCCGCAGCCGCGCGAAGTTTCATTGCCGCCGCCGGGCCGGCTCGCCTACTCCTAGCGGGTGACCCAATCGCCCCCGCCCCCCAAGCCGCGCATACACGCCATCGCCGGCTGGCGACGAGTGCTCATCTGGCCGCTGGGCCTGCTCGTGCGCCTCTGGTGCCGCACGCTGCGCATCGCCCTCGACGAGCCCTCCCGCATCCTCATGGCCCGCACCGATCGGGCCGCGGTATTCACCCTCTGGCACAACCGGCTATTCATCGCGGCGGAGATCTACCGGCGTTTCCGCAGGGGCAAACACCTTTACGCGCTGGTGAGCGCCAGCAAGGACGGCGCATGGCTGTCGGCTTTTTTCGGGGTCGTGGGTATGCGAACCGTGCGCGGCTCCAGCAGCCGTTTCGGCCGCGAGGCCCTGCACAGCCTCGCCGAAAAGCTGCACACCGGTGAGGACATCGGCATCACTCCCGACGGCCCTCGGGGGCCCTGCTACGACCTGAAGGGCGGCGGCATCATCCTGGCCCGGCGCACCGGGGCAACCACCATCCTGGTGGGTATGCGGTTCAACCGCGCCTGGCGGCTGCCCAGTTGGGACCGGTTCTATCTGCCCCGCCCCTTTTCCCGCATCACCGTGATCGCGGAGGAATGGTCGGCCGAGCGGCTTGCAGAGATGAAGGACCCCTTAGGCGAAATGCGCGCACGCCTTCTCGCCATGAATCCAGATTGAGGCTGGGCCGCCACCGGATCACCGGAGGCGGCACCACAAGCACCCTACTCCAGGCGCACGATCAGATCGTGGGCACGAGGGTGATCTTGTTGCCCGGCTCCACTACATAGTCGTCGCCCGTGCACCAGGTCTCGTCGTTGACCAGGAACTTGAAAATGATCGGCTTGGCGGCGGCCTCGATGGTGTGCGCCCAGAGGTCGTTCCTCACGCAATCCATCGCCACTCCGCGCTCCCAGCTCAGCCCCGGTCCTTCTCCTCGTACATAGAGGGAATTCCCGAACCCGACATCGACATTGGCTTGGATGACTGTGGGCTGCGGGCCGGCGGACTTTGCGCGCTTCACTGCAGCAACCGGCTTGGATGCTTCAACCGGCTTGGTCACCTCAACGGACTTGGGGGCAGCCACAGCCTTGGGCGCTTCTGCCGGCTTGGGCGCAGCCACCGGCTTGGCGGTTTCGACCGGTTTGGAAGCAGCCACCGCCTTGGCGGCGACAACCGGCTTGCTGGCCGGGGCCTCGGCGGCGGCCGGCTTCGTGGTGGTAGAACGCGGTGCAGCCGCGGCGGAGGTCTTCGTCTTTTTCATCGGTTGTTATTCGTGTTCGATAAGGTCCTGACACGGACGCTCTGTTCAGCGAGTCCATCCGCGGTCCCGGCACCGGAAAGCGCCTGACTTGCCCTAGGCTGGCCGCTTTTTCGGCGCTTGTCACCGCATTTAGCCGACGATTGCCCTCTTTTTTCGCGTTTTCACCCCAGAACCGGAGGGCCCTAGACCTCAATCCGGCCTCCGTGCCGGTATCGACTAAAGAATTCCATTGCCGTCGGCATGTCCCGCCCCCAACCCTACTTGCAGAGGCTTGCGGTAACTAGCAGGCAGCTTTCTCGGGCAGGACATCGGACCTGAAAGTCGAAGGCACAACACCTCCACCACCCCATCTCGGGGCCAGTGGAGGCGTTGTGCCTTTTTGCTTTTTGGGGGTGGAAGGCCCGAGCTACGCACAGACCTCGGATACCCAGGACAAAATCACCCGCCGCTAAATCCAGTCATCCACCTTCGAGATACTCGCCACGCCAGCCTCGACCACCCGAATGAACGAACCGCCCTCACCGCCTCCAGCCGATCGCCCGGCGGCCAGCCTGCGCCTGCAGCCCGAGCACCAGGGCCGGGGCGAACACGTTCTGCACGTCGACGACGACCCCGCCGTCACCCTCTCCCTCCAACGACTGCTCCAGAAACTCGGATACCACGCAGACTCCTTCAACTGCCCCAAGGCCGCCCTCGACCACTTCCGCGCCGACCCCGCCCGCTTCCGCCTCGTGCTCACCGATCTGATGATGCCCGGCATGAACGGCCTGCAATTCGCCGCCGCAGTGACCACGCTGCGCCCTGAACTGCCTGTGATGCTCTTCAGCGCCTACGCCGATGGCTGCAGCGCCCAGGAGATCAAGCTCAGTGGCATACGCGAGGTCCTCATCAAGCCGGCCGGTATCATTCCCATCGCAGAGGCTATTCGCCGGGCCCTCAGTGCCCTCCCCACATGACACTCCCTCCGCCCAGCTCACGCGGCCACATTCTCTTCGCCGACGACGAACCCCTCATCCGGGCTTCGCTCTCGGGCCTCTTGCGCGCCAAGGGGTTCACCTGCACCTGCGTGGCCCACGGCGACGAGGTGCTCGCCCTGTTGAGCCAACAGGAGTTCGACGCGCTCATCTCCGATCTTCACATGCCCGGCAACGACGGGCTCTCGCTCATCAAGAGCGTTGCCCTGCACCTGCCCGGCCTGCCCGGCCTGCCCATCGTGCTGCTCACCGGCAACCCCACCGTCGAGACGGCGGCCCGTTCCGTGCGACTGCCGGTAGCCGCCTACCTGACCAAGCCGATGGATTTCGACGAGCTCAACGAGGTGCTCGAGAAATCAATCGCCGAATACCGCGCCCTGCGGGCGATGCAGGCGGGCCGCCGCCGCCTCAACGATTGGGAGGCGGAGCTTGAGCGCATCCTTGTGCAGCACCGTGTGCCCGCCTCGCTCCCCGGCGGTTCCATGGGCAGCTACCTGCGCCTCACCCTCCGTCATGTGATTCTAGTGTTGTCCGATCTGGAGAGCGCGATCCAGCATCTCGAACAACAACCCGGCACGCCCCAGGCGCTTCAGAATCTCGACCGAGATGCCGCCCTGCGGCGCGCCGTAGAGGTGCTGCGCCGCACCAAACAAAGCTTCAAGAGCCGCGAACTCGCCGAGCTCCGCAAAGAGCTTGAGCAACTCCTCAACCGCGACTCTGCCGGGGAGCCGGAGGGCGCCCCCGTTGCCCCCAGCGCAAGCTGAGGCAGGGCTGATTCAGTACGATTGCCAGGGCGCGAACTTGCTGGGCGCGCCGTAGGTCCTGCGATCGCGGGCCCACGCGCCGGTTCCACCTGAGGAGCACAGGCTCGGCTGGCAGCAAAGACTATCCTTGGCCCACAGCCGGTATCTGCTATCCAAGGCAGAGTTCGCCGCCCCACTGACGACCGCCGTGCCTCTTTCGCCACGGCCACTAAGCCCAAACCGTCAGCACCACCATGGCCGAACCCACCGTCTATCCCGTACCGCGCATCAAAGACCTGGCCGTGGGCGAACGCCCACAGGAGCGACAGGAGCGCTCCGGCCCCGAGGCGCTCACCGACACCGAGCAACTCGCGATGATCCTGCGCAGCGGCAGCTCCGGGAGGAACGTAAAATGCATCGCCCAGGATCTGCTCGCGGCCGCCGGCGGCAACCTCGCCGGCCTGCTCCCATGGTCGGCCTCCGACTTCCGCCGGATAAAGGGCATCGGCCGGGTGAAGGCCCAGCAACTCGTCAGCGTTCTGGAGATCTCGCGACGCATGCTGGAACAGCGCGAGGCGCTCCCGCCCCTGCTGGAGCGCCCCGACCAGGTGCTCGCCCACTTCCAGGGTGAAGTGCTGCGCCTCGACGTGGAGAAATTCTGGGTACTCAGCCTCAACCGCAAGAACCGCCTGCTGCGCCGCGACGAGATCACCTCAGGCACCGCCACCAACAGTCTGGTACACCCGCGCGAGGTCTTTCGCGAGGCGATCAAGGCGGGCGCCTGCTCGATCATCGCCGTGCACAACCACCCCAGCGGCGACCCCGCCCCCAGCAACGCCGACCTGCAGGTGACCCGCCAGCTCCGGGAGGCCGCTCGCACCGTGGAGATCGGCCTGCTCGACCACGTAATCCTGGGCAGGCCCGGGGCCGATCCGTCCGGCCGCGGCTACTACAGCTTCCGCGAAGCCGGCCTGCTCTGAGTCGTGGCCATTCCGGCGCAGGAGCGTGCCTGCACGCTGCCCAGGGCGAAAACCGAGCTCCTGCAGGCGCCTACGGCCGGCGCCACACCGCCCGGCTCGTACGCGCGGTGCCCACACCCAACTGCTCACAGAAGTCCAGCAAACGGCGGTCGTCGCCAAGCAGCGGCCGGAAACCGGCGTGTTTGCGCTCGGCGTTGAGCCGCTCGATCATCAGCGCATCCAGAAGCACAGGATCGGCGCCCAGCCACAGCCGACGCTCGCTGGCGGTGTAGAGCGAGTTGAACAGAGGCCCTCCGATGAACTGGTAGCACTCGAGGCTCACGATCGTCAGCCGCCAGCTCTCGCGCAGTTCCGGGATGGCCGCCATCTCGGCCACCGCGGCCGGGGCGTTGGCCGGGCTGTTGAAGAAGCGCTGGGTGTTGCTGGCGTTCCAGAGCGTGGCGTTGACCAGCGCCCCGTTGATACCGAGCACGGGATGGTCGCTGTACACCGGCAGGTTGATCCAGAAATCCGCCTCAAGAAACAGCGGCGTGGCCAGAAAACTTTTACGGTCGGCGGAGACCGCCCCCGGCCGCCCCTCCTCGTCGTCGGCCTTGCGCTCGAGCACCGCTGGGGCGAAACGCGCGGGCAGCGGGCTGTCGTAGAACCACTGCGAATCGTAGAAGCGCCCGGATTCCAGCACGAAGACCGGGTGCTCGGCGAAGCTGTTGCCGCCCTTGCTCAACGCGGGCAGGAAGCCGGTGGCGCGCAGGCGCACCTGGCTCAGCCCGACCAAGAAAATCTGGTTGGGCGCGAAACCGCGCCGCTCCAGCGCGGCGATCACCGCCAGCACCAGGGTGGGAGGCGTGCTCAGCCCGGCGCCCGAGTCGGTGTAGATCTTCAACCCCACCCGCCGGCGCGCGCCCGGCAGCAGCGGCCGCCCGGTCTGCGTCTCGTAGTCGGAAACCAAGCGCTCGACGGCGGCGCTGTAGCTCGCCTGGCCGAAGTCGGGCAACGCCGCCTCCCATACCACCGGCGAGGGCGGCGGCGGCGCAGCGGGCTCAACGGCGGCCGAAGCGGTATTCGCGGCGACGAGCCACGGCAAAAACGACCAGTACAAGCGCAGCGGCCAAAGGCTTCTCATGGGTGGAAGGGCGGGATTCTTGACAGTGGAAAATCCGGGAGGGAAGGTAAAACCTGCAGGTTAGGACTCGCTCCGCGACGCTTCGTGCCCGACCCGCCAACTCCTCCCGCCATGCCGATGATCAAACCCGCCAGCGTCCGCGACCTCAAGCAGCGGGTGAACATCGTGGATGTCATCTCCGGGGTGGTCACCCTGCGCAAGGCGGGGGCAAGCTTCAAGGGCCTGTGCCCCTTCCACCAGGAGAAGTCGCCATCTTTCCACGTCACGCCCGACCGCGGGCTGTACAAGTGTTTCGGATGCGGCAAGGGCGGCGACTCGATCTCCTTCGTGATGGAGACCGAGCACCTCGCCTTCACCGAGGCCGCCGAGACTCTCGCCCGCCGCTTCAACGTGCCGCTGGAATACGAGGAGGGAGGCCCCACCCGCGAGGAGCGCTCGCTGCGCCAGGAACTCTACGACCTGCACGAGCTCGCCACCGAGCATTTCCACGGCGCCCTCCAGGGGCCGGCGGCGGTGGGCACCTTCATGCGTGCGTATTGGACGGACAAACGCCGCTTCCCGCTCGAACTCGCCGAGGAGTTCAAGATCGGCGCCTCCGACGAGACCGGAGGCGGCCTGGCCGCCCTGCTCGCCCGGCACAAGTTCTCCGAGGAGGCCTTCCGGCAGTGCGGCCTGTTCTTTGTGCGCGAAGGAGTGCCCTTCTCCGTGGGCGCGCTCAAGCCCCGCTTCCGCGGCCGCCTGATGATCCCCATCCGCGACATCCAGGGGCGCGTCGTGGCATTCACCGCACGCCAGACCGACATCACCCCTGCCGACGATCCGTCGCGCGAGGCCAAGTACGTCAACTCCCCCGAGACTCCGATCTTCACCAAGGGCGACCTGCTCTTCAACCTCGACCGCGCCCGCAAACACGTGGACAAGACGCCCTTCGTCATGGTCGAGGGCCAGCTCGACGCCATGCGCTGCTGGCACGCCGGGCTCAAGAGCGTAGTGGCCCCCCAGGGCACCTCCATCACCGAGCGCCAGCTCCACCTGCTGCACCGGCTCAATCCGCGCCTGGAGTGTTTCCTCGATGGCGACGCCGCCGGGCGCAAGGCCGCCTTCCGCCTGCTGCCGCTCTCGCTCAAGACCGGCCTTGAGGTGAAGTTTCTCCTGCTCTCCCCCGGCGAGGACCCCGACGCTCTCTTCCGCGACCGGGGCATGGCCGCCTACGAGGAACTCCGCCTCCAGGCCCTCGACGGCATCACCTTCGCCTGCCGCGCCCTGCTGCCCGACCCCGCCAAGGCCTCCGCACTCGACCGCCAGGAGGCCATGAAGCAGCTCTTCGAGATCATCGCCCACAGCCCTTCGGAAACCGCCCTCGAAGCCTACCTCGGCCAGATCCAGCGCGAACTGCGACTGGGCCGCGGACTCTTTGCCGACTTCGAAACCTTCCGCCGCAGTGCTCGCCACGGAGGGATCGCCGCCGACCAGGACCACCGGGTAACACCCGATTCCGGCGTCACCGAAACCTACCGCCCCGCCGGCCCCGAGGAACACCTGCTCCTCCTTTGTCTCCACCACGAGGAGCTCGGCCCGCCCCTGGCCTCGCTGGTCCAACACGACTGGACCACAGCGGACTCGGTCGCCGGCCGCCTGCTAAACCGCGCCCTCGCCGCCTTCCACGACTGCGACTGGCCGGGCAAGGACGAGGTGATGAGCCTCGCCCACGACGACCCCGCCGAGCAGGCCCTGCTGACCAAACTGCTCTTCGTACCGCCGCGCGAAGACGACCCGATCAAAGTCGCCAACGAGGGGTTACGCATGCTCCACCAGCGCTTCATCCGCCGCCAGCTCGACCAGATCGGACTTGAAATAGCCTCCATTCGTCCGGACAGTGACGCCGACTCTTCTCTTGTGCTGCGGAAAAAGGCCGACTTGATCCGACAGTCCAAACACCCGCCGCAGCTCTCCGCCCACCACTAGTATATGCCGCGCAAATCCAAGCCCGTCGAGGCTGCTCCCACGCCCTCGAAGAAAACCGCAACCGCCAAGCCCGCCTCCGCCAAGGAGGTCGCCTTGCCGGTTGCCAACGGCGACAAGGACAACCTGCCGGGCACCGTCAACGACAAGATCCGCCAGCTCATCCGCCAGGCCAAGGAGCAGGGGTATCTTACCTTCGACGACATCAACGAGACGCTCCCCGAGGCCGTGGACAACCCGGAGGAGATCGAGAACGTCATCTCCATCCTCCAGAATCTGGAGATCGACATCCTCGATCCCGACGAGGTTGAAGGATACAAGCAGCGCCAGGAGGAGGCCGAGGAGGAGGACACCCGCACCTCGCAAAACGACATCCTCGACGACCCGGTACGCATGTACCTCAAGCAGATGGGCCAGGTGCCGCTGCTCACCCGCGAACAGGAAGTCGAAATCTCCAAGCGTATCGAGAACGCCGAGCTCCACGCCCAGGAAGCCCTCTTCGAGTCCTCGATCTGCGGCCACTTCATCGCAGAACTTGGCGACAAGCTGCTCAAGCGCGAGGAGCGCTTCGACCGCGTCGTCATCGACAAGAAGATCGAGAGCCGCGACGCCTACTTCAAGAACCTGCCCAAGCTTGTCGAGACCACCCAGAAGGGCGAGGCCGGCTGCGTAGAGGCCTGGGACGAAGTGCTCAAGGCCCGCGGCGACGACGCCCGCAAGAAGGCCCTCTCGAAGTTCAAGAAGCGCGAGACCCTGCTGCGCGCCAACTTCTCGAAGTTCTTTTTCAAGCTCAAGGTGTACGAGGAGTTCCTCGAGTCGCAGGAGGATATCTTCGAGGAAATCCAGAAGTGCTTCGACCAGCTCGAGACGGCCAAGCATCCAAAGACCAAGCGCGACGCGCAGATCGACACCAAGCCCCTCCAGTCCCGCCTCAAGGAGATCGAGGGCCTGCAGCGCATCGAGCCCCTCGCGCTCATGGAGCTGGTCAAAAAGTGCCGCCACTTCGTGCGCGAGGCCCACAAGGCCAAGACCGAGATGGTCGAGGCCAACCTGCGCCTGGTCATCTCCATCGCCAAGAAGTACACCAACCGCGGCCTCTCCTTCCTCGACCTCATCCAGGAGGGCAACATGGGCCTGATGAAGGCGGTCGAGAAGTTCGAATACCGCCGCGGCTACAAGTTCTCCACCTACGCCACCTGGTGGATCCGCCAGGCCATCACCCGCTCGATCGCCGACCAGGCCCGCACCATCCGTATCCCGGTGCACATGATCGAGACGCTCAACAAGGTGATGCAGGTCCAAAAGCAGCTCCTCCAGGAATTCGGCCACGAGCCCACCCCGGACGAGGTTGCCGAGGAGATGCAGCTGCCCGTGGAGCGCGTGCAGCAGATCATGAAGATGGCCCAGCAGCCCATCTCGCTGCAGTCGCCCGTGGGCGACGGCGACGACACCAGCTTTGGCGACTTCATCGAGGACAAGTCGGCGGAAAACCCGTACGACATGACCGCCTACTCGCTGCTGCGCGAGAAGATCATCGACGTGCTCGACACCCTCACCGAGCGCGAGCGCCGCGTGCTCTCCCTGCGCTTCGGCCTGGTCGACGGCTACAGCCGCACCCTCGAGGAGGTCGGTCGCCAGTTCAAGGTCACCCGCGAGCGTATCCGCCAGATCGAGGCCAAGGCGCTGCGCAAGATGCGCCACCCCACCCGCCTGCGCCAACTCCACGGTTTCTTCGACGCCGAGCTGGGCGAGAACCCCGAGCTCCTACTCAAGAAGCTCACCGGCGGCGGCAAGGGCGACGCCAAGCCGTAAGGCAGGCGAGCCCCCGCTCGCATCGTTTCACCAACGGCGGACTTCGGTCCGCCGTTTTCTTTTTCCCCGGGTTCGCCAAGCCGGAGGGCAGACCAGTGGCGCAAAGCTTCATCTCGCCTGGAGAGCAGAGTGCGGCGCACCCACCCTGCGGTGAGCCAACGGCCGTTTCGGTCCCCTCACCCGCTCATTCTACTCGCTCCGCCCCCGCGCATCCCCGCGCCCACCTGCTGCGCCACTCGCTCGCCCGGCGCCCGATCTTGCAGAAACGCAGCTGCGAATCCGCCCATATTTCCCAGGGCAAGCTATTTTCCCGCCTTCCGCTGGCCTCGACCACGCCCCTAGTCCACCGGCTACCCCACCAGCTTTCCTGAAAGCCACGCCAAGTTGTCGGCGAAACGATCAATCGTCGCGAGCGCCTCAGTGTCGTTGCTCACCTCTCCGGGCTCGCGGGCCAGCGCCACATTCCAGTAACTGGACCCGGGGACCACCATATCGTTGATCATATACCAGAACATCAGTTGGGCGTAGGTGAAATTGTGCCCGGCGCGGCGCGCCACGGCGAGAGGCCCGCCAAGTTTGCGCGAGAACAATCCTCCATTTGCACGCGATACATAGCCGGCGCGGTCCAGCAGCGCCATCAACTCCGGAGTCGCCGACCCGAAGTAGACCGGCGAGCCCACGATGATGATATCGGCGCGCTGCATCGCCTCGAAAATCGGAGGGAAGTCGTCGTCGGATATTCCGGGGCAACTGGCGTCCTTCGACTCCCCACAGGCAGCGCAGGCCGTGCAGCCGCGGATAGTCTTGCCCGACAAGGTGACCAGTTCACCTCCTATGCCCTGCCCGGCCAACCGGTCCAAACAGCGTCTCAATAGCGTTTCCGTGTTTCCGTTACGACGGGGACTGCCACAGATGGCGAGGGCGGTGCTCATGGAAGGACTCTGGGTGGGCGACCGGCCCCGGTGAAGACCAAAATGGGGCTACAGTCGCTTGGACGCTCGCCGTCCCCGCACCGCCTGCCCACGCTGCTTGCCCCATGGCAGCCCGCTTCGACCTCTCGCTCTACCTCGTCACCGACCCCGAGATGACCGCCCGCCGCGGGGTTGTGCACACGGTCGCCGCCGCTGTGGCCGGCGGAGTAACCATGGTTCAATTGCGCGACAAGCCCGGTTGCGCCCGCGAACTCGCCGAGGCCGCTCGCGCCCTGCTAGCCCTACTGCGCCCGCTGGGAGTGCCGCTCATCATCAACGACCGCCTCGACGTCGCCCACTCTATCGGGGCCGATGGGGTGCATCTCGGCCAAGACGATCTGAGGCCCACCCAAGCGCGCATCCTATTGGGCCCCGAGGCGATCATCGGCCTCTCGATCACGGCGGCATGTGAACTCGGCAGCATCGACTCGGCCGTCGACTATATCGGACTGGGCCCCATCTTCCCAACTGGCACGAAGGCCGATGCAGCACCAGCTCTTGGCGAAGCCGCCTTTGCCGCGCTTCGCCGCCAGATAGCGTTGCCGGTTGTGGCCATCGGGGGCATCAACCAGGAAAACATCGCCCGCACCCTTGCGGCTGGAGCCGACGGCGTCGCCGTGGTCTCCGCCATCTGCGCCGCTGCCGATCCGCAGGCCGCCGCCCGGAGCTTGCGACAGGCTATAGCAGCCGCACGCCGGTAAAGGCGGGCACAAGTTGGCCAGCCAAAATCACCGAGCGGTAACGATTCGGCCCGGCGGGGAAGGTGAACCGAATATACACAGCTCCTTGTTCATCATTCAGTCCGCTATTCGGCGGTAGGACACTGGGCCGCACCGGCTCGATCGTATACTCTCCGCCGGCAGCGCGCGCCCTACACCACCTCGCTTCGAAGAGGATGCAGAGCAGCCGGCTCGGGTTATCGCATGATCGCGGCTCAGACAAAAAGACCGTCGCGCATCGGGCGAATAATATCGCAGCGTTTGGCTATATCGGGGTTGTGCGTGACGAGCACCACCGCCTGCTCATTGTCTCTCGCGAGCTTGCACAGAAGGTCGAACACCAGCCCGGAGTTGGCCTGGTCGAGATTGCCGGTGGGTTCGTCAGCAAGAATGATAGAGGGCGCATTGGCCAGCGCCCGTGCTATCGCCACGCGCTGCTGCTCACCGCCGGAGAGTTGCGTGGCCAGACGCTTGGATTTGTCCCCTAGCCCAACGTCGGTCAGCAATTGCTGGGCACGCGCCGCCATGTGGTCCGGGCTGAGGCGGCCGAGCTTGCGCATCGGCATCATCACGTTTTCCAACGCGCTGAATTCCGGTAGCAGGAAGTGGAACTGGAATACAAAGCCGACGTGTTCGCATCGCACTGCCGTGCGGGCGGCGTCATCGGCTTGACTCATCTGGTTGCCGTTGATCCAAATATCTCCTTGTTCGGCGCGATCCAGCAGGCCGAGGAGATACAGCAAAGTGCTCTTGCCGCAGCCTGAAGGCCCTACGATGGCACAAACCTTACCCCGTTCAGCTTCGAAGCCGACCCCGCGCAATACATGCACCCGGCCTTCGCCAGAGCCGAGATAGCGGTGTACGCCATTGCAGGAAAGTGCGAGGTCTCGGGGAGTGGAGGGGTTGCTCATTGCGAAGTCCCTCGGATAACGTCACCCGGTTCAAGACGGGCGGCGCGGCGCGCAGGGATAAGGCTGGCCATCATCACCACCACCGTAGCCGTGGCGGCAGCGAATACATAGTGCCAGATCGACCAGGCTACAACAAAGCTGTCGGTCGAAAATATACCGCGGATGCGGATAGGCAGTCGGGATACGCCATAAGTGATGGCGGCGCCGAAGATCCAGCCCAAGACAACACCTATGATCAGTACGATGGCGCCCTGCCAGAGGAAAATACGGGCGATATCCTGCCGAGTATAACCCATCGAGCGCAAGATGGCTATCTCCTTGGTCTTCTCCATAACAATCATGGCCAAGGTATTAAACATGCCAAGCCCGGAAATAAGGATCAGGGTGGAAACAGTGAGGGCGGATGAAACGCGCAGCGCCCGGAACACCTCAAGCCAGGTCTTCTCGCGTGCCTGCCAAGACTTGACCGAATGCCCCAAGGTACGCTCCATATGAGCGGCGTCAGCCGGAGCGCGATCGCGATCGGCGATCGCCACCTGCAGGAATGAGGCACCGCTGGGCTTTTGCAGCAGGGATCGGGTTTCCTGCATGTGCATGTACATGCGCTGCCGATCAATATCGCTCACACCGGTCTCAAAAATCGCAGAAACACGGTAATTGCGCATCTGGTTGGAGGCCTCCAGGGTAATCGACTCGCCCACATTTACCCCTAGGCGGCTGGCCAAAACCCGGCCCACGAGAAGCCCGCTGGGGTTGATCTTAAAGTCGTTGAGATGGCCGAATACGATCTGCTGTCCCAGATCGGACACCCGCAACTGATCGTCTATATTTATACCGAAAACCCGGGCCGAATCGCTTTGGCTGCCCCGGCGCACAAGCACCGCCCCCGTAAGCACCTCAGCGATTCCGGTGACGTTGCCGAACTGGTTGACCGCCTGCCGCAACTTCTCGGGTTCGGTGATGCCCTCTACGTATTTCACACTGTCGCGATGTTCAAAGTCGAAAGCGGAACCGTCGGAAGACATCGAACTGAGGGTATCCTGGATGCGATCCTCAATGCGAATAGCCCCGTTGGTCCCAAGAATGGTCTTGATGAAAAACTCCTCGAAACCGCTGGTCTGCGCCTGGGTGACGATGAAGAAACCCACGCCAAACACAATGCCTGCGAGGCTCATCAACATGGAGCGCCGCTTGGCTGTGAGGAACCGCAGCGCGATACGGATGTTCGGTGACATCAGGCGTGGTAGGGTTAGGAGCCCTTGTCGGTTTTTACCTCGGCAACCGACACTCGATCTCCCACACGAAACCGATCGAGATCCTCAACGATAACAGCGTCGCCAGCTTCGAGACCACGCATAATTTCCACAGAATTGAGACTGGTGAAGCCCACCTCGACGGTCTTCAGTTCCACACGGCCATCCTTCACCAGAAAAACACTGCGGCCAAACAAGGCCCGCCGGGGAATGATCACCGCATTGTCCCGAGCATCCACTACAATATTAACCTCACCGGTGATGCCGGGCACCAACAGCTTGGGATCGATCTCCACGGACAGGTGGACCATATAACGCTGGGTGAGCGGGTCGGCAGCGGGAAGGATCTTCTCCACTCGCGCGGAGTACTGTGTGGCACCGTAACTTAGAAAGCGTAGCGTGGCGTGCTGCCCGATCTTCAAACCGGCGAAATTTTCCTCGCTGATCCTCGCCTCGATCACGCGACTGTCGGCGATGATGGTGGCCACCGGTTCACCAGTCGAAATCAAATCGCCAACATTGGTAAATACTGCGGAGATGACTCCCTCCACAGGCGAGCGAAGCGTCATCTTGCTGCGACTGCGGTTAGCCACCTTCAAATCGTTCTCGATCCTCGCCAACTGCTGAGCGTTGGCAACATTCTCAAGTTCCAATTTCTGCTCGATCTGTTTCACCACGCGCCGCTGCCGCTCCAGATCAACGGCTGTCACTGTGCCCTGCTTGGCCAAGCGATCCGCAGTCTCCAATTGGTCATTGGCATTTTGAAGCTCAAACTGAGTGGCCGACCCGATCTGGATACGCTTCTGTATCGTCGAGCGATCATTCTCCAATTGATCGATTTGCAGGTTCAGATCGGTCTGGTCGAGTTCGATCAGCACACCGCCGGCAGCCACCTTCGAACTCAGTTCGAGATTGCTGCTGACAATGCGCCCGCCCACATCGCTTTTGACCTGTAGCGCGCGCTCGGCCAACACCGTGATGGACCCGGGAACCGCATTGATCGCACGGTCTCGCTTGGCCAGCACCACGATGGCTTGGGGGCGCATCATCTGCACCCCAAGCCAAGCAGCCACGGCGATCAACACCAGAACTCCAGCCAACTTCAACTTGTAGGACATCGAAAGATAAGAATTAGTGCTGCTGGACACCGACACGGGCCACAGGATCCGCACCCTTGGAAGAAAGATACTCTACGACAGCGCTAAGATGAGCCGCCAGCGCCGCTTGAGCGTAATATTGATGGGAAAACACATTGCCTTGGGCTGCGTCGATCTGCTCCTGTGACACCAAGCCACGGCCGGCCTCCTCACGCTGGTGGGTCAAGCCTTCGCTAGCCATGCGCAAATGCATCTTCGCCACCTGATAGGAATCCCAAGTGAAGCCCACATTGTCGCTCGCGCGGGCCAACTTTCGGGCGACCACCAGCCGCGAGCTCACCAATTTCTGCTCAGCACGGCGCAGTCGGGTAAGCGCCGCGAGCCGCTGGCCCTTAGAGCTCAAGCCGTCGAACAAATTCCAGTTCACCACAGTGCCGATAAAGGCTGTGTCGGCTTGGTATCTATAGGTACCCTTATCCTGGGGTTGAGTATACTGATCGCGACTGATGCCGGCAGTCAGTCCCAATTTCGGATAAAGCGCGTAGCGGGGACCAACGCGTGCGAGCTTGGCCTTCTCCACCTCCATCTCGACTATCTTCACTTCAGCGGAATCGTCGATCGCGGAACTGGCCACCACGGGAGCCACCGCTGGCGCTTCCGTAATATCGCCTATCGCCTCGGGTATCTCTGCCTCAGTGAGCGCCACGTCGCCGCACATTGAACGGAAACTATCCAGGAGAAACACCAGATCGGCCTTCGCCCGGCGCATCGCCAAGGAAGCCTCGTCCACCCGCAGTTGGTGGGTCATGATCTCGCCATAGGTCACCTGGTTTGCGCTATATCGCGCCTGCTGACGTGCGAGGTTTCCCTGCGCCAGACGAAAGGTGAGCTCGGCGTTGCGCACCACCATTTTGTTCAGAACCAAACCGAGATAGGCTGAGCGAACTTCGCCCGCCAATACCCGAAAGGCCTCTGAGTAATTCTTCTTCGCCAAGTCCCGATCAATTCGGGAGATCTTGCGAGTCGCCTCCAACGCACCCCATTGCCAGACTGACTGGTTGATGGAGAAGTTGTAGCCCAGTTTGTCTTTGTTATTCCAACCGGTGCCATCGATAAGCTTCTCCTTCTGGAGCTGATACTGCGCATACCCGCCTACGGACGGCAGGCTGGAGGAGCGGGCCACGTAGCCATCGGCTTCAGCCAGCACAAGATCGAGATTGCGCTCCAAGACCTTGGGCGACTGCTGCATTGCGCGCTCAAGTAGCGGTTTCAGTTGGGGCAGAACATCTTCCGGCAACTGTACCTTCTCGTCCACGCCGCCGGCAGCGCAAGCCCCGGTGGTCGCCAAGGTAATCAGGACTGTGGATAGGAGGCTCGCGATCGATTGCTTCATCGGGTTTGCTGGTTTGTCCGGCCAAACACCAAGCCACCCTTTGGCAGTGATAGCCGAACGGAAATTCCGTCGAGATGTAAGGGTCACCGGAGACGGGTCAAACACAAAATTTTGCGCCGCCAGAGCGCTTGGGCGCGGGGATCGCAAGATTTCAGTTCCTTAACCGTACCCATTCTCAGTCGCAGGAGCGTGCTTGCACGCGATTCAGAGCGCAGATGGCGTGCTAGCACGCTCCTTCGGCGGGCACCGGAGTTCGTGCACTGCCAGAGCGCAAGGCCGTAGGATTGCATGGTTACGGCTTAGGTGTCGCGCACCTGAGGTGGGCGAATCGTGAGGGTCCGAACTCGGTGAGTAGCGCCGTCCCTCTCCCTGCCGGGCTTCAATGCCAGTGGCCCCCGAATCAGGCGAAGGAACGTCCATACCAGCGAATGCCCCGCCTGCACCACTCTCACTGAACTCACATGGCTCAATATATGGGGCAGAAATGCAACTAACCAAATGTAACAAATCGCGGCCAGTTTCGTGGCCGAATTGCCCCGTCCCTAGCAGCAGAGTCGGCGGTCCCGTTCTCTCGTTATCAAGAGCACAATCGACCTGTCCCTTATCGGGGCTTTCGACCTGTCCCTTATCGGGGCTCGCCTGGGCGGCCCCGCCCGCGTGGTACGCGGCGCACCTGAACGCAGCGCCAGTGCCTATATATCCACCAGGAAGCGAGATCCCTGTGTCCTAGAGTGCAAAATCGACCTGTCCCCTATTCGGAGCAGAATCTCCCTCGGAGACCATAATCGACCTGTCCCTTATCGGGGCACGTGTAAACTCGGCGGGGCTCTATCCTCCGCCGGGAAGCGACGTTCGCCCGGCGCTCAAGGCCGCAGCCGTCGGCCGCTTGCCATGCCCCTCCACCATGTGCTCGAAGCATGGTTCCGTTACGCCTTCGGCCTTGCCCAGGAACACCGCCCCCCCGACCATTTGAACCACCGGCATGGCCTGTAACCAAACGCAGGACTCCCCTCGCACCCCATGAAACGCATCGCCATCGTCGGCGCCGGGATCACCGGTCTCACCGCAGCCAGCGAACTAGCCGCCGCCGGCCACTCCGTAACCGTATTCGAGTCCTCCGACCGCGTGGGCGGCGCCATCCGCTCGATTCGCCGCGACGGCTGGCTGGTGGAGGCGGGCCCAAACACCCTGCTGCTGCGCGACTCCTCCCTCGATCCTCTCTTGGCCCGTGCCGGCCTCAACCCGGACCTGCAGATCGCCAACCCTTCCGCCGCCCGTCGCTTCATCGTGCGCCACGGCCGCCCCCACGCCCTGCCCGAAAACCTCTGGCAGGCGATCACGACTCCTATCTTCAACTTCAGCGGCAAGCTGCGCGTGCTCGGAGAACCCTTCGTGCGGCAAAACCGCACCCACCCCGACGAGACCCTCGCCGCCTTCGCCCGGCGCCGCGTGGGCCAGGAGTTTCTCGACTACGCAGTCAACCCGTTCATCGGCGGCGTCTACGCCTGCGCTCCCGAGGAGCTCTGTGTGCGCCACGCCCTTCCCCGCCTCTGGCGGCTGGAGCAAAACTACGGCTCGCTCGTGCGCGGCACCATCGCTCTGATGCGCGCCAAGCGGAAGGCCGGCCTGCGCACCAAGTCGCGCCTTGTCTCCTTCCGCGACGGCCTGCAAGCGCTACCCACCGCCCTCGCCGCCGCTCTCGACCAAGCCGTCCATCTCGACTCCGAGGTCGTCGCCGCCGAGCGCCTACCTGCGGGCTGGCGCCTCACCGTCCGCCGCGCCGGTGCCGCCACCACAGCAGACTTCGATTCCGTACTCTTCACCTGCGGCTCGGCCGCGCTGGCCCGCCTCCACGTCGCCAACCTCCAGCCGCTCGCCCCTCTCGCCACGCTGCCCTACTCCGCCGTCACCAGCCTGGCCCTGGGCTTCCGCCGCGAGGCCGTAGCGCATCCGCTCGACGGATTCGGCATGCTCGTGCCCGCCAAGGCGGGCCGGCGCATCCTGGGCGCGCTCTTCTCGTCGACGCTATTTCCCGGCCGCGCCCCGGAGGGCCACGTGCTCGTCACCGTATTTGTCGGAGGCCGGCAAGCGGAGGTCGCCGCCCTGCCCGACGCCGAGCTCGACACACTCGTACTGGGCGAACTGCGCGAGCTGCTCGGCGTGAGCGGCGAGCCCGTATTCCGGCAGTGCAACCGCTGGCCGCAGGCGATCCCCAAATACACAGTGGCCTTCGGCGCTCTCGCCGCCGCCATGGAGGGCTTTGAGCGCGATCACCCCGGCCTGTATCTGGCCGGCAACTGCCGCACCGGCATCTCGCTCTCCGATTGCCTGGCGGCCGGAGTCGCCGTGGCCGAGCGGATTTCCTAGTTGGGCGGCTCATCTCTTGGTATCCCATTCCCCCCTAGGCGGGCGGCGGAACCGTGCATCTTTCCTTCCCCCGCAGCCGGGCGGCTCAGCCGTTCAGCATCCCGCCTGCCGTAGTCGGCCGGCACAGCCGTTCGCCTTTCCTTGCTTCGTAGCCGGGCGACTCAGCCGTTCAGCTCTCCCCTCCATCGAGGCCGGATGGCTCAGCCGTTCCGCCCCCACCCGAAACGGCCGTTGCCTGCCCGCCCGTGTCCGTTAACGGTGGACGCATCGACATGCTGCGCCGACTCAACCTCTTCCGCCTATTCCTCCCGTGCTGCCTGCTGGGCATGATGCTGCTCGGGTTGGGCGGAAAGCTGTGGCTGATCTACAACCACGGCACAGCCCTGCCCGATGTTCTCCAATGGCAGGCCGGCCTGCCCGAACTGATACCGCATTGGGCCGATGGAGAGGTCGTGCTCGGCCGCGCCCAGGCCGTGGCTCCCGTTGAGTTCCCCCTCTTGGCGCGCCTGGCCCTCGGCGCGCAGGTACACGCCAACCGTCAGTGGGACGAACGCCTGACCACCTTGGTGAACGCCCTGTTGCTGGTCTGCACCATGAGCCTGCTGCTCGCTGTGGCCGCCCGCCGTCTAGGCTGGCTGGCGCTCTGGTCCACCGCGCTTTGCGCCGGAGTGCTGCTGGCGCTGCCCCTGGGTTGGGAGCAATCGCTGGCCGGCTCGGCCCTGCCGGATCGGCTCGGGCTGCTGCTCGCCTTCCCGGCGGCTTGGGCGCTGCTGGATCGTAAACTCGAATCGCCGCTGTGGTTGCTGGGCGCAGTCGCCATGCTGTTGGCCACCGCAGCCTCGGAGTTGACGGCGGCGGTCTGCATCGCCACCGGACTCGTCGCCCTCATCCGGGCATTCACTACGCCGGCCCGCCGCAACCGCGACCTCTCCGTGGTGGCGCTCACCGCCCTTTGCACGGCGCTGGTATTCCAGTTTCAACCGCTGCAGCCCTTCGGCTGGTCGTGGGCCCAGGCCGGCGCGCTGCTGACCCCCTTCGCCACCTTCTCAAACCCTCTGCCCTGGGTGGTACTGGTACTGCAGGCACCCATCGCTATCCGCATGGTCTCCGCCATGCGCAACGGCGACCGCAAGCACTCCGTGGCCCCGCTCATCGCGCTCACCGCAGCCTGTGTTTTTATCCTGGTGGCGCTCGCCTGGTGCCCGTCCCCGCGGCATTGGGGCACAGCCGGCGCCGCCCAGGACATCGCGGCGATCCTTCTGGTCTTTAATTTCTGCGTACTCACCCAGTTCTGGCACAGGCGCTGGCTCGGTTGGACCTCCCGCGCCCTGCTCACCTCCGCTTGGGTGACGATTCTCGCAGTAGGCCTGCGCGAGCACCTGGAGACCACCATCGGTCGCGATCTGCCGGCTCGCACTGTGCAAAACCAGGCCCACCTCCAAGCCCTCCGCGATGCCCTGCGCACCGGCCAGGCCTGCACAACCGGCCCTGCCGGCCTCGCTGCCACCAGCGCCACCATCCTGGGCAACCCCCGCTTGCAGGCCGTGCTCCCGGCCCCACTGCAACCTCCGGTGCCTGTGCTGCGCGGGCCGGCCACCACCGATGATTTCACCACCGGCGCGGTGGCTAACATCGACCTTCCAGCCCCCGGCGTTGCGGCCTGGATGGGAGGACCCGCCGCCACAGCGGAGGGTGGCACCCTGTTCATCAGCCTGCCCCTGCCCCCCGCCCGCTCCGGAGTGCTGCGCTTCCTCGTGGCCGGCGACCTGGGCACCGCCCGTTTCCCCTTCGTGCTGCGCTCCACCCGTACCGGAGAACTCACTCCACTGGTGCTCGACACCCGCACGGGTGAACGTTGGCGCACGGTCAACCTCGTGCGCCCCGAAGACCCGCTGGTGATCATCGCCGGTCCTGCATCGCTGGGTACCTGGGGCGCCTTCACCTCCCCGGTCGAGATGGGCCTGTGGTCGTGGTACGCGGTGAAACTCGCAAAGAACTGGCTCTGGTTTCTCTCCAGCGGCTGCCTGGTATTCGCCTGCGCACTGCTGCTCCCTCTCGCCCCCCGCCACCCACGGCGCGACACCTTCACCCTTGATCGCGACGGCCGCGTCCGCCTTGCCGCCGAGAGGGAATGAGTCCGGCCCACCGGCGCTTCCGGCTTCACTTGTTGCGGGCATTCCCGCTTCATGTCCCGCGATGAAGCCCGGCCCGGACAGCACCGCTCCCGATTCCGATGCGCTGCGCAAGCAACTCATCCTCGCCCAGGTGCAGCTCATGGAGTTGGAGGATGTGCGCGACTCGCTGCGCACCGAGCTGGCCTCCGCCCAGTCCTTGCTCGAGCAGAACCGCCTGCTCACCGACTCCGCTCTTCGAGCACACGACCACACCGAGTCCGCACGCCTGGAGCTTCAGGAGGAATGCACCCGGTTGCGCGCCGCCCTCCGGCAATCGCGAGAGCAGGAGGTGGCACTGGCCGCCCGCTTCACCCAGGCCCAGTCCTCCCTCGCCGAACGCGACCGCACACTCAGCGACGTCCACGCCGTCCTCGCCGCGCTACGAAACCGTATCGAGCAGCTTGAGGCCGGCCGCCAAGCCATCGAGTCCTCGCTGGCTTGGCGCTGCACCGCCCCCTTGCGCGCCCTGGGGCGGCTGCTGAGCCGGCCGGGAGGCAGGCCGCAGTGAATCCGCCGCCCGAATTCCTCCACGAACTGGAGACCCCGGCGCCGCTCTGCGCCCCCGGTGGGGCCCTGCAACTGCGGGGCTGGTGCGTGCATCCCTCCACCCGCTGCGCCCCCGCGCTCCGGCTGGTCTGCTGCGGCCAAGAGCTCCCCGTGCACTCGCGCCTGCCGCGGCCCGATGTCTGCACCGCTTTTGCCCTGCCGGCTGCGGCGCTCCAGTGCGGCTTCCAGCTCACCAGCCTGATCGCGCCCGGAGTGCATCTCGCCCGGCTGGAGGCGTCCCTTGACTCCAGCGAATGGATTTGCCTGCGGCGCTTCACCGTGGCGGCCACCGCCGGCCCCCTGCAGGCCGCCATCGAGTACCCCGGCACCGCCACCGTAGGCGGCAGTGTGCGCATCCAAGGCTGGTGCGCCCACCCGGAGCTGGCGATAGCGGAGGTATGGCTGCACTACGGCAACCGCCGCCTGCGCTGCGAGCACGGCCTGGTGCGCACCGACGTGCCGCGCCTCCTGCCCGGCTCCCCCGATGCGGCCCGCGCCGGCTTCATCTCCATCAAGAACCTGCCCGTGGGCTGCGGGCCGCTGCGGGTGTGTGCAGTCACCACCGACGGCTGTCGCCATTTCTTTGCCACCGACCGCCGGATCGACATCCGCACCGACGAGGAGAACCCACTCCCGCTCGATCTTTCCGCCGCCCCGGCCCGCCTCGGCCCGCTGCAACCGCCGGCCACAACCACGCTTCAGCCAACCTGCGCCGCCACCCCCCGCCGTATCCTATTTGTGCTATACGGCGACATGACCTCCAACAGCGCGCTGCATGTAGCCGCGCTCGCCAACGAGCTCAGCCTCCAGGGCCACGAATGTGTGGTCGCCGTGCCGCGCAATGCCGAGACCGCCCGCTACCATCCCCACGCCCGTTTCCGCTGCGTAGACTTTGCCGCCTGCGGCAGCAGCGGGGCCGTCTTTAGAGGAGGGGCCGGCCCGCACCTTGTCCACGCCTGGACCACCCGGGAGGTCGTGCGCCGGTTCTGCGTACGCCTCCTCGCCGGCGCCGCCCCCTGCCTGGTTGTCCATCTCGAAGACCATGAGGCGCGTATCCTCGAATCCACCCTAGGCCGCTCCGAGGCTGAGCTGGCGGCCCTGCCCTCGACCGATCTGGTCGCCCTCGTGGGCGAGGCGCTCTCGCATCCGTTGCGCAGCGGCGAGTTCCTGCGAGCCGCTGCCGCCTGCACCGTGATCATCGACCGCCTGCAGGAGCTGCTGCCCCCGGGCAAGCCCGCCCGAGTCATCTGGCCGGCAGCCACCGCCGCCTTCTTCGAGCGGCCCATCCCGTGGGAGTTGCGCACCGCGCTGGGCTGGGAGCGCACCCACACCGTGCTCTTCTACCACGGCAACCTGCATCCAACCAATCGCGACGAGCTTGCCGCGCTGTACGAGGCGGTGGTCGAGCTCAACGCCACCGGCACACCCACCACCCTGCTGCGCGCCGGCCGCGACGTCTGCGCCCTCCCCGGCGACCTCGGCGAGCGCGCCGCCCCCCACGTCGTCGCCCTGGGCCGCATCGGCCGCCACGAGCACCTCGCCCCGCTCATGGCCCTGGCCGACTTCTTCGTGCAACCCGGGGAACCCGATACCTTCAACGACTACCGCTTCCCCTCGAAGCTGCCGGAGTTCTTCTCCCTCGGGCGGCCCGTGATCCTGCCCCGCACCAACCTCGGCACCGTGGCCCGGCACGGACTGGACGCCTACATCGTGGACCGCGCCGATGCCGCCGGCATCGCCCAGGCCGTGCGTGCGCTGCGCGCCGATCCGGCCTTGGGCGCGACTCTATCCAAGGGCGCAGCCGCGTTTGCCCGGGAGCATTTCAGTTGGGCGCGCAGCGCCGCGCACTTGGCCAAGTTCTACGATACAGTCCTGTCGCCGGCCAAGCCCTACGACACCCCGCCCGCCACCAAGGCGATCGCGATGCCCCCCATGGTGGGCGTGCGGGTTTGAATGCCCGCCGCCCCAGGGGAATCACTCCACCGGCCGGATGCTCAGCGGCCCCAGCGCGGCCCAATCGAACGACCAGTTGCCCGCCGGCCCCGGGGTTGCCTCGAAGAGCAGTTCCGAGCCCGGCGCCGTGGTCACCTCGAGCTCCAACTTCTGGAGTCCGCGGTCGGCCTCCTTGCCCATCGGATCGAGAAGTCGCTCGAAGAGCGTGCGGCGCGTCCCATCGGCCCGGAGCTCGACCAGCGCGAAGAGCACGCCGTCGGTGCACTCTCCCGGCTTACGGTCCTTGTAGGCCCCTTCGTAGATCACGAAGCTGCCGGATACGTGGCAGCGCGCTGCCGGGGGAGTGAACCACAGCCGCGTGTAGGGATGGGCGCTGAAGAAGATCCGCCCCTCGTACTCGGCGGATGAATAGGCGAAGGTGGACTGGCTGCGCACCGGCGCCGGGGAGAACTCCCGGAAGTGTTGCCGTATTAGTGCCGGCAGCTTCGCCACGCGCACCACCTGCCCGCGCAACGGGTCCTCGTCGGCCTCGGCGCGCGGCGGCAGCACCAGCTCGGGCAACGGCACGGTATGCAGGAATCCAAGAGCCGAGGGCCGGACCTCCGACGGTACCAACACTTCAGTGTCGCCCAGGGCGAACAGGGGCCGCGGGTCCAGGCCGAAACGCTGGACGGCGCGCGAACGCAGCCCGGCGTTGTACCGCTGCTCGCCGCAGAGCAGCAGCGCCCCGACTGTCTCCCCTTCCAGAGCGGCAAAACTGCTCTCAACCAGCGGCCAGTCCTGGGTGCTGCCATTGCGGATAAGCAGCGCCCGGCGCTGCGCATAATAGGGGGTCATGGCGTTCCAGTCCTGGCCGGCAACTACAAGCACCTCGCCCGGGGCCGTCACCCGGCGCAGCATCTGGCTGAGCTGGTCGCCGCCGTTGCTCGGCTGCGCCTGCGCCTGCCGGTAGGAGGCGCAATAGCTCCAGGCCTGCAGCGCAGGCAACACCGCCAGCAGCACCACCGCCAGCCAGCGCCGCCGCGGCTGGTCGAAGAGTGCGGCCACGGCCAGCCCCAGGGCCACCAGCAGGAAGACCGCGTTGGCCATGAAGTAGTATTCATGGATCTCGTAGAGCTTGGGAAACACCAGCGGAGGCACCAGAAACGCTCCTAGTGCGGCCAGAGCCCAGCCGCGGAACCGCCGCGCCAGCAGCAGCGCCAGCGCCCCCAGCAGCAGCACCGCCGGGCCGGCCACTCCGCGCAGCAGATGGGCGCCCTGGTGCATCCAGAGTCCGGCGTCGAGGCGCTCTTGAAGGTTGGAGAAGTTGAAGAACCTCAGGTTGGCCGAGAGGGCGAAGTGGGCGTTGGGGTTGAGCGCCTTCACCGCGTCGGCGAAATGCACCCACCAGACCGTCGCCCACAGGGGCAACGCCACCAGCGCGAGCAGCCAAGCCAGCTCCCGTGCCACCGAGCGCCAGCCCCCACAGTCCGGCCGCGCTCCCGCCCCGGATCGAGGGCGCATCGCCCACAGCCTCCAGGCCGCCCATGCCGCCGCCGGCCCGAGCACGGCCGCAAAAGTGGTCACTTTCACAATACCCGCGCCCGCCCCGGCCACATTGGCGACCAGCAGCCATGCGAGGCGGCGCCCCTCCAGCGCGGCCACAAACGCCTGCAGGAACCACAGCGAAAACATCAGCGCCAGCGTCTCGATCAGAAACGCCCGCGAGTAGAATACGTGCAGCGGGCAGGCCAGCACCAGCCCGAGCACGATCAAGCGCCGCGACCGCCCCACGCCCATGCGAGCGAGCAGCAGCCACACAGCCGGCAGCGCCAGGTAGAAGCACACCGCGCTCACCAGCCGCCCGGATTGCACCAACGGATACCCTGTGGCGTTGCTCAAACCGACCACCGACCACTGGTAGAGCGGAAACTCGAAGGGCACCGACCACGGCTTGCCCAGCACCGGAGTCGGGTAGGCGAGCGCGAAGCCGCCATCCTGCTGGATCGCTACCGCCGAGAGCGCCGTCTGCGCCTGCCTGAACTCGTTGCCCGGCAGGTTGAGGTTGCCCCAGCCCAAGGTGAGCGCCGCTAAGTGAAGGGCCAAAATCAGCACGAACCAGCCGCCCAAGCCCCAGGCTGCCACGCGCAAAGCGCGCTCGGAGGAAAGATCAGGCATGGGAGGGGTTGTCGTGGTTCATTTGATGCTCGGCCGAGGGAAATCCACCGCCGGGCATCGCCAATGCGGTTCAGGGCCGCCCGGGGCGGTCGCCGCTCCCCGGAGCGAGCAACGACCGGGTGAACCGCAATCCCTTTACAGGGGAACGCAACTCCCGGCCGAGCACGCCACGAGCAGCGGGCCGGGGATCAGCCGGCCACGGCGCTCACAGGCTGATCTTAAGCCCCTTGCGCAGGTAGGTGGGCACGTCGAGGTCCTGGCCCTCGAAGAGATTGCGGTCCGTGCTGTCGAACCAACCGCGGGACTCGGGCTCGTTGCCCCCGCCAAAGAGAAACTCGTCCTGCTTCACTGGAGCCTTGGCGGGTGCGGCAGCAGCCACGCCGGCCAGCTCGGGCTGGGCCACCTCGGAGGGCCGCCGGGAGGGCACCCCGGGGCGGGCGCGCTGCGGGGTATCCGAACTTCCGGGCTTGTCGGCGGCCGGCTGGGCGCCGCCGCGGCGCACCGTGGTGCGGCTCACATCGGAGGTGCCGATGATGCACACCTCCACCTTGCCGGCGAGATCCTCGTCGATCACGGCGCCCAGGAAGATGTGGGCATCGCGTCCGTACTGTTCGGAGACGGCGGCCATGATGTCGTTCACACTGGCCAGGGTGAGCTCGGCGCCGCCCACGATGTTGACCAGCAGGCGGTCGGCCTTGCGGGAGAACTCGGGGGTGTGCAGCAGCGGGCACTGCTTGAGGCTGGCGATCACCTCGGCCACGGCGTGCTCGCCGGAGCCCGACCCGAGGCCGAAGAGGGTCTTGCCGCTCTTCTGGGCGAAGGCTTGGCGCAGCGTGGCGTAATCCAGATTGATGAGACCGGTGCGGTTGAGCATCGACCACAGGCTCTTCACCCCTCGGCCGATCCACTCGTCGGCCAGGGCGAAGGAGTCCAGCGCGCTCTGCCCCTCGCCGCTCACCTGAATGAGCATGTCGTTGGGAAGCGGAATCACTGCGTCGCAGCAGCGGCGCAGTTCGGCTAGCCCCTCCTCGGCCTGCTTGAGGCGACGGCCGCCCTCGAAGCTGAACGGGAGGTTGGCAAAGGCGATGACGAGCGCTCCGGCCTGTCGGCAAATCTCGGCGACAACCGGGGCTGCGCCGCTGCCGGTGCCCCCGCCCATGCCGGCCACCAGGAATACCAGGTCGCTGCGGGCTACGAGGGCTGCGATCTTCTCCCGGTCGGCCTCGGCGGCGAGGCGGCCCAGTTCGGGGTCGCCGCCGGCGCTGAG
Organism: uncultured Verrucomicrobiota bacterium; assembly: GCA_903960515.1. Lineage (GTDB taxonomy): Bacteria > Verrucomicrobiota > Verrucomicrobiia > Opitutales > Opitutaceae > CAJCBL01. Next base: position 50,782 of record CAJCBL010000023.1, read on the forward strand.
GCCGCGGGTGACTCCGGCGCCGATCATGAGCTTGGTCTCCACCGGGGAGACCGAGAGGGCCTCGGCGTCGGTGTTGAGCACAGCGAGAGCCACGCTGCCGAGGTTTTCCATCTTGAGGCGATCCACGGCGTTGGCGCCTGCGCCTCCGATGCCGATAACCTTGATGGCTACGCTGCGGTTGGTGAGCATTTCCTGCGCGAGGGGCAGTTCGTTTTCGGATAGCAAGGACATGGAGCTCAGGCGTTGGCGAACATCCGGCCGAAGCGCTCCATCAGCCCACCCTTGCCCCGAGGGGCGGCGGCGATGGGCGAGCGCTCGTTGATCTGGTTGAGCCCGTAGTAGAGCAGGCCCAGCACGGTGCTGTAGCCCGGGTCGCGCAGCTCGTCGGCTAGATTGGAGGGCAGGTCGCCGCGGCGCGCGGGCAGACCGAATACCTGGGTGGCGGCCTCGTCGATGGCCATGAGCTTGGAGGTGCCCCCGGTGAGCACCACGCCGGCGCCGAGCATCTCGGGCACGAAGGCGGGGCCGAGTTTCTTCTTCACCACCTCGAGCAGCTCGATGATGCGCACGGAGGTGATCTGTTCCACGGCCTGGCGCGGGAAGTGGCGGTCGCCGATGGCAAAGTCGCCATTGAGCCAGACCTTCTCGCTGCGGTCCTTGGAGGTGATTACGGCCGAGCCGTGGCGCAGCTTCATCGCCTCGGCCTGGCCGGTGGCCAGGCGCAGCCCGAGGGCGAGATCGTTGGTGAGGTGGTCGCCGCCCACGGGGATGGCGCCGGTGAGCCACGGATACCCCTCGCGGTAGAGGACAAAGTCGGTGGTGCCGCGGCCAATATCGATTACGAGCACGCCGTTTTTCCGCTCCTCGATGGTGGTGACCATGGTGCCGGAGGCCAGGCTGGAGAGGATGATCTCGTCGACCTTCAGGTTGAAGCCGTTCACGAGATGGATGCCATCGGAGATCTTGCGCTTGTCGCCATGCACCGCCCAGAAGCCCACCTCGAGCTTGCGCCCGGAGAGCATCTCGGGATTGGGCACAGGCTGGCCGTCGAGCCTGTAGGGGCGGCGCAGATAGTGGACCATCGTGCGCTCGGAGGGCAGCTCCTTGCCGCGGGCGAGCTTGCCAACCGTCTCAATATCGTGGCGACCCACGAGATTGTCGGCGCTGCTCACGTTGACGGAACCCTCGTGGTAGAAACCGTCGAGGTGCGCGCCGGTCTGGGCAAGGTAGATACCGTCGATGCGTGCCCCGGCCTTGCGCTCGGCCGCCTCGATGGCGGCGTGGGTGCAGTCGCTGGCCGCCTTGAAGTCGACGATGGAGCCCTTGATGACGCCCTGGGAGGAGCAGGCACCCAGGCCGACGATGTTGAGGCGGCGCCCGCCGGCGAATTCCCCTACGAGGACGGACACCTTGTGGGTGCCGATTTCGACTGCGCCGATAATCCGGCTTTTAGAGATCACGACGAGTTCTCGAATTAGAGGGTTTGACGGAAGAAGTGGGAAGAAGACGGGAGGCCGAATTGTCGAACGACACCGGGACATCGCCCCCGAGCGAAAGATCGATTCGCTGCACGGTAGCCTCGGGCTGATTGCGGGCGTAGTCGGCTATGTAGTCAAGCCGGGCCAACTGCTGGGTGAAGTCGATCTTGCGACTCACGACAACCTCGGGGATCGAGCGCGATTTCACCACGATCTCGTCGTAGAGACCTAGGCGGGCAAGGGAGACAACCTTCCAGTCGGCGTAGAGCAGCGGAGCAGCGTTTTCGGCGGCCTGTAGCAGGTTGGCCACGTCCTCCATGCCCTCCACCGGCTGGAACCCGCCGAAGCGGTTGTGGGCCAGGCGCACGCCGTCCAGGAAGGGCAACCGCGCCAGGCGGGCCGGATCGTAGCCAAAGCCTTCGAACACCACGCCGTCGCGCGCCACCAGCATGGTGCGAGTCTGGCCGTTGCCCACCTGCACATTCATGCGCAACACGGGCTGGCGCTCGCGCAGGGCCACCGTAAGTGTGCTCGGGAAATCGCGACGCAGCTCGACAGAGCGCACCTGGCGCACCGCCAGCAGGCGGTCGCGCAGCAGGCTCAAGTCGACCTCCAGCAGAGGGGTGCCCTTGCGCACCTTCAGGGTGTGTTCGAGCCATTCCTGGGCGAGCACGCCGTCGGAGTCGTTGATGAGCACGATCTCGCGCAGGGGTGCGGCCTGGGCGGGGTCGCGCATCGAGCCGGCATCGTTGCTGAGTGTATTAAGGATCTCGGTGGCACCCCAAAGCACTCCGGCGGCCATGGTGCCAAACAGCGCCAGCCTCACCGCAGCAAAGGCGAAACGGCGCCGGCCCGAGGCCGACATCGTGCGCGGGTTGACCGACTGGTCGAGTTCGCGCCAGGAGCGCTCCTCGGTGGATTTCTTATCGGGCTTGGACTTGGCCATGGTCGGTCAGGGGAGGTCGTGTTGGAAACGGCGCAGGGCGGGCGCGAGCATCTCGCGAACCAGCGCGGCGTAATCGAGCCCGATGCACTTCGCGCTCAGCGGCAGCAGGCTGGTGCCGGTCATGCCCGGCAGGGTGTTGATCTCGAGAAAGAACGGCTCGCCATCGGCCGAGAGGATGAAATCGGCGCGCGCGAAATCGCGGCAGCCGCACACAGAGAATACCGACTCGGCGAAACGCTGCACCGCGCCAGCCGCCCCGGTGGGGATGCGGGCCGGGGCGAAGTACTCGGTGTTACCCTTGGTGTACTTGTTGGTGTAGTCGTAAACTCCAGTCTTCGGGGCCACCTCCACCACTCCCATCGCCCGGCCGTCGAGCAGGCCCACGGTGAGCTCTGTGCCGCGTATGCGGCGCTCGGCTACCCAGCGGCCGGGAGCGAGTTGAGCCAAGGCGGCGGCGATCTCGTCGAGGCCAGAGCAAATGGAGAGCCCCACGCTGCTGCCCTCATTGTTGGGCTTGATGACCACCTCCGAGCCCAGGCGGGCGGTGAGCTCCGCGGCCAAGGGCGCCTGCGCAGCATCGAAGACCAGGCCGGCGGCCACGGGCACGCCTACGTTGGCGGCGAGCGCCTTGGTGGCGGCCTTGTCCATGGTGCACGCACTGGCCTCGGCTCCGCAGCCGGAGTAGGTGAAGCCTCCGGCCTCGAGCAGGCGCTGCATGCCGCCGTCCTCGCCGAAGGTGCCGTGCAAGGTGGAAAGCACCACATGGATCTTCGGATCGAGCCCGGCGGGCAGCTGCTCCGAATCGACCTGGAAGAGCACGGTGGGCAGCAGACAGGCGGCTGCCGCGGCCACATTGGCTCCAGAACGCAGGGACACCTCGCGCTCGCGCGAAGTGCCTCCCGACAAGACTGCAACAACGGGTGATTTCACAAGACGTCCCTCCAATCGCGGCCATAGAGCAGCACCTCGGGCTCCAGCTCGATGCCGTGGGCAGCCTTCACCCGCTCGCGTACGCGTCGCATCAGCGCGATCACATCTGCGGCGGTGGCCTGCCCGCGATTGACAATGAAATTGGCATGCACGGCCGACACCTCGGCGTCGCCCACCCGCTCGCCCTTGAGTCCGAGCGCGTCGATGAGGCGCCCGGCCGAGTCGTTGGGAGGGTTCTTGAACATGCAACCCGCGCTGGGGTCGCGCGGTTGCGTGGCGAGGCGGCGCACCTGGAAGGCTGCGATCTGCGCCTGGATATCGGCGGTAGGGACTCCGGCGGACACCGGGCGCAGCAGGGCGCCCAGCGCAATCGAATCGCCCAGCTCCCGGCAGTCCCGATACGCCACGTGCAACTCGTGCCTGCGCAGCGTACGCACAGTGCCGTCGAGCAGCACCAGGCGCACCGCCTCCACAAGGTCGAACATCCAGCCGCCCATCGCGCCGGCGTTCATGCGCAGCGCACCGCCCAGGGTGCCGGGTATGCCCTCGAGAAACTCGAAACCGCGCAATCCGCGTGCAGCCGCCAGCCCGCACAGCTCCTTGAGCCGCAGCCCTGCGCCGGCCTCCACCCGGCCGTCGGGCCGCACGTCGAAACGCTGCCATTCCCGGCCGGCGAGCCGTAGCACCAGCGCCGCCACGCCCTCGTCGGGCACGAGCAGGTTCGAGCCGCGCCCCAGTATCAGCACCGGAAGCGCACGCAGCCGGGTTTCGCGCAGCAGCGCGCAGAGGTCGGCCTCGTTGGCCGGCTCGGCGTAGTAACGGGCCGGGCCACCCACGCGCATCGTGGTCTTGGGCCCGATCGGCTCGTTCTCCAGCAACTTGGTCTCCGGGGATAGCACACCCTGCAGCGCCCGCACGCACTCGCCCCAGCGCTCCTCCACCGCCACATCGCCCTGCAAATCGCGTACAAACTCGGCGGCGCTCTGGTCGATGTCTCCGGCGCCCACAAAGAGCACCAGGTCGCCCTCGCGCACCCGCTCGCGCAGCAGCCGCAGAAAGCCAGGACGGTCACCAGGAAGATAGTGCACCCGGGTGCCCGGCCCGCTGCGGGCGATCTCGGCATAGATGTCGGCAGTGGTGCCTCCGGCGATGGGCTGCTCGCTGGCGGCGTACACATCGAGAAGGAAGAGTTCGTCGGCCCCCAGCAGCGCGCGGGCGAAGTCGGCCTTGAAGCGCGCGGTGCGGCTGAAGCGGTGGGGCTGGAAGGCGACCAGCAGGCGCTTGTGGGGCAGCCGGCGCATGCCGCCAATCAAAGCCGCGATCTCCGTGGGATGGTGTGCGTAGTCCTCGATTACCTGGAGCCGGGCCGACTCCAGCATCACCACCTGCCGGCGTTTCACACCGGGATAGTGGGCGAGAAGGTCGGGCGTAACCGCCACTCCCAGACGCACGCACACCGCCAGCGCGGCGGCGGCGTTGAGGGCGTTGAAATCGCCTCCCGCGCGTACCCGGGCACTGGACGCACCGAAGGCCGGCGACAGGTCGAGCACCTGGCGGCCGTCCATCATGCCCACGATGCGCACGGCGAACTCGCCCTCGAAGCCGAAGCGGTGCACCGGGGCGGTGAACCCGCGGCCGGCCAGCCGCGCCGAGAGCGCACAGGCCGGATTGATGTAGATGTCCGAGCGCGTACGGGAAAACAGGGCGGCAAACGTAGCCTCCAGATCGCCGATCTGGCGGTAGTAGTCGGGGTGGTCCCAGTCGAGATTGGTGGCCACCGTGATCTCCGGCGAGAAGCGGTCGATGGTGCCGTCGCTCTCATCGATCTCGGCCACCACCCAGCCGTTGTGGTCGATCGCGGCCGGAGGCACGGAGTCGTCCTGGAATAGTCCACCCAGCAGCCAGCCTGCCTCGAAGCCGGCGCGGCGCAGCGCGGTGATGAGGAGTCCAGTGGTAGTGGTCTTCCCGTGCGCGCCTACGATGGCGATCAGCTTGCGGTCGCGCAGCAGCTCCGCGAGGAGCTCGCCGCGGCGCACCTGGGGCAGTCCCAACTGTGTGGCTACAACGCGGGCCGGATGCGCCGGGGCGATCGCCGATGAGTAGACCAGAAGCTGCGTCTGCGGCGGCACGAGGCCCACCGGGCCCAGAGCCACCCCAGCCTGATCCAGCCAGCGCTGGGCGGGCGCGGTGATCGCGTCGTCCTCGCCCGACACCGACCAGCCGCGCTGCGCCAGCAACATGGCCAGCGGCGTCATGCCCGCGCCGCCCACGCCTACAAGGTGGCAGTGGCGCACTGAGCAGCCGAAAAGCGGTGGCAACTGGATGGAGTCGCTCATGAGGAGTGCAGCGCCGGGCTGGGGCGCCGGGGAGCCGCCGGGCCGGCGAGCGACTGGAGGTCGTCGATCATCGTCTCCAGAGAGTTTTCCTGATCCATCCGTTCGAGATTGTCGCGGAACTTGCGCAGCAACCAGTCGTTGAACACGAGCTCCTCCACCTCCTTGTGCAGATTGCCGAGGTAGCGCTGGTCCACGACCATTCCGCCGCCCTGCTGCTCGAAGAACTGCGCGTTGGCGGCCTGGTGGTTGTCGGCCGCATGGGGAAAGGGCACCAGCACCGCCGGGGTGCCGGTGCGCGCCAGTTCGGCAAGTGTGCCGGCGCCGGCGCGGGAAACCACGACATCGGCACAGGAGAGCAACTCGGACATGCGGTCGCAGAACGGGACAAAATAGGATTTAACCACCCCACCCTCTCGGGTGCGCAGGGTGCGCTCCTCGCGGCTGGTGCGCTTGCCCGGTCCGGACACGCAGAATACCTGCACACCCTCCTGCGCCAGCGCCTCCAGGTGGCGCTCGGCCCAGTCGTTGAGGGGCGTGGCCCCCTGGCTGCCCCCCAACACCGCCACCAGGCGGCGGGCGGGCTCGATGGCCAGCGCCTCCAGGGCGGCAGCACGGGCGATACGTTGAAACTCGCTGCGCACAGGCAGGCCCTGGGGACGCACAGTGCCGCCGCGCGCACCGCTCAGGCGCACACCGGCGGGCAGATAGATGCGGTGCGCGAAACGGCTGAGCAGGCGCACCGCACGGCCGGGCACACGATTGGCCTCATGGAGCGCAACGGGGATTCGGCGAATCCGGGCTGCAAGCACAATGCTGGCCGTGGTGAACCCGCCGAAGCCCACGACCACATCGGGGCGGAGCTGGCGGAGCTGCTCGAGTCCGAAAGCGAAGCCGGCGCTCTGGTGCCAGAGGAAGCGGGCGAACCCCACCGGGTGGAGCGAGAGCGGGGCGGCGGGGATACGCGCGAGCTTGAGCCAAGGATACTTCTCCACCAGCCGGGAATCGACCTGTTTGCGCGAGATGAGCAGGTGCGGTTCGTGGCCGCGGGCCACCAGGCCCTCGGCCAGCGCGATGCCGGGCGCGAGGTGGCCACCGGTGCCGCCGCAGGCGATGAGGAAACGGCTCACGAACTCACCTCCATCAAAGCGCGACGCGGGGTGAGGTTGGGCCGGTTCCAGGCGCGGCGGGTGTTGAAGATGATGCCGATTATGATACCCATCAGCACCAGGTTGGAGCCGCCGTAGGAGATGAACGGCATCGACATGCCCTTGGTCGGGAACGACCCGGTGACCACGCCCAGGTTGATGATCGCCTGCAGGGCCAGCAGCAGCAGCGAGCCTACGACCAGCAGGTATCCAAAGAGATTGGGTGCACGGCGCGCGTGCGCCAGGCCCGCGCCAAAGAGCCCTGCGAAGGCGAGGACCGCCGCCAGGGTGTACCAGAGCCCGAGCTCCTCGCCCACGATGGCGAAGATGAAGTCGGTATGCGCCTCGGGCAGGAAGGCCATCTGCTGGCGCCCGTTGCCCAGTCCGGCGCCATCGAGCCCGCCGGAGGCGAATGCCAGGATCGCCTGCCAGAGCTGATACGCACCGTCGGACCGGTTGCCCTCCACATCGAGGAAAGAGGTGATGCGCCCGAAACGCACCGGGTCGTGCCAGACCGCCAGCGAAAACAGCCCCAGGCCCGCCAGGACGGTGGGGATCATGTAGAGCAGCCGCACGCCGGCCAGGAAAAGCATAATAAACCCCACCCCACCGGTGAGCGCGGTGGTGCCGAAATCGGGCTCGGCAATGATCAACATACAGAAGGCCCCAATGCCCACGCAGGGCATCAAGAAGCCCCGCTTGAAGGTGGGCATATGCCGCTGGTTGATCCCGCAGTAGTGGGCAAGGGCGAAGACCATCGCGATCTTGGCGAACTCCGAAGGCTGGATGCGCGCGAAGCCGAGCTCCACCCAGCGGCGCGCCCCGTTGACGGTCACCCCGATATGCGGAATGAGCACGCCCAGCAGCGCGGCAAGCGCCACGCCGGCTATGATCCACGCGTATCGGCGGAAATGTTCCAGATCGAGACGGCTCACCAACCACCCCGCCGCCACGGCCACTCCCAGCCAGATCAGCTGGCGCTTCAGGAAGAAGTACGGATCGGCCCGCAGCGAGGCGGTGCTGCTGAACAGGATCGTAAGGCCGAGCACCGACAAGGCCACGGCGCAGATCAGCACTATCCACGCTGGCTGCACCAGCATGGGGCTGCGCTGCTGAGCAGGCGCCTGAACTATGGATTGGGTGGCGGTCACGGAGCGAAGTTGGGAAGGCGGCGCCTAATCAGTCGACATGGGGTGCGAGCACGGCCGGCGGCGGCTCGTCCACGCGGATCACCGGGGCATCGGCGGCGGCATCGGGCAGGCCGGCATCAAGGTCGGCGCCGGGGGCCGGGGCAACCGGAGCCACCGGAGCGGGCTCGGCCCTGGGGGCCCTGGGGGCGGGCTTAGAGGCGATCTCCGGCACAAGCGAGAGGGCCGGCTTGGCGGCCGAGGAGGCGCCGGCGCCGGGGATGTTGAGCAACTGGCCGATACGGATCTTGCGCGGATCGGTGAGCTGATTGGCGCGGGCGAGCTCGCCCACCGTGATCTTGTACTTGCGCGCTATGGACTCGGCGCTCTCGCCCTGCCCTACGGTGTGCACTCCGGCAGGCCCGGAAGCGGGGGCCGGGGCGGCGGCGACCGGGGCGGAGGCACGAGCCGGTACAGGCGCGGGAGCGCGAACGGCGGGCGCGGGTGCGGGCGCCACAGCACCACGCGTGCCCGAAGTACCGCTACCGGGCACCTGCAGCGCCTGGCCGATCTTGAGGTTGTCGTTGGCCAGGCCGTTGAGGGCGCGCAGCGCTGCGGCAGTGGTATGGTGACGGGTGGCAATCTTGGAAAGGGTGTCGCCCGACTTCACCGTGTAGGTGCCGCCACCGGACGCTGGAGCGGAAGGCTCCGCTGCGGCTGCGGCGGGGCCGGCGGCCTTGGATCCCTTGTGGGGAATCACCAGCTTCTGGCCGGGGCGCAGGGTGGCGTTGCTGGTAGAGTTGTTGGCCGCAGCGAGCTCGGCCACGCTGATACCGTTCTTGCGGGCGATGAGCGCGAAGCTGTCACCCTTGACCACCGTGTAGGTGCGCGCCGGCTGGACCTCGGCGGCGGCCGCAGTGCCGGGGCGGGTGGGCGCGGAGCGCTCACCGGCGGAGCCCGAGGGCTGAGCAAAGGGCAAGTTGAGGGCGAACTCCCCAGCGCCCTCTGTGGGCTCGGCGGCGGCCACCGGGCGGTCGCTCGGAGCCTCGGGCGCGGGTGCCACCGGGGCGGCAGTCTCGGGCCGGGCCGTGTTCGAACGGCAGCCCGGCTGGGCGATAATCAGATAGGCGACGACGTGGATACCCACGACTACACCGAGCACTTTGAGGATGTTCATGGCGGGAAGGAGAAAGATTGGTTGGTGATCAGGACAAAGTACCTACCGGGTGGCGGGCGGCGGAGAGTTCGCGCACGACCGCCTCGAAGCGCTCGCCACGGTCCTCGTAGTTGCGAAACATGTCGAAGCTGGCGAACCCGGGGCTGAGCAGCACCTGGTCGCCAGGGCGGGCCAGGGCGGCGCCACGGCGCACCGCCTCGGGCAGGGAGGCGCAGATGCTGTGGGGCAGCCCGGCGGCGGCCGCACCGGCGGCCAGCTCCCCGGCGGTTTCTCCGATGAGCAAGAGGTGGGAGACCAGGCCGCGCAGCGATGTGGCGAAGGCGCGGATATCCCCGCCCTTGGCGCGCCCGCCGGCCACAAGGATAACCGGCCGGCCGAAACGCCGCAGGGCGCCATGTACGGCGTGGAAGTTGGTGGCCTTGGAGTCGTTCCAGTAGCGCACCCCATCCACCTCGGCCACGGGCGTGAGGCGATGGCGGCCCAGGGTGAAGCTGCGCGCCGCCGCAAGCAGCGCCTCCTCGGGCAGGCCGGCTGAGCGCCACCAGGCCTCGGCCAGCACGAAGTTCTCACGCTGCGGATACTCGGCGAAGACCGTCCCCGCCAGCCGGGCGTCGGGCAACAGGCCCTCGCTGCGCAGGCAGGTCTCCGGGGGAAGCGCACGCCCCAGCCGCGAGGCCCAGGCGGCCACCGAAGTGCCCACCCAGAAGCGGCCGCTGGGGGTGCAGTGCACAAGGCGCAGCTTGGCGTCGAAGTACGCCCCCATGCCGGGGTGACGCTCGAGATGATCCTCGGCGAGATTGGTCCAAAGCGTGGCCTCGGCTCGGAAATGCCGCAGCGTTTCCGACTGAAAGGAACTCACTTCGCAGACGGCCACCGTGTCCTGCGCATGCGGGGCCACCACGGCGCTGGAGAACGGATACCCCACATTGCCCACGGCCAGGGCCGGCACTCCGGCGGCGCGCAGAGCGTGGGTGAGGAACTCGGTGAGCGTGGTTTTACCGTTGGTACCGGTGATCGCCACGATGCGCCCGCGCCAGAACAGCGAGGCAAAGTCGAGCTCGCCCAGGCAGACGCAACCGGCCGCCCGGGCCGCCACCAGCCACGCATGCTCGGGGGCGAAGCCCGGGCTGAATACCACCAGCGAGTGGCCGGCGGCCTGGGCCGCGGTGAACTCGGGGCGCGCCGTGCCGCCCTTGGCATCGTACACCACCGCCTGAGTCCCCAGCCCGTGCAGGAGTTCCACAACGCCCTCCCCGCTCACGCCCGCGCCAAACACCGCGACCGGGCGGTCGAGGAGCGGGCGAAGAAAATCGGGAGCGACGGGCGACATGGTTCAGCGGAGCTTCAGAGTGGCCAATCCGGCCAGAGCGCAAATCAGCGAGAGGATCCAGAAACGGGCTACAACCTTGGTCTCCGGCCAGCCCAGCTTCTGGAAATGGTGGTGGATGGGGGCCATCCGGAAGAAGCGCTTGCCCACGCCGTCGGGGCCCTTGGTGGCCTTGTAGTAGCCCACCTGGATGACGACCGACAGCCCCTCGGCCACAAAGACTCCGCCCACGATCACCAGCGTAACCGGTTGGTGGACCATGAAGGCCATGATGCCGATCAGCCCGCCAAGGGCCAGCGAACCGGTGTCGCCCATGAAGATCTCGGCCGGGTGCGAGTTGTACCAAAGGAAGGCGATACAGGCGCCGATGAGCGCACCGCACACCACGGTGAGCTCCCCGGTGCCGGGCACATGGCTGATCAGCAGGTATCCGGAGATCACGGCGTGTCCGGCCGCGTAGGCCATGATGCCGTAGACGAGGGCCACCGAGAGGGTGCAGCCGGCCGCCAGCCCGTCGAGGCCGTCGGTGAGGTTGATGAAGTTGGAGAAGCCCACCACCCACAGAAACATCGGCACGAAGAGCACCGGCAGGCACCACCAAGTCTCGGGTACAACGAAGGCCGGGTTCTTCAGGAAGGGCAGCCAGAGCTCGTGGATCTTGTGGGCGCTGAGCGGATGCAGCACGAGGGCCGCAAGGGCCACAGCGGTGATCAGAGTCTGCCAGGCCATCTTCTCGGCCGAGGAGATGCCGGCCTTGCTCTTGTGGACGACCTTCAGGTAGTCGTCGCGAAAACCCACCACGGTGAGCGCAGCGTAGACAAAGAGCGCCACCACCACCCAGATGTTGGGCTCGGCCCAGAGGAACGAGGAAAGCACTACCGAGCCGGAGATGAGCAGCCCGCCCATCGTGGGGGTATTCTGTTTGTCGAAACGGTGCGCGAGGTCGCCGGTGCGCGGATCGGGGCAGTTCTCGCCAAACTTGAGCCGGCGCAGGCGCGCGATCAGCCAGGGACCGATGATGAAGCCCACCAGCATCGCCGTGAGAGCGGCGAGCACGGTGCGCACGGTGATGAACCCGAGCAGGCGCAGCGGTCCGAGGAAGGCTTCGTATTTGGCGAGGTAGGAAAGCATGGCTCAGTGGGCCGCCCCAGCGGGAGGCGCGTCGGAGAAGAGGGTTTCGAGCTGGAACCGGCGGCTGCCCTTCACAAACACCGCGCCTTGGAAATGCGCCAAGTCCTGCCGGATCGTGTCGAGGCCGGCGGGAGCAAGCACCTGTGAGAGGAGGTTGCCTGCGGCGAGCATCCCCTCGGCCACGGCGGCGGCATGCGGCCCCACCACATAGGCCCGGTCGGCCGAGCGCAGGCACAGCCCGGCGCCCAGGCGACGATGGTAGTCGGGCGCTCCGGTCCCGAGCTCCTCCATGCCGCCCAGCACGTAGAGGCGCGGCAACTCCGCAGGTGTGAGCTGCTGGAATACCGACAAGGAGTCGGTCATCGAGGCGGGGTTGGCGTTGTAGCAGTCGAGATAGACCAGTTGGGCGCCGATCTGGCGAAGCTCGCCGCGCAGGCGTGCGGGCTCCCAGCCGGAGAGGCGCTGCTGCAGGGTGGAATCGTCCACGCCCAGGGCGGAGGCCATGAGCAGCGCGAGCACGGCGTTCTGTGCCATGCCATCGGAGACGCGCCGCAGGCGGAAGCGCCGAGGCGCCCCACCCGGACTCAGGACAACCTCGGTATGTTCCGCGCGGTGCTCGACGCAGAAATCCACAAAGCGGTGGCGCGAGGAGCCGGCCTCGGCCGCCTGGCCCGCCGGCACAGCGATGCAGGCCTCGCAGGCGAGAGTGTGGAACGCAGCCTGCTGCCAGACTGACCACGGAAAGACGGCCAACCCGCCCTGCTGCAGCGCACGCAGCAGTTCGGACTTCTCCCGGGCAATTGTCTCAAGCGATCCGAGACGCTCCAAGTGCGCCGGGGCCACCAGAGTGATCAGCGCGTAGTCGGGCTGGATCATCGCCGCCAGAGCGCGCATTTCGCCGGGCCGGTCGATGCCGGCCTCCACCACCGCGTGGCGTGTAACTCCCGGCTCGATGCGCAGGAGGGTGAGCGGCACTCCGAGGTGGTTGTTGAGATTGCCCTGGGTGGCCAGCACCGCCGGCGCCTCGCCCAGCAGGCGGGCGAGCAGATCCTTGGTGGAAGTCTTGCCTGCGCTGCCACTGATGCCGACGACCTTCACCCCGGAGCTTTGACGATGGAGGCGGGCGATCTCCTGCAACGCGGCGAGCGGATCGGCCACCACCAACTGCGGCAACGCAGCCTGCTCCACGGCGCGGGAAACCAGCGCGGCTGCGGCGCCGGCTGCGGCAGCTGCAGCCAGATAGTCGTGACCGTCGCGCTTTTCCGTGCACAGGGCCACAAACACTTGCCCCGACTGCAGCGTGCGCGAGTCGGGGTTGAAGCCGTGAATGGGCGAGACCGGGAGCGAGGTCCACCGGCCATGGGCCCAGGCGGCAAGCAGATCTGGAGGATACAGGGGCACGTTGGCGGGCGGCGGGCGGCCTCAAAGGCCGGTTACAAGAGGGAGCGATGGCTCAGTGTTTAAGTTGTTTGACGGCGATGAGCTCGCGCACGACCTGGCGGTCGTCGAACGGGATCACAGTGTCGGCGAATTCCTGGAAGGTTTCATGGCCCTTGCCGGCGATCAGCAGCGAGTCGCCCGGCCGGGCGGCGTCGAGGGCCACGGAGATGGCGCGGCGGCGGTCCTCGATGAAGGTGATCTTGTCCTCGGCGGTGACGCCGGTGCGCATGTCGGCAAAGATCTGTGACAGGGCCTCGGCGCGCGGGTTGTCGGCGGTGGCCCAGGCGAAGTCGGCCACCTCCTGCACGGCGGCGGTCATCAGGGGTCGCTTGGAGCGGTCGCGGTTGCCCCCGCAGCCGAAGACTACCAGCAGGCGTCCCGGGGTGATGGCGCGCAGCATGCCCAGGGCGTTGCGCAGGGCGTCGTCGGTGTGTGCGTAGTCAACCAAGACATTGAAGGACTGCCCGGCCTCAATGCGTTCCATGCGGCCAGCTGGCGCGCGGAAGGCGACCAGGGCGGCGGCGGCCTCGGCGAGGTTGCCGCCCATGGCGTGCAGCGTGGCGAAGGCGGCGAGCAGATTGCTGACGTTGTAGCGGCCGATGAGCGGGCTCACGACTGCGAGCGAGCCGCCGGGGTAGACCAGGCGGAAGGCGGTGCCCTTGAACCCGAGCGCGATGGCCTCGGCGCGCACCTGCGCCTCCGGGCTCTCTCCGTAGGTGACCAGTTGCACTCCCGCCGGTGTCTCCTCCGCGAGGCGACGGCCGTAGGCGTCGTCGAGGTTGATCACGGCGAGCTTGGGCATCGCGCCCACGCCGCCGCTGAACAGCCGCGCCTTCACGGCGAAGTAGTTCTCGATGGTCCCGTGGTAGTCGAGGTGGTCGCGGGTAAGATTGGTGAATACGGCTACCGAGAAGGCCATTCCCTGGACACGCTTCTGGTCGATGCCGTGGGAACTCACCTCCATGACCGCCTCGGCGCAGCCTGCGGTGCGCATCTGGGCGAGCATGCCATAGATGTCGAGGGACTCGGGGGTGGTCTTGAACGACGGCACGGTGCGCTGGCCCAGGTCGTAGCTAACGGTGCCCAACATTCCGACACGCCGGGTGCCGCCCGCCGACAGGAAATGCCTGAGCAGGTGGGCAACGGTGGTCTTGCCGTTGGTGCCGGTGATGCCCACCACGCGCAGGTCGGCATCGGGAGCGCGGTAATAGCGGCGCGCCACCAGCGCCAGTGAGGCGCGGGCATCGGCGACCTGGATAAAGGTGACCTTCGAGTGGGCGAGGGCCGGCAGGGTGGTGGCCACCACCGCCACGGCCCCGCGCTGAATGGCCTCGTCGATGAACCGCGCGCCGTCGGAGCGCAGTCCGGGCAGGGCGTAGAACAGGTTGCCCGGGGCCACGCGCCGGCTGTCCATCACGATGCCCGAGATCGGGCGATCCAGCGTGCCGCGGACGGCCAGCGTCTCGCCGGCGGGGAAGAGTTCGGAAAGTTTCACGGCGGATTTGAAGATTCGGGCAGAGGACAAGGCACCGCCGCCGGCACCACCGCGGATACGGTGGGTGCGGAAGGCCTGCACCAGCTCATGATTATGGGTGAGATAGCCGATCATCGGGCGAGAGAGGTCATGGCAACCACCGGGCGCGGCGCAGGTGCGTCTGCAGGCTGGATACCGAGATAGGGAATGAGCTGCTCGCCGATGCGCTTGAACGACGGAGCTGCCACGGTGCCGCCATAGGCGATGCCGCCGGTGGGCAGCTTGCCGTCGTTGACCACGACGGTGATCTGCACCTGGGGGCGGTTGGCGGGAAAGAAGCCGACGAAGGAGCCTATGTGATGCTTCTCCGAGTACCGGCCTCCGATGATCTTCTGGGTGGTGCCGGTCTTGCCGGCCACCTGGTAGCCGTCGATGGCGGCGGCCTTGCCGGTGCCCTCGGCGCTGGCAGCCTCCACAAGCAGTCCGGCCATGGTGGTGGCGGTCTGGCGGGTGATCACCCGGCGGCGCGGCAGCGGCTCGAGGGCGGCAACCTGGCGGCCGAGATTGTCGCGGATCTCGCGGATGACCCAGGGGCGCACAAGCACGCCGCCGCTGGCGATCACGCCCATGGCGGAATGCACCTGCATGGGGGTGGCGGATATGGAGTGGCCCATGGGCAGGCGGGTGATGGTGAGCCCGTCCCATTTCGACACAGGATGGAGCACCCCGGTAACCTCGCCGCCGAGCGGATAGCCGGTTTCAGCCCCGAACCCGAAGGCCTGCGCGTAGTCATGGAGCCGATCGGCCCCGAGCAGCATGCCCAGATGGGCGGCGCCGCGATTGGAGGATTTGCCCACGATCTCGGCCACGGTGAGCCGACCATACGGATGGGTGTCGCGGGGGAGCGAGCGGGGTTTGCCCTGGTAATCGATACTGGAGACGCTGCAGTCGAACACGCTCCGGGGAGTGACCAAGCCCTCGTTGAGCGCACCCGAGGCGGCAACGATCTTGAAGGTCGAGCCCGGTTCATAGACGTCGGTGACGGCAATGTTGCGCTGGGCCTCCAGCGGGGCGGTATTGAAATGGTTCAGATCGAAGGTGGGCCAGTTGGCCAGCGCCAGGATCGCCCCGGTGGCCGGATCGCTGACGATGATGGTCGCGCTCTCGGGCTGGTACTTCTTGGCGATGGCCTCCACCTCGGCCTCTACGATGTGCTGCACAAACATGTCGAGGGTGAGCACCACGTCGTAGCCGTCGGTGGCGGGGATCTCGCGGCTGCGGAACTGCGCCAGCTCGCGCCGGCGGCCGTCGCGCTCGGACTCGCGCCAGCCGGACTGCCCGCGCAGGTAGAAGTCGAGGTGGCGCTCGATGCCGGTCACCGGGGTATCCTCCTTGTTAATATAACCGAGGATATGGGCTGCCAGCCCGCCGCCGGGGTAGACCCGCCGGTAGTGGCGCACGCCGTAGATGCCCTTAATACCCAGGGTCTGGATGCGCTCGTAGGCCGACTCCTCCAGCTCCTCGCTCAGCTTCACCCAGCGCACGGGGCGGCCCTGGCCGGCAGCATCGACTCCCTCGCCGGCCGCCTCCTGCGGAGTGGCAAAGCGGCGCCGCAGCATCGGCTCGAGTTGATAGAGCGGCATGCCCAGCTCGCGGGCGAGCTCGGGCCACTTGCGCTCATCCTCCTTGCGCAGGTCCTGAGGGTCGGCCGCCAACTCGATGAGGTTGCGGCTGGTGGCCAGCCGGTTGCCGCGCACGTCGAGGATGTCGCCACGGCGGGCGAGTTCTACGGTCGTCTGCTTGCGCGCCTTGTCGAGGAAAGATATATACGTATCGCGCTCCAGCCAATGCAGCCACACCAGGCGGGTGCCCAAGGCGGCAAAGCAGGCGAAGATCGCGCCACTGAGCACGACCAAACGGGCATTGGAGGCGAAACCTTTTCGCATCGCTCAGCGGGGGGTCGAGAGCGGGAAGGAGGTGGAGATGAAGGCGGTGGTGAAGCGGTCGGAGTTGCGCTTGGCAGCCAGGCGCACCTCCACGGCATCCACAACGCTCACGATCTGGTGCTCGCGGGGCATCTCAAGGCCCAGGCGAAGCGTCGAATTCTGGCCCAGCAGCACCTCGGGGTTGAGCGCCCCGGCGATCTCGGCGTTGGCCTCGGCGGTGCGCCGCTGCACCTCGAGAATGCGCGTCTGTAGCTGCTTATTGGACTCCGCCACCTCCGAGATCTGGTGACGCAACCAGACGGTCGCCAGTCCGATGGAGCCGGCGAAGGCGAGCAGAAGCAGGATGGCGAGGAAAAGCCGGTTGACCGGCGAAGCGGCGGGTGTGGTTGAGCGCTTCATAGAAGGGAGGAGGTGGCGGGAAGTTTGCGCAGAGCCCGCAGCCGTGCGGAACGGCTGCGCGGGTTTTGGGCGGTCTCGGTATCGGTAGGGCCCACGGGGCGGCGGGTGAGCAACTCGGCCAGGCACAGCCGGTCCTGCTGGGCGCGCGAGTCGCTCTCCGACTCCGGCATGCCGGCCAGGCGCCGGAAGTACCGCTTCACAATGCGGTCCTCCAGCGAGTGGAAACTGATCACACAGAGCACCCCGCCCGCCGCGAGCTTGGCGAAGGCCGCCGGCAGCGCGCGCTCGATGGCGCCCAACTCGTCGTTGATGGCGATGCGGATACCCTGGAAGGCACGAGTGGCCGGATGGATCGCAGAGGTGCGCCGCAGCGCCGCAGGGATGGAAGCCGTGATGAGCTCGGAAAGCTGTTTGGTGGAGGCCAGCGCCCCGCTGCCGCGCGCCTCCATGATCGAGCGCACCACCCGGCGCCAGGATTTCTCTTCGCCGAAGTCGCGGATGGCGTGGACGAGATCGGCCTCCGGGGCGGTCTCTAGCCAGGCCGAGGCCGGCAACCCGGAGCGCGTATCCATGCGCATGTCGGCCGGGGCGTCGTTGCGGAAGGAGAAGCCGCGGGCCACGTCGTCGAGCTGGAAGGAGGAGACGCCCAGGTCGAAGAGGATGCCGTCGAAGCCGGCCTCGGGCAGGGAGCCGAGTTCGGCAAAGTTGATCTCGCGCAGGGCGAAGCGACCGGGACAATTGGTCGCCACAACCTGGGCACGAGCGGCGGCCGCCGGGTCGCGGTCCAGGCCGATCACGGAGCAGCCCGGCGCAGCTTCCAGGATACCGCTGGTGTGCCCGCCGCCGCCGAAGGTGGCGTCGAGGTAGCGGCCGCCCGCGCGGGGGGCGAGCAGAGCGAGGACCTCGTCGAAAAGCACCGGTTTGTGGCCTGCAGACATGGGAGGGAGTGCGCGGGGGCCTCAGAGGCCGATGCGGCGCATCAGATCGCCGGGGTTCTCCCCGCTGGCGCGGGTCTGCATCTGGGCCAGGCGCTCGGGGCTCCAGATATTGAATTTGTTCATCGTGCCCACCAGCACCGCATCGCGATCGACGCCAGCGTGCTTGAGCAGTTCATCGGTGAGGTTCACGCGGCCCTGCTTGTCGCAGCCGAACGAATGCGCTTGGGCGAAGAACCGGTTGAGGAACTCCTGGGCCTCGGTGTCGCTGAGGGCCTTCTCGGAAACCTTCTGGTAGAGCTTCTCCACCTCGGAGGGCGGGAGCACCGACACATAGCCACCCGGATTGGGCAAAGCCAGGTACACCTCGCCCGCTTCGTCGCCCGCGAAGCGCCAACGCGAAGGAATCGTGAGCCGATTCTTGGCGTCGAGCACATGCCGGAACGAGCCGACATAGATGGGTTTGGAGGGAGGGACCATGGAAACGGGACGCCCAAAGCGGGTCGCCCCAAAGTGCCCCATTTCTCCCCACTTCGCCCCACCCGGTCAAGTAAACAACCACCCCAACCGACCAGAGGTTGTTCACATATTCACACCCCGAAAGTGCACTCCGCCCCGCCTAAACCTCCCCTCCCCAGAGCCAGGGCCAACTCTGGTAGAAGGCTCCAGCCCTCGCCGGCGTTTTGCTTCCGGTACAGGTAAATGCGCGGAGTCGCCCCCCCCCCCACCGCTCCCAAGCAGAAGCAAGGCAAGCACGGCTGACCCGTGCCCCTGCCGCCCGATTGCAGGTTGCTACCTTGCGCCCGCACCGACTCGGCGGCAGCAGCGCTACTTACCAGCGTTCTTCGCAGCGAAGAATGCGGGTCAATACCCTACGATCGGACTGATGCGTTACGGATAAGGAAATCGTGGCTCACGCCCCCACGGGATATCCACAGCCACGTGCTCGCACGCTATTGCGAACGAGGAAGGCGGGCCGGCACGCTAACACGACCGCTCGGCGAAGCGCTCCCAAACCCAAAGGTAAAGCCAGCACCAAGGAGCGATCCGCAGTTTGTTCCCGCCTGGGGTGAAATACGTATTGCGGGCCGCCATTTTCCGGCCTCCGGCCCGGGAAGCTCGGGGAGTGCACCACGCCACCTGCGGTATCGAAATAGAGCAGATGCCACCAAAGCCGGAAGCCCGCACACAGCGCCCGCCGAGTTGCACTACCCACCTACTGCCCATGTTCGATGGTGCCGGCCCCCGTTTGCAGACCTCTGCGTTTTCCCGCCGAAGCCAAAAGCATGGGCGATGGCATAAATAGTATCCCGCGGGGCCTTCGCATGCCCGTTTGCCGAAACCATGCAGGCGCGTGCTGGCTGGTCCGCTGGCTTGAGGGCGCGCGAAGCCTCACCTGGTATCCAAACCGCTACCGATAGTATGCACCCCAATAGATGCACCCCACTGCCTTCGCCCCCGCCGCTTTGAATACCGTCACCGACTCCCTCACGCTCTCCGCCACATCCAGCATAGCCCTCAGTGGCCCCGCCACGATCTCTAGCGAAGAATGATGGTCGCCCCTATTTGAGCCGTCTCGCCATGAATCCACGCCATGTAATCTTCCGCAGTGCCAGCGGGCTGGGCGGCTACGACCGGATGATCCCCAAATGGCAGATAGCCTTCTGGCCCGCCGCTGCCTTTGCAATCGGGGCAACCAAGGGACAAACGTGGCGGCCGGATTCGCTCCGCTTTGGTACGAACAGGCTGCAACCGCCCCCCCCCAAACAGAAGGCCCGTGTGGATATGTTGAACATGCCCGAAAAGCCGACACTGGATAGCGATCTGCCAGGTCTCAAAGAGCGGATCGCGTCCCTTCCGCCGCTGGCTAGTGCCACTTGAGTTCTGGGTTCATCATTCGGGGCTCTGCGTTAGCGAAGCGCCGCGGCGGCCCTACCCCACTTCCTGCGGCTAGGGATCTATTCTTAGCCGTAGCCATGCAGTCCGATGGCATTATCACTGTTCTCCACCGAAGCAGGTGTAGGGTCGTCGCCCCGCAATCTTCGCAGCGAAGAACGCTGGCACAAAGCACCGTCTGTGATCTAACCGGTACGGACACAAAGTCCGCCCCTACAATCGGTCTGCATGGGCACGGCTCATTCGCGCTCAAGAAGAGACCAACTCCCCGCCCGTGCAGGAGCGTGGTCGCACGCGACAGGTCCCCATGTTGAAAGCGAACGGGAACCAGAACCACTGGGGTGGCCAATCGCATGGTTAAAGCTAAGCCGTAACCATGCAGTCCCCATTGTACGGCCACACCTTGCTTCAGCACCGTCTCGACGTGAGCGGTTGCGGCGGGCCTAACGAAGAATGAAGAGTGCAGATTGCAGAGTGCGAAGCCCGGAAGCATTCCCGCTACTCGCTCTCACTACTTCTGTTTGCTTCCGACGTGCTTCCCCTGGTCTTTGCGTTAGCGAGGTGCCGTAGGGGCACTACACCACCTCCGGTAGAGAAAAAGACACCACGATAACGCCGCTGAGCCGCAGGTTCACGGCTTAGCCGCACCGAAAAGACTGGCGGCACCACGAAAAATATCGTCTCGGCCGTAAATAGGAGTTGCGCCGCCGCTTTAGTGCCCCTAACTAATTCGCATGGCCCAAGATACCATCAAGCAAATCGCAGAATATAAATCCCGGCTCGCCTCCCTCGAGCGCGACCTGTTCGCCCAACTCGCCCGCCTACCGGCGGATTACGGCTTCGCTACGGCGGAGGAATTCATCGTCGCCTTCAACAAAGCGAAGGGCACCAAGCCCGCCCCCAAGGCTGCCAAGGCTGGCAAGGCCGCTAAGGCTGCCAAGGCCCCGAAGGCCCCGAAGGAGCCCAAGGCTGGCCGCAAGGCTCGCGTCACTATCACCCCGGAAATCATTGCCCAAGTGAAGTCTCTCACCGAGGCTGGCAAGACCGGTAAGGAGATCGCCAAGGCAACCAGCATTTCGGTGCCGACGGTGCAGAATATCAAGAAGAAGCTCGGACTGGTCAGCGCCCCGGTTGCCACCGAAGTGGCCGCCCCGGCCCCGGTCGCGACCGAAGCGGTCGCCACCGATTCCGCTCCCGCCGTCTAAGATATCAACGGTTCTTTTCGGCGCGCCCTTCGCTATACGCGAGAGCGCGCCTTTTTTGCGTCTAGAGGTGCCGCTTGCTCCGCCTGTTCACCACTGCGGTCGCAGCGTTCACGCCGGGCGCCAGGGCCACCTCTACGACAGCAAATACTGGGAGGCGCGACCAGTGCCAGCGCACTTCCGCAAGAGGCCTTGGCGCATGCAAGCATTCGCCAGCAAGGGGCTAGGCAACGGTCTGATCCCGCATGCAACCAGGAATAGAGTGTAAGCGGCGGGCATGAAGTGTTCGGTTTCTGGCGGGCAGGAAGTCACCTCTTCTTGGGTCGATCTTCTTCCCTCATTGCTCAAAGAAGAGTCTTCTTCCTTGCGTGGTTTTTCTTCCCCCCGGATTCCAGTGCCCGGGC
>CAJCBL010000024.1 GCA_903960515.1 uncultured Verrucomicrobiota bacterium
TCGCTGGCCGAGTTGCTCGACGAGCTGGGGGAGCGTGGCAGCGGTGGTTCCAAGGTGCGAGTTGATCTCCACCCAGGCTTCCGGGGAAGGCCCTTCGATGTGTTCCGGGCGCAGGCAGCGCTCCAGCTTCTCCGGATACGGCAGGCGCAGGAACGCAGCGCGCTGCACAGCCTCAAGGTGTTCGTTGAGCTGGACGGCGGCCTCGTCGCAAGCGGCCTCAGCCACTTCTACTGCGGTTTTCGCTCCCTCCCGAGCAACGGTGGCGGAGCGCGGAATTGCTTTGAGGGCCCCTTGGCGCGTCTTGATGCAGGCCTTGGCATGGGCGATGACCGCATCGAGGGCCTGCCAGCGATTGCGTTCGCCCTCGGTGGCGAGCGCGACGAGCTCTTTGCTGGTGAACCGTTTGTTCCAGCGCCGAAGCAAACCCTCCTCATCCATGGTGAGGAGTTTAAGGAATATCTCGCGATCTCGGTGCGCATTGCCCGTGGCCGGTAGGAGCATGCCCAGCAACGCGGCTCGCACGAGGATAAGGGGCTTGCGGCCCCACCATTTGCCGAGCCGGGTGAGGGTCTGCCCGTTGTTGGCCTTGCGCTCCTTGAACGACTCAGCAGACAAACGGGCGATCGGGAACTGGGTCTCAATATAGGCAGGCATGAAACGGTGACTCAGGTTGAAAATCAGAGAGAAAGAGCTAACTGGGAATGGCCAAGAAGTTCGCGTCGCGCACGCGGTGAAATGCCCTCGCCTTTGACAAATGGATTGTCGGCCAACGCTGCACGCAGCGCCTTGCGCCAACCGATATTCTTCTGCATCGCCTGCCCGGTCGTGGCGACGGTCATAGTATAGAGCCACCACCGCTCTTCAGGCGCGAGGGCTTCCCAATTGCGCAGAGCATTCGGGATATCGTCAGGGGGAGCGTCCTCAACCGCCCAACAAAGAATGCACAGCTCTTTACCCAGCGAGGGATGCACCGGAATGGACGCAGCCGGGTTCTTGACCCACTTGCAGGCGGACAGCCCATTGGCGCGGAGGCGGCGGTTGGCTTCGTCCCAGAAAGTAGGTGCGAGGTCTTCCCAACGGCGGCGATCAATCAGCACGCGCAAGCCGGGCGAGGTGATGGCTGAGGCGGACGGACTGCTCGCCGCAAAATCAGTTAGGCCGCTTTCGCGCCGCTCACTGATGGCGATCAAGTCTTCGCGGCCCTTCCCCTTCGGCACCTCGATGACAAACCCATGACGCGCCTCGTCAGGCATGAAGCCCAGGCCGAGAACGCGCCGAGTGGAAGCTGTGTTGGATGAACGAGGGCGAGGCATGTCGATTACGGCTGGCTGATTTTGGCCATGTCCACGGGTTGGTTGGTGGCGCGAAGCCAATCGAGCAGGCTCTGCCCCGTGGTGAAACTCAGGCTGCCCGCCGTGAGGCGAAGGGAACCTGGGCCGGAGAGTAGCTGCAGAGAGTCGGCAACGGATTTGAGGGCGGCAGCCGCGTAGCCATTTTCGAGAGAGCCAACGTATTCGACGTGCTGGCGCCCATCAGTGCTCTCGGCGGTGAGATTGAGATCGTGAGCCTTGACTGTGGAATTGGTCTCTAGGCGGCGGAGGAAATCCCACACAGCCGTGGCATCGTCAAAACGAGTGGTACCGCGCCAGATTGCAGATTTAAGGGGATCGACGCGACGCTCCGCCTCGCCGCGCTGAGGAATGGGCACCGTGACTTGCGCCGAAGAAAGCGCGTGCGCAGCGGCATGCGCACTCGCACACACCACACGGGTGCCGGCAGGAACTCGGAACGGGCCGGCGTAGGTGCTGGCTCCGGCATTCTGCGGGGACGAACCATCCGTGGTATAACGAATAGCCACGCCGTTGGCTTTCGGCAGAGCAAGCAGCTCCAATTCCCAGTGATCTCCCCGATCGGTGAGTTTCTGCTTCACCAGCAGCGTGGCGTTCCATTCTTTGACCGCGCTCAACAACTCGGGCTTGACGGGGTCGAGAGCGAGGAACTGGTAACGCAGACCGTTTGCCTCGAAGCGGCTGGGGGTCGGGACCGGAGATGATGCGGCAGTGGGCGCCGTATCACCGGTCTCAAAAACGACCACCGGCGCGTGCAGCGGTTCAACCTTGAGATAGCTACGCCCGTGACTGGCCGGGTCTTCCTCGGTCGAAAGCACACGGACGTGGACCTCCGGAGTCGGGGGTGGAAAGGGCCCCCTCCGAACATGGTTGCCTTCTTCGCGCCAGAGACCGCGGCGGACGCATTCCGCCTTCAGGTCATCAAGAGCGGAGGGTTTATGAAGTTGCCACGTTGTCGTAACCGCCGCGGCGCGTTTGAAATCCGACCAAAGAACTACCTTGGTTTCGCCGGAGCCAAAGAGACGCGACTCGGCCTTCGTGCGGAAGGCGTCTTCATCAATCTTGGTGGTGAACTTCTGGGCGCTTTCGAGTGTCTTCCGGATGGTCGCTTCCCCACTCTGATTCCCAGCAAAAGCGAGATCGACGCCTGAAGCGCGAAGGGCGCTATTGATCGACGGATAAACAATCTGGTCGAAGGCTTCTTTGAGGGCCGCGTTGAATTGAAGAGCGATACGATCGTTCAATATATCGAGGGCTCGCCATTGAGGATCATCCTGTGGAGTCTTCTCCGTTTCCAGATCCTCCTCGATGCTCTTTAGCGCGCGCGTCTGGCGGGCGGCCTCAAGCACCTTCTGGAAGGTGTCCCGGGAACCCGTAAGGAAGAGCACGCGGTTTTTGTATTGTTGCTGCGCCCACCAGGCCTGCCAGTCCGCCGAGATTGGGAGATTGCTATTCAGACCTCCGGGGCGGACGATGACGAGGGTCGTGCGATCGGAATCAAGCTGAACTTGATCGGGCGGCGGTAATACGGAAACGACTTGGAAACAGTCTTTTAGCGACGGCTCAAAACAGTCCCCAAGATGATCTCGGAGCATACGGTCCACCGTCTCGGAGTGAAGCGAATTGGCGGTAGCACGAAGTTTGGCCGCAAGATTCTGTTGATTCTTGAAGTAGAGACGCCCGTCGGCCGAGTTGTGCAAATACCACGCGCGGGTCGCGAGCTTATCGAGCACATTGGCCTTAAACGTGGAGAGGTCGCGGCCGGGCCGCTGGAGGCAATCGACGAGTTGATATTCGCGGAGTCCGTGTGTCGCTCCTGGTATTGAAGAAAGGGAAGCAATGAGGATGAGGCGGGCGGCGTCGGAGGCGTCGGTGGTGCGGTTAGCAGCGTCGATCTGCTCAACCTCGGACTCCCCGCCATGCGCAATATCGTGGGCGATAGCCTCACTGAGCGACGGATTGATCGTGCGGATCTCAGAGGCGATCTCGTCCTTGTTGAGGTCGAAATCGTAGGGGTGAATCAACTCGATCGATTCGGCCCGCTTGGTCTGCCAGAGATCGGCGACAACCATCTGCATAAGCCGGATGACGCCGCGCGTCTGTTGAAACCCATCGTTCTCCTTAAACTTTCCGACGAGCTCCCGGAGATCGGGATGAAATGGGTACGAGTCGACCACCCGCGCGTGCAACCCCTCCGGCGAGGTCGTGGTGAGATTCATGCGTGCCGCTTCACGCAGGGCATCGCGGTACGCCGAGGCGATGCGGCCGATCTCGGCTTCCGGCGCGAGGGTGGCGAATAGCCGCTTCCGCAGGATATGATAAAGCTCATCGCCGTTGGGATTGACCGGTGTGATCGGGGTAGCGATGCGCTTGGCCTCGCCGCTGATATTCTGGATGGCGCGATCGAGGGCGGCCTGAAGGCGTTCCTGGCCGGTCGCATAGTTGGTGCCCGCCAGGTCGGAGAGCACGAGGCAGACATTGTTCATCTCCGTGACGGCGACGAAGAGGTTTGCCAGGGCTGTAGTCGTGACCACGGCGAGGTCGCTATTGCCTACCGGAACCGCGAGAGCGTATTCGAGATACGGGGGAAGCTCATCGAGGAATATGATCACCGGCTCCTTACCGAGAAGCTGTTTCCAAGCCTCCGGGCCAGGGGCCGCAAACAGGGGGGTGACGTAGCGAGCGAACTGATCGGATTTGCCGAGCTGCGCGGCGAGCGCGCCCCAGATACCAGACGGGGCATCAGTATTTCGTCCGTTAAATCCA
>CAJCBL010000025.1 GCA_903960515.1 uncultured Verrucomicrobiota bacterium
GTGCCGCTGATACTAATTGTCGCATGGTTCAGGACCGCCCCAGTCGCAAACGCATATTGGAGACAGGGGCGGTCCTGAACCATGCCGGGATTGAGCCCTCCGCAGGAGCGGATACGTTCGGTTCCGACGCCCCTTTCGCCCATCCGCAGACACGGTCTCGTGCCGCAGGCCTCTCGAAGGCTCAACCAAGAGCACCGGCTGCGGGTGTGGCGTCCGGCCCAACCTCTGAGAGAACTGCACCGCACGACGGTCGTTGTATCAGCGCGAGGCTTGCCGGTCGCGGGGCCACAACCCAACCCGCCATGAACACCACTCCGATTCCCTGGGAACAGCGACAGCACTTCGGCGCGCTCGACTGGGCGCGCGACCATCACGACATCGCCGTTGTCGATGCCAAAGGAACCATCGTCCTGCAGTTGCGTTTCGAGCAAACACCAGAGGGCTGGCAAAACTTGCGCCAAGCGCTCGCGCCATTCGGCCAAGGGCTGGCCATTGCGGTGGAGACCAATCAAGGCCTCGCCGTCGAGCAACTTCTCGAAGCCGGCTACACCGTCTATCCAGTCAACCCGAAGAGCGCCTCCCATTATCGGGAGCGCAAGGCCCCCGCTGGTGCCAAGGACGACCGACGCGACGCCTGGAGCCTCGCCGACGCCCTGCGTGTCGACGGCCATGGCTGGCGCCCACTCGCGGCCGACGATCCGCTCGTCGCCGAGCTGCGCCTGCTCACCCGCGACGAAGTCGCCCTCATCGGCCAGCGCACTGCCCTGATCAACGAGCTGCGCGCGGCCCTGGCCGCGTATTATCCGGCAGCGCTCACTGCCTTCGATACTTGGACGTGCGAAGGCTGTTGGAGCTTCGTGGAGACGTTCCCCACGCCGGCGTCCCTCACCAAAGCAGGCCCAAAAAAGTGGGAAAAGTTTCTGCGCGCTCACCAGCTATGGAAAGAAGCCACCGCCGAAAAACGCCTCGCCATATTTGCCTGCGCCGCGCAGCTCAGCGGCGCGCCCGCCACTGTCGCCGCAAAAAGTTTTCTGGCCCTCTCGCTGGTACGGGTGCTGCACGTCCTACAAGCACAACTCGACGCCTATCGCACGCGCATCCAGGAGCGCTTCGCCCAGCATCCCGACGCCGGCCTTTTCGGCTCGCTGCCCGGCCTCGGCGTCAAACTCGCACCGCGCCTGCTTGCCGAGATCGGCGACAATCGTGCGCGTTTCGCCTCCGCCGAGGGTATGCAAGCCTACGCGGGAACCGCGCCGGTCACCTTCCAATCCGGCCAAGTCGAAAAACACCTCGTGCGTCGCGCCTGCCAACCATTCTTGCGCTCGGCCATACACCTATGGGCCGACCGCTCACGCCTGACCTGCGCGTGGGCCGACGACTACTACCAAGCGCACCGCGCCAAAGGCCAAAGTCACGCCTGCGCCCTGCGTTGCCTAGGCCAGCGCTGGGTGAAGATCCTCTGGAAGATGTGGCAAACCTCCACCCCCTACGACGAAGCCAAACACCTCGCCAATCAACGCAAGCACGGCTCGCCTTTCGCTCTCATCTCCACCCTGAAAACCACCTGACGCTCATGCATGCCTCCACTTCCACAACTCGTTCAAAGTCGAAGTTGCCAATTAAGAGAACCTCTCGGTTCAGGTCGGGTTTGTCACGAGTCCCGACCTGTTCCCTTCGGCTGGTCCATCACTTTGCCTTGGATTCGTTTTTTGGAACACTCGTGGGCAATTTGCTGTGCTGCCGCTGCACCTCTTCCACTCGGCGGAAAAGAGCATCCAAATCAGCACGTATTGCTGGAAGGTTAGCCCGAACAAATGCGATTTCTCTCAACCGCT
Organism: uncultured Verrucomicrobiota bacterium; assembly: GCA_903960515.1. GTDB lineage: Bacteria > Verrucomicrobiota > Verrucomicrobiia > Opitutales > Opitutaceae > CAJCBL01. Next base: position 1,836 of record CAJCBL010000025.1, read on the forward strand.
GTTCCCTTTCACCTTCTGCAAAGCGCTTCGCCATCGTCTCAAAGTCGGTCATCCCACTTGTCCAAAGGCGTCTACCCGCCGGCGGAGCGATCCGCTTCCAAAATAGAGCGACTATCAAGGCACGCGTTTCCGGATCGTCCTGTTCCCACCAAAGGAGCTTAACATGGGATTCCTGGCCAGAGAACCATAGACTGAGTAGCGAAGGCCAAGAATTCTCGGCACCAGAGGTGCTGGCTCCCATTTCCGCCCCTGTGACGTCGATCGGAGTCTCAAGAATACAGACATCTGCAGGAGATAATATCGCAATCGAGGCGCGGAGCGATTCGTGCGAAGTCGCAGATGGCTGCCCGTGACAGGACAGCGCGAATAGGAAAAACCAAGTCGTGAGACTATTGCGGCGCATAGATCGAACCTTTCTGCTGAATTGGGCCACCAGCATCCGACTCCTCAAATCCCGAATACCCTGCATTGGGATTGAATCTTGTATTCTCCCAGTTAACCCCCGGCCCGCTCTCCCATTTGCCGCGTTGATTCGGACGATTGGATGGAAACACTGAGGCAGCTCCTGCTACGACGCGACAACCTGTCGTTTTTGCCAAAGAAACGATGAACGTCCGGGATACCCGACACGAATGAATCTGTATTAAGCACGGCTTACAAAATCGTACCTTTCCTGAATCAATTCGACTTCTTAGGTCGGAAATCGTGGCGCCGCCTTGGTCATAGGTAGTGCCATCTTCGTAGAACCCAGCCGAGTCTTCAGTTACTCCCGGTATTCCAGGCCCCCTCGGAATCGGCCCCTGTGTTGGATCTTTCGTGTGATTCCATCCGTGTCCGGCGAAAGTAAGCCGCTTCACGCAGCAATTGTTTGCAGTGAATTTTTCCATGGCCGCGAGCATCTCTTGACCGGTGCTTGCATTCATCCACTGGCTGCTTCCTCGCCTAGCAACGTTATCGAACAAGTTGTTTTGGCTTTGCGTTTCTCCGTTGGGGATCGAGATCCCAACATTAACAGGGGTCGGAAGAAGAGGAGCTTGCGGATCGAGCGAAATGACGATCCGCGGGATCACCACCGGCTCTCGCCCAAGATAGTCGAACGTCCCGACCGGTTCATTTCCGACAAAGCAATACAGATTCGCTCCTCCTCGCTCCTCAATCAGGTCTTTCGATAGGAAGCGCCCAGTGGACGGCTGATACCAGCGATAGCCGTAGTAAAGCAGGCCGGTTTCGGCATCTTGATACTTGGTGGAAAAACCAAAGGGATTCGCCGCAGCAGCCGGGCCAGTGACCCGGAGCGGCTCACCGAAGGGTCCGTACTCATACTGAGCATCGAGCGTCCCGGAGGAGGCATTGACCAGGCCGAGGATGTTTCCATTGCCATCATAACATGGCAGATGGGCGATGGACGATGGCTGATGAATGGCTAGCAAGCCGCCGACACCACCTGCGCCCTGGGCGCTGCCGCTTAGGTCGATTCCCCAAACGTAGCTGCGCACGACAGCGTTGCCCGCCAATCCATTCAACTCGGCCAGCAGATTCCAGCCATCATAGAGAAACCGGATATCGGAGACCGGAGACCAGAGTGATGTGGCGGGATTCCACCCCGACATTTGTTTGCGTACCCGACGCCCGGCATAGTCGTA
>CAJCBL010000026.1 GCA_903960515.1 uncultured Verrucomicrobiota bacterium
ATCGAGCAGACGGAGGCGTTGGTGGCGAAGCAGCAGCGGATCAAGACGGGCCTGATGCAGGACTTGCTCACCCGCGGCATTGACGAGCACGGCCAACTCCGCACCGAACAAACCCACGCCTTCAAAGACTCCCCCCTCGGGCGCATCCCCGTCGAGTGGGAAACAGAATTCCTGGATTCACTCGCACTTCGCGGGAGTGGGCATACACCGAGTAAGTCCAAGCCCGACTATTGGAATGGCGGGGTGAAATGGGTTTCCCTCGCCGATTCGAGCAACCTAGATCGAGTCTACATAGATTCGACGGACAAAGAAATCAGTGAGCTCGGCATCCAGAACTCATCCGCCGTCTTACACCCGAAGGGCACCGTGATTCTATCCAGAGACGCTGGCGTTGGGAAGAGCGCGATCATGGGATGCGACATGGCAGTGAGCCAGCATTTCATGGCATGGCGATGCAAGCCGGGCCGCTTGGACAATGCCTATCTGTATTACTGGTTGCAGAAGGATAAACCGAAGTTCGAAGGCGTTGCCTCGGGAAGCACTATCGTGACAATCGGGCTTCAATTCTTCCGTGACTATAAGATTGCCGCACCGCGGAGTGTAGAGGAGCAAAGCCGTATCTCGCGAGTCTTGCTCCACGCTGACCAGACCCTAGGTCGCCATTTCGAGAGCCTCGCCAAGCTCCGCGCCCTCAAGACCGCCCTCATGCAGGACCTGCTCACCGGCCGCAAACGGGTGACGGGATTGCTGCCTCAAACGCAGGCTGCCGGCTGAGACAACCCGTTCCCGTGCCCGTCCCTCACACATTCCGGCGTAGCGTCCGTCCCCCGGCCCGCCACCATGCCGATCCATGCCCACTCCGGACAAGGCGAGGCAGCCACGGCCGGCGAGGCGGAAATAACGTCGGGGATAACGTCGTGGAAAATAGTCGCGCCAACTGGGAGGTCATCGACTGGCCATGAACTTGAATCGCGCCCACAGGATTGGCCTCGTCCGGCAGGCGCTTGCGCGACAGCTTCGGGAAGCCACCAACGATCCGTGACCCAAACACATGAAGCATCTTTCACTTCTTAGGCTGGACGGATTTCGCTCGATCAAAGCGGCGGAGATTCCGCTGCGCCCGCTCAACGTGCTGATCGGGGCCAACGGCGCGGGCAAATCCAACCTGATCGATTTCTTCCGGATGCTGAACTACGCCTTGTCCAAGGGATTTCAGGACCCCTATCAGCGCGAACGTGGCCCCGCTTCGGCCATTCTCCACTTCGGGTCCAAGATCACCGGAGTCATCCGGGCCGAGTTGGATTTCAAAACCGATGTGGGCACGAACACGTACCGCTTCACTTTGGCCGACAGCCAGGGCGACCGCCTGACCTTCACCAAGGAAGAGGTGCAGTTCTGCCGCGAGGGGGCCGCCCGGCCCGCGCCTGCCGTCCCCCTCATCCAAGCCCCCTCCAACGAAAGTGGCCTAACCGAGCTCTGGTCCGATAACGACCCGACCGCCAAGTTCGCCAAGTTCTTCCTCCGGCGCTGCCGGGTCTACCAGTTTCACGATACCAGCATCAGCTCCCATTTCCGCGATTACGCGAGCACAGAGGCGTCCTCGTATCTTTACGCCGACGGGGGCAATCTCGCGGCACTGCTGCTCGCGTTGCGAGCCGACTATCCCGGCGACTACTTGGCGATTCGGCGGACGCTGTCGACGGTCTTGCCCTGGTTCGACGATTTCGTACTGGAACCCGAGGGACGCAAAGGAGTGCTCCTGCGCTGGCGCATGGTGGGCAAGGGACACGAGTTCAACCCCGGGCAGCTTTCCGACGGCTCCCTCCGTATTATGGCGCTCGTCACTCTGCTGCTCCTGCCGGAGGACCTGCTCCCGCAAGCCATCATCCTCGACGAGCCGGAACTCGGGCTTCACCCCGCGGCCGAGGCGGTGATCGCCGGGCTGATTCGCGACGTGTCGCAACGCTGCCAGGTGCTCCTGTCCACGCAGTCGGCGACCTTCCTCGATCACTTTTCGGCCGACGATGTGATCGTGGTGGAAAGCGAGAACGGCGAAAGCCGCTTTGTTCGGCAGTCGTCGGAGGCTCTGGCGGCGTGGCGGGAACGTTACACGCTCGGCCAAGCATGGAGCAAAAACCTGATGGGGGGCCGGCCGTGAGCAAGCGTCTGGTCGTGTATTGCGAGGGCCAGACCGAAGAACTCTTTGTCAACCGACTGCTGCGGCCGCACCTCGGGTTGCACGGGATCAAAGTGGAGCGCCCCATCTTGGCTGCGACTTCGCACGACCCACGCGGGCAACGCGGAGGCTTCGTCAACTGGGAGGCCATCGCCTTCGATCTGCGGACCGAATTCGCGCAGGATGCCGACCCGGAGCTGCGCTTCACCACGCTGCTCGATACCTATGCCATGCCCAAGGTGGTATTGACTCTGGCGGGTTTGAACGCACCGGCGGGGACGCAGACCGAAGTGGAGGCGGTGGAGCAAGCCATCGCGGGGCACTTCAACGAGCCTCGCTTCAAAGCCTATCTGCAACGGCACGAACTGGAGGCGCTGCTCCTGGCGGATATCGCCGCGCTCGGGCGAGTGTTTCACCGCCACACGACGGGCATCGCCGCTTTGGGCGCGACAATCTCCGGTTTCTCGAACCCGGAGGACATCAACCACGGAAGCTCCACCCACCCGGCCGCCCGACTGGAAACCGCGATCCCTGGGTATGGTGTGCTGAAAGATTCCAACGCCTATTGGGTGCTGGCAGAGGCTGGGCTCGATGGGGTGCGCAGCCGCTGCCCACGCTTCGATGCCTGGCTCAGCCATTGGGAGAACTGGGCCTCGGTCTGATTCTGACGGCCACCGACCCACTCCATGCCCCTCGAATCCCAGCACACCGAATGGAAGGAGTCGTGGCGCGACGAGTATCTGCGCTGGGTGTGCGGCTTCGCCAACGCGCAGGGCGGTCGCCTGGAGATCGGGCGCAACGACGCCGGCGTGGTCGTCGGCCTGGCCGATGCCCCAAAACTCCTCGAAGACCTGCCCAACGCCTTCTTCCGCTGCGGCGAGATCGAGACCTTATCCGCCGGATCTTCGACGCTTGCCGCGCCGCTGGCGCCCCGGAGCCCATTCTCCGCTGCGAGGCCAACGACGTCCTCCTCGATTTCCCCTTCGCACCGGAGTACCTCGCCCTCGTGGCCCCGACCGGTGAACCCGGCTCAACCGAGAAGTCACCAACAACTACGGTAAAAACTGGGGCGAAAACTAGGGCGAAGATTCTGGAGCTCATCGCGCAAAATTCGAACGTCTCCGCGGATGAAATGGCGGAATTGATCGGCATCAGTCGCAAAGGTGTCGAATGGCAGATGGCCAAGCTCAAAGCCGAAGGCCTTGTCCGCCGCATCGGCCCCGCCAAAGGTGGTCATTGGGAGGTAGTCGACCGGCCATGAGCTACCTCGCCACGGTCGCCGAAGTGCCCACCCCCGAAGTCACCCCGGAAGTCGGCCCGGAAGTGACCCCGGAAGTGGCACCGGAAGTCAGCGCCGGGGAAGTCGCCGGGGAGGTCGCCGGGGAAGTCGCCGGGGAAGTCGCCAAACCGGGGGCCAAATATGTCGGGCCCGAGTCGGGGCCCAGGTTGGGCCCAAGCCAACCTCACCCCATTGAAGCTTCGCTCCTGCATGCTTGCGCAGCCGCCCCACGCACCTGGCGCACCAGCTCCCCGACTCAAGGCAACGCAGAGGGCTCTCCAGTAACATCCGGCATGTTACTTGAAAATTTCTGACGTTACTTGTCTGATTCGCAGCCGCTTGCCCCATCGATCCCCATGACCAACGAAATCCTGTTCTACCGCACTCCCGACGGCGAAGAACGCATCGAGGTGGTGTTCCGCGAGGAGAACTTCTGGATGACACAGAGGGCCTTGGCCGACCTGTTTGGGGTGGGCACTCCCGCCATCAGCAAGCACCTGGCGAACATCTTCGAGTCCGGCGAACTCACCGAAGCGGCAACTGTTTCCAAAATGGAAACAGTTCGAACGGAGGGCGCGCGCGAGGTCCGGCGTACGGTGGACCACTACAACCTGGATGCCATCATTGCCGTCGGCTACCGGGTCAACAGCTACCAGGCCACCCAGTTCCGCATCTGGGCCACCAAGACCCTGAAGGAGTTTGTCCTCAAGGGTTTCGTGCTGGACGACCAGCGCCTCAAACAGGGCAAGGACTTCGGCAAGGACTACTTCAACGAATTGTTGGAGCGGATTCGCGAGATCCGCGCCAGCGAGCGCCGGTTCTACCAGAAGATCACCGACCTCTACGCCTTGTCGGTGGACTATGACAAAAACGCCCCCCTCACCCGGGAGTTTTTCGCCTCGGTGCAGAACAAGCTCCATTGGGCCATCACCGGCAAAACCGCCGCCGAGACCATCCACGCGCTGGCCGATGCCTCCAAGCCCCACATGGGGCTTATCACTTGGAAACAGGCGCCGGCGGGCAAGGTGCTCAAATCCGATGTGTCGGTGGCCAAAAACTACCTGAACGAGTCCCACATCCGGGAGCTCAACCGCATCGTCTCCGCCTATCTGGACCTCGCCGAGAATCGTGCCGAGCGGCAAATCGCCATGCGGATGGCCGATTGGACCAAGTTCCTGCACAGCTTCCTCGATCTCGCCAATTACCCGATTCTGGAAGACAAGGGCTCCGTCACCGCGCTCGAAGCCCGCTTGAAGGCCGAGGCGGAGTTCGAGGTTTTTCGCCAGCGGCAGGACGCGGCCTACGTCTCCGATTTCGACCGCGAAGTGAAACGCCTCCGTGGCGAGAGCGCAGAGAGCCGCGAGTAACGCCGTCCCAACCCCACACGCCATGAGCACCCCCTCCCCGAAAGCCCAGAGCCTGCGCCTCGACGAGCGCAACCATGTCGAGAAGCCACTGCTCGATCAGCTCGCCGCTCTGGGCTGGGAGATCCTCAATCTCGAAACCAAGCAACTGCCGGGCGACAGCTACCGCACTAGCTTCACCGAGGTCGTCATGCTGCCGGTGTTGCGGGAGCGCTTGAAGGTCATCCAGCCCTGGCTGGAGGACGACCAGGTGGAGGAAGTGGTCAAGCGGCTGACGGCCAGTTTCCCGACCACCAACCTGCTCCAGAACAACCAGCACGTCTTCCGCCTGCTGCGCGAGGGCACGAGTGTGGGCGAGAATCGGCAAACCGGCGACCGGAGCCCGACGGTGCAGTTCATCGATTTCACGCCGGGAAAGACGCTCAACCGCTTCATCGCGGTGTGCCAGTTTAAGGTGCGTATCCTCGGCACGGAGCATCACATCGTCCCGGACATCGTCCTCTTCCTCAACGGCCTGCCCGTGGTGGTGATCGAGGCGAAGTCGCCCAAGGTGAAGGACGCCATCCCCGAGGCCATCGACCAGTTGCTCCGCTACAGCGAACAACGCGGGGCCAAGGGCGAGGGCAGCGCGGCGCTGTTCTACTTCAACCAGTTTCTGGTCACGACCTGCCGCCAGGAGGCGAAGTTCGGCACGATCACCACTCACAGCGAAAAGCAGTTTTACCGCTGGTCGGATCCGTTTCCCCGCACGCTCAACGACCTCGATCACGGCGCCGGCAGCCCCAACGATCAGCAGCGCCTGGTGGCCGGCATGCTCGACCACCGCAACCTGCTCGATCTCCTGCGCACCTTCACCGTCTTCAGCACCAACGACAAAGGGGAGATGATCAAGGTTGTGGGCCGCTACCAGCAGTTCCGCGCCGTGAAGCTGGCGGTCAAGCGGCTCCTGGAGGGCAACAGCCCACGCGAGCGCAGCGGCATCGTCTGGCACACCCAGGGCTCCGGCAAATCGCTCACCATGATGTTCATGGTACGGGAAATGTATCAGCACCCCACGCTCGCCAAGTGGAAGGTCGTCTTCGTCACCGACCGCACCCAGCTCGAGGAGCAGTTGGCCGAGACCAGCCAGAGCATCGGCTTCACCGTCAAGGTTGCCGACAGCATCAAGCGCCTCAAAGAGCTGCTCGCCAGCGACGCCTCGGATCTGGTGATGGCGATGATCCACAAGTTCCGCGAAACCGACCTCGCGGAGAGCTTCCCCGAACTCAACCCCGGCGAGCACATCCTGGTGATGACCGACGAGGCCCACCGCTCGCAGTACGCGCGGTTGGCGGCCAATCTCGACAAGGCGATTCCCCACGCCTCGCGTATCGGCTATACCGGAACGCCGATCGACAAGACCGAGCGCGTCTTCGGCGACTACATCGACAAGTACACCATGCGGCAGGCCATCGCCGACGGCGTGACGCTGGAGATCGTCTACGAGGGCCGCACCCACAACGCCGAGGTGGCCGACAAGGCGGGCATGGACGGAATGTTCAAGGACGTTTTCCACGACTACACGCTGCCCGAGCACCTCCAGATCCTCGGGGCGGGCGGGCGCAAGGCCTACCTCGAAGCCGACCCCACCATCGCCGCCAAGGTCAAGGACATGGTGACGCACTACCTCACCCACGTTTTCCCCAACGGCTACAAGGCGCAGATCGTGGCCACCTCGCGCGAGGCCGCGGTGCGCTACAAGGCCCACGTCGATGCCGCTGTCGCCGCCGCCCGGGTGGCGATGGAGCTGGCCACCCCGAAGCACCCCGATCTCGCCCGGCTCCAACGCCTGCGCAGCGATGTGATCATCTCGGGCAACCACAACGACGAGCTGCACCTCAAGGCCTTTACCGACGCGGCCAAGCACAGCGCGACGATCAAGAGCTTCAAGCTGGCCTTCGGGCAGGAAGACAAGGACGCGGGCGTGAACGGCGATGTGGGCATCGTCATCGTGAACAGCATGCTCCTCACCGGTTTCGATGCCCCGGTGGAGCAGGTGATGTATCTCGACAAAATCGTGGTCGCGCACGGCCTGCTCCAGGCCATCGCCCGCGTCAACCGCGTGAGCGGGGCGTCCAAGGAGAAGGGATTCGTGGTGGACTACGTGGGTATCGGCCACCACCTCAAGAAGGCTTTGGATGCCTACGACGAGCGGGAGCAGAACGAGGTGCTCGACGTCCTGAGTTTCCCCGACGAGGAGCTGCGGGACCTGCGGGCCAGTCATGCCTCGATCATGGCGTTGCTGAAGATGCACGGGCTGGCCGACCTGACGGATTTCGACGCGTTCTTCGACGCCTTCTACGACGAGGACCTGCGCTTCGAGTTCTTGGACCTCTTCCAGAAGTTCACCAAAAATCTCAACCTCGTCTATCCGGCCAAGGAAGCGCTCGACCATACCAGCGACTACCAGGCGCTGACCGCGATCAAGGAGCTGGCGTCCAAACATCTTCGCGACGGACGGCTGAGCATGAAGGGCATCCCGCCAAAACTGCGGGCGATCACCGATGCGTTTCTCGAATCGCGCGGCATCGACGTGAAAGTGCCGCCGATCTCGATCCTCGACGAAGACTTCCAGAAAGAGGTGACAAAGCACGACCGCACCAAGACCAAGGCCGCGGAGATCGAGCACGCGATCCGCCACCACTTGGAGGTCGAGCTCACCGACGATCCCGAACTCCAGGCATCCTTCGCCGAGGCCTTGGCAAAGATTCTGGAGGAGTTCGCCGCCAACTGGCGCAAGATCGCCGAGGAGCTGGAAAAGCTCCGTCAGCGTATCCTCGCCGCCGGCAAGGAGCCTACCTACGGCCTGCACCTGAAGAAACAGATGCCACTGTTCCGCATGTTGCGGAAGGAGGTGCTCGGGGAGTCGGAGCCGGTCGCCGGCACGGGGGCAGTTGAGGAGCCGCCGGCTCTCTACGGCCCGAGCCGGGAAGACCTGATCGGCACGCTGGTCACTCTGACCCAACACCTGTTTGTCGAGATCGAGCGGGAGCTGAGCCTGACCGGATTTTGGGACAGCATCCCTGCTCGCCTGAAACTCCATGAGGATCTGCAACGCACCCTGCTCCAGCCGGCGTTTATCCACCTCCCCGGTGTCGTGGAGAAGCGGAAACACATTCTCAGTCGCCTGATGGAAATCGCGAAGAAGAACAACGACGCGATCCTCTACGCTACCTGATGGAACTGAGCTACGAAACGATCCGGTCGGCCAAGCGGAAGAAGCTCACCATCACGGTGGAGCGGGACCGCTCGATTGTCGTGCATGCCCCTGCGACCGCGACCGACGCGGCGATCCGCGCCGTGATCGAAAGCAAGCGGGCGTGGTTGTTCGCCAAGGTGCGCCACGATCAGAAGTATCAGCCCCTCCCGCATGCCCCCGGCAAGGAGGTGGTCAACGGCGAGTCGGCCCTCTACCTCGGGCGGGAATATCGCATCGAACTCGCAAAGACCGAGAGCCGGGAAGTGGAGTTCGACCGGCGCTTTGTGGTCCCTGCGAATCGCGCGGGCCTGCGGCGTCAGGTATTGAAGGCCTGGTATCTGAAACGCGCCGAGCTCATCATCCTGCCTCGAGTGGATCGCTTGGGCGCAACGTTGGGCGTCTCATTTCGCGGGGCCAAGATCGTCGACAACCGCTACCGCTGGGGCTCCTGCACCGTGAAGGACCAGGTGCACTTCAACTGGCGCCTCATCAAGGCGCCCATGTTCGTGATCGACTATGTAATCGTGCACGAGCTCGCCCACCTGCTGGAGGCCAATCACACGCCGCGCTTCTGGAATATCGTGCGCGCCAGCGCGCCCACTACGGAGAAGGCCCAAGCGTGGCTCAAAGAGCACGGCCAGTTGCTCGAAGAAGAGATTTGATCGGCCGCAGTCGGTGGTACTGGGGGTGGGTGCGGCGGCTAGTGCGGCCGAGCAGCCGGTGGCGAAGCCCGCACCCCAGCGCTGCGCTCGGCCAGCAGCGCACCGTCCTCCATCTCAAGGTGGCGGTCGAATACATCGAGCGCACGGTGATCGTGGGTGACCACCAGCACGCCTGCGCCCTGTTCGTGCGCCACGCGGCGGAAGAGCTCCATTACCTGCCGGCCGCGAGGGCCATCCAACGCGGCGGTGGGCTCGTCGGCCAGAATCAGGCTCGGGCGATTGGCCAACGCTCGCGCCACGGCGACACGTTGCTGCTGCCCGCCCGAGAGCGCATCGGGCCGGTTGCCCGCCCGGTCGGCCACGCCCAGGTAGTCGAGCAGCTCCAGGGCCCGCGCGCGAGCGACGCGCGAGGGCACGTCGTTGATCTCCAACGCCACCTGGACGTTCTCCAGCGCGTTGAGAAACGGGATGAGGTTCGCCTTTTGGAATACAAAACCGAGATGCCGCCGGCGAAACGCCCGCAAGTCCACCAGCTCCCGGTCCGCATCCAGCACTGGCACACCGCCGATGATGATGCGGCCGGAAGTAGGCGGGTTGATCAGCCCGATGGCGGTGAGCAGGGTCGATTTGCCCGCCCCGCTGGGGCCCAGCAACGCGACCACCTCGCCGCGGGCCACCCGCAACGACACGTCCCGCATGGCCACGACCTCGGTATTGCCGCTGCCATAGACCTTCGTGAGCCCGAGGGCCTCGATCGCTGGAGCTTGGATGGAGTCGGGCTTTGTCATGACAGTACCTTGTTGGGCTCCACCCCAAGGGATTTCCAGATGCCCAGGAAGCTGGCGACCGTCGAGATGCCCAACACGATGAACGCCAGCGACAGCAGGTCGGCAGGCTCAATCACCACCAGTCGCGGAAAACGCGGGAAGGCGAACAAGCCAAGCCAATACGCCAAGCCGTAGCCAAGCCCACCGATGAGCAGCGCCTGCTGGTAGATCAGGCCCACGATGACTCCGTTGCGCGCCCCCATCAGCTTGAGCATCGCGATGTCGTGGATCTTATCGAGGGTGAGCGTATAGATGATCAGCGCCATGATGATCGTCGAGATGACGATTAGCAGCACCCGGAAGAGCCCGAGTTGCCGCCGCGCCTTGTCCACCATGCCGGAGAGCAGCAGCTCAGTCTGTTGGGCGGACGAATACACGGTGATGTCGGGCCAGGTCTTGAGGGTCGCCACGACCTGCGCGGCGTCGGCGCCCGGCTGGAGCGTGAGCATCACCGCGCTCACCTGGGGCGGAGCGAGCACGGGCAGCGTGCTCACCGGGCCGGTACTGCGCTCAAGCAAAAGCGGCTGCGTTTTCCCGAGGTCGAGCGCCTCGGTGCGGGCGCGTCGCGCGGCGCGTTCGAGCCGCGTGGCCTCCGCCGGCACATCAAACTGGATCGCCTGCGCATCAGCGACGGTGAAGAACGCGAGCCCGTCGCCGCCCGAGCCGACCATCCCCTGCGTGAGCCCGACCACCTCGTACACATCGCGGCCCAGTCGCAGCTTCTCTCCCAGCGGCAACCCGAGCGAACGTTCCGCGACCATCTCGAAATGCGCCTGCCGTAGCGGCCGGCCGGCCACCACGGGTATCCAGTCACCTCGGTCGCCCGGCCAGGCGAGCCCCTGCACCACGAAGCGCAACGGCCGGCCGCGGTACTCCCGCTGGATCGTATGCGAGACGAAACGCCGCGCCTGCGCCACGCCGGGCACGGCCAGCGCGCGGTCCTCCAGAGTGGCCGGCACGCGGGAAACTTCGGCGAAGGGCCCGCGCGTGCCGCCCTGCACCACCCAGAGATCGGCCCCGATCGAGTCGATCAACAGCGTGGCCTCGCGGATCAGTCCGCGATAGATGCCGCCCATCCCCATCACGATCATCAGCAACAAACCGATACCGATCGTGGTGAGCACGAACCGGGCGAAGTGGTGGCGGATATCCTTGAGGGCGAGATTCATCGCACGGTTATCCGCTGCCCGGCGACAAGCGGGGCCTGCGCACCGCCGACAACCACCACGCGCTCGCCCGCAGAGAGGCCCCGGACGATCTCAACGGCTTCCCTCCCGCGCAGCCCGAGCTCGACGCCCTGCCAGCGGGCGCGGCCACGATCGTCGACAAACACCCCGGGCCGGCCCTCCCGCCACTGGAGAAAGCGTGGCGAAATGGTGAGCACGGCCGGCTGGCGTCCGGTCTCGATGAACACCTCGGCACGCTGCCCGATGGTCCAGTTCACCGGCAGCTCCCTTACGCGCACATCCACGAGAAACTCACGGGTCTCCCGATCGGTCTCGCGCCCCAGGCGCACCACCTCGCCCGGATAGCTGCGGCCCGCCTCCGAGCGGAAGACCACGCGCGCGGGCTGCCCGGGGGCCAAGCCGGGAAGCGAAGTCTCGTCCACCCACGCGGACACCCAAATCTCGTCGGTGGAGATGAGTTGGAGCAGTGAACCGCCGGGCACCACCACGCCACCCGGGTCGCGGTCGCGGCGCACCACCAACCCGGCGTACGGGCTCAGGATACGAGTGTATCCCAGGCGCTCCTGCTGGAAGAGCAGCGTCTTCTGGGCGGTCACAACCTGCAGTTCCGCCTCCACGCTGGCGGCACGGGTGCGAGTGCGCTCCGCCTCGGCGATGGCCAAGCGCTCCCCAGCCCGCTCGAAATCGGCCTGTGAGCCCACCTTGTTGCTTACGAAATCGGAGGCTCGCTGATGGTCGAGCCGCGCCTGCTGCAGCACCGCTTCGGCCCGGGCTTCGTCTGCACGCACACGCTCAACCGTCGCCTTGGCCCCGGCCAGCGCGGCCGCGGTAATCTCGACCTGCCGGCCCAGCTCGCCGTCATCGAGCCGAGCCAGTAATTGGCCGGCTTTGACGGTGTCGTTCTGATCGACGAGCACTTCGGCCAGCCGTTCCTGGATCCTGGGACTGATGACGGTCTTGATCCGCGCCTCCAGTGTTCCGGTACCCATGACCTCGGCCACGACCGGACCGGAGGCGGCCAAGCAGCCTTCGACCGGAGTCGGGGCGAACTTCATGCGGAGGACCACGAAGCCGAGCACGAGTGCCGCCAACGTCCACAAGGCGCCACGGCGTGCGGCCTTGGATTGGAGAAATGGAGGAAGTTTCATGAATGGGTCAGGCGGTTGAACGGGCGTTGCGACTCCTCGCGCAATGGATACCGAGGACCGAGCAACTTGAAGCGTGCGACACGGCCGCGCCTCAGGGAGATTCCTTTGACGGGAGCGCCTGGACCTTCTGCCCGGCAGCGATCCAGTCGCGCAGGCCACCGGCGTTGGCAGTGCGGAAACCCTCGGCGGCGAGCAGGCTCGCGGCCTGGCCCGAGCGGTTGCCGGAGCGGCAATACAAGATGATCTCGCGCTCGCGGTTCGCCGAGAGGAACGGCTTCCACGCCCTCCGCTCCCCGCGCAGATCGCTGAGCGCAAGCGGCTCGGCCCCTACCACGATTCCGGTCGCCGCCCACTCGTCCGGCTCGCGCACATCGACGAGCACCGCCGTACCGGCGGCCACGCGGCGTGCCGCCTCGGCCGGCGCAAGGCGGGGCGCATCGGCGCCACACGAGGTGAAGGCGAGCAGGACAACGATGGAGGAGAACAGGAGGGCGAGGCGCATGGTCGATGGGCGGGGGAGGGGACCGTATCGGCTGTTGCAGTAGTGACGAACGCGAAACCGCGATCGCTCCGCAACACGTGCCGACCTCCTGCTTGCGGCGCGGGACGAAGCCTCCAGCATCCAGCTCCCCCCAACGGCCCCGGCCCCGAGCCCCCCTTCCCCCGCCCATGACCCGTATCCTCCTCTGTTTCCTGCTTCTCGGCCTGCCCGCCGCCCGCGCTGCCGATCTGGGCAAGTTCACCCTTCCCGACGACAACCTGCCGTGGACCCGTGACGCCGCCCTCGATGCCCAGTTTGGCGGCCAGGTGGTCCGCGCCAGCGACCCGCGCGGCACCGAGATGCTGGTGATCCTGCCCGAGACGGGGATCGAGGCCGCGCCCGACGCGGTGATGGCGTCCATTCTCGGGGAAGTGCAGCGTGTCGACGCCTCGGCGACACTCGCCGGTGCGCTGCAGCTCGGCTTCGGGGAAAACACCTGGTTCGGCCTCGGCCAGCACCAGGGCGGCTTCGTGCTCTACCGCGGGGCGGTGAACAAGGGCCGGATCGTGTATCCGATCGCCCTGCGGGTGCCCGCCCCGGGGATACTCTCGGAGGAACACCGGCAGTTCCTGCGCGAACTCACCATCCAGCGGGTGGTCACGCGCACGCCGGCCGCAGCGCTCCTCACGCAGGCCAACCGCCGGCTCATCCAGAAGGATCTGCCCGGCGCCCTCGCCCTCTTCAACCAGGCGGTGGCGAAGGACCCGGCGAGTCCGGAAGTCTACTACTTTCGAGGACTCTGCCAGAAGCGGATGAAGAACTACCCCGCCGCCCGCGCCGATCTCGACCAGGCCATCGCGCGTAAACGCTCCGCCGACTTCTTGGTCGAACGGGGCGACGTGGAGACCGATTCCGGCAACGCCCCCGCGGCCTTCGCGTGGCTGGAGCGGGCGCTCGCCGAGGAGCCGGAGAACGACGCGGTCCATCGCTACCTCGGCAAGGCGCACTACTACGCCGGCCAAACGGCCAAATCGGCCGCCGCCTACAGCAAGGCACTGGAGTTGAATCCTGCCAATCGCGGGGCGCGGGCCACGCTCATCAAGCTCCATGCTCGCACCCATGATGCGCCGGCCGCCGCCGCGCAACTGCAGGCCTTCCGCCAGCTCCATCCCGGCGATCCCTACGCCGACGAGCTCAAGCAGGAGATCCTCAAGGAGAATCCCAAGGCGGGCTTTGCCGCCGGTCCCGCCCCGGCACCCAGTATCCGGCCCGAGGCCCGGAGCGCGCCGCCGCCCCCCTTCGCGAGCACAGCGCCCCAGAAACAGGCGGCCCCGCCCACCCCTGCGTTACGGACCTCCGCCGCGCCCGTTGTCGCCGTTTCGGCGGCACACACGTCCCCCCCGCCTCCCTCCGCCGCTCCTGCGCCGAACGATAACGACCAGGCGGCACAGGAGGCGTTCAAGCAGTTGCCGCCCTTGCCGCCGCTGGCCACCATGCTTGCGCAGGCCAGCGCCACCCCGGTGGCGCCCAAGCTCGATCTCCGCGAATTCAGCTCGTTGCAGTACCTCGGGGCCGTCGCCGCGGTGCGCCAGGCGATGGAGCAGCTCGCCGGCCCGATGACCGCGGAGGCGCGCCGCACCTTCGAAGCCCGCTGGGCGGCAATCGAGGACTATCCGGCCGCTGCGTGTATTGAGTATCTCAACGCTGCGGCGCCGTTGCTCGGCGAGATCCTCTCGCTGCGCGCCTCGATGACCAAGGTGATGCAGGGCTACGACAACCTCCTCAACCAGGCGCAGTTGGCCCGTTTCTGCGGCAACCATGCCGCCGCCCACGAGACCATGCGTCGCGCCGGCCAGCACGCCGCACTGCTCAAGGCGCTGCAACGTCGCGCCGAGCAGGCCGTGCAGTCCCTTGCCGCTCTGGGCGAACTGCCCGACGCCGCCTTGATCAAGGCGCGCGTGGCCGAACAGTTCGCCTCGGCCAAGAGCCTGCTGCGCAACCTCGACAAGCCGCCGGCCCTCTCCGGAGAGTTCGAGCCCGCCCCGTACGTATCGATCCAGGACCCCTTCGACAGCGGGCGCAGCCGCGACCGCAACGACGCCATCGTGCGCACCGAGCCCGACAACGACTACGAGCGGCCGACCTACTTCCAGCCGCTCAAGAGCCTCGGGGCGAACCTGCTGCTACTGTACTTCTGCGAGACCGCCCCCACCGGCGAGCTCAGCTCCGGGATGGAGCTGTTCGAGGATCGTGGCGACGGCTCCTTCGTCGGCTACCGCGGCGGCAGCGAGCTGACCAAAACCGTCTTCACGCTCTCCGAAGCCGGCCTCCAGAAGACCGAATACAGCCTGGGCCCGCGGCGCTTGTCATCGGAGAACAACAACTTTGCCGACGAGGCGGCCGCCCTCGTCGCCAAGGGCCGGGAGCCCACGATGGAGCTCACCCGCAGCATCCGCTCGCGCGCCTACTACCCCACACATGTGCAGTACCAGAAGCCGCCTACGGGCGACGGCTTCGATTGGAGCACCTGGGAGAGCCTGGTGCGCAAGGGCGAGAAGGAGATCGTGGCGGAGTTCGAGGGCTACCGGCGTGCATTCGAGGCCCTCGCGCCCAAGGTGGGCTTCCCACAGCCCATCCCGGCCGAGCACATCTTTTGGGTGCTCGATCGCACCGAGATCGTGAACGAACACCCCAGCGCGGCCCACCGCGTGGTGCTGCAAGTCGAGAATCCGCGCGCCAACGACGCCTACCGGCAGGCGATGCGGCGTACCCAGACCGACGATCCACGGCCCACCCTGAGCTCCGAACGCCGCACCGAGGTGACCGCCGGCAGCCTCTCCCATCAGGACACCCGCAGCGTCTACGACGACAGCACGACGGCCCTACCGGTGCATGACTCGATGGAGCTGGGCTACTCGATCACCTGGTCGCCGCCCGCCCCCGTGGTCGCGCAATCCGGCGGCGCGTTCACCACCGAACTCACGGCCCAGCGCAGCACCTCCGCCCCGAAGGTCGGCAGCCTGGTGCCTTCGCCGTTCCCCGAAGTCACCGCCACCGTGAGCCTCGCCGTGGTGACACAGTCCGGCACCTACAGCGGCCAGGGCGGCGACGGCACCAAGGCCGGCCTGCTCTCGCGCCACCTCCGCACCGGCCCCGGCAAAGTGAGCCAGCCTTCCACTCTCACCTGCCCGCTGCACGCCCTCTATGGCGAGCGGGCGACGGTCAGCATGCTGTTCGCCGCCTCCGAAGTCACCTCGCTCAGCGGCGCCGGCGTGCGCTACCACTACAAGCGCCGGATCATGACGCCCGAGGAGGCCGCCAGCCTCGCCTCGACGATGGGCGATGCCCGCGACCTCGCCGCGCACCAGGCCAAGACGGCCGCCGCGCGCGCCCCGAAGGCGGCCGCCGCCCCGATCAAGGCCGACCAGCAGGCGGCGCAGCAAGTGCAGGCCGAGACCATCGCCTTCCACGAAAGCACCATCCTCTACGAGAAGAAGCGCGCCCAGCAGTATCAGCAGGACATCGACACATTGACGGCCCAGATCGGCGGCAGCGGCCAGGCGCCCACCACCGACCAGCAGAAACGCATCGCCGCCCTGCGCTTCAACCTCGTCAACGCCCAGTCCAACGCCCTCTCCGAGCAGGACACCATCCGCCAACTGCAGACCGGCACCTACCAGCGCACGGAGACGCCGTTCGACGTGATGGCCCGCTCCCAGTTCCGCCGCAACATCGAGGACAACATCCGGCGCATCGAGGCCGTGGAGACCCAGCAGGAGCTCGCCGAGAAGTATATCGAGCTGCTGCCCGCCGCCGAGCGCCCGCAGGCCATCGCCACCCTCCAAAAGGTCCGCGACGAGGCCCCCGACTCGCTCGGGCGCTACCAGAAACTGACTACTGCACTGAAGAGCAAATGGCAGGGCCACACCGAGGCCAAGCTCGCCAAGTTGGACGAGGACCTCGCGTGGAAGGACGCACAGGTCCAGGCCCTCGAAAACATCAAAAGCGGCTCCGACACCGGCCTCATGGTCTGCAGCATGATGGGCGGCCCGCAGGCCGTCGCCCTCACCTACCAGTTCGCCTCCGGCTGGGCCGAGAAGGATCTGCTCACCGGCGTGAAGCAGTCGGTTTCGATGTATTCCGACGCCGTCGACGCTGCGTGGAGCAGCTACGACGGCTATTGCCAAGGCGGCTGGGCCGGCGCGGCCAAGGCCGGCGGTGCCTCCGTCCTGATGAACAAGGGACTGCCGTTCCTGCTCGCCAAGGTGAACAAGGGCGGCGATCTGCCCGACGCCACTACGCTCAAAGCCGCCGACTCCTCAGCCGGCGCGGCCAAACAGGCGGGCGCACCCGCCGCACTCCCCAGGGGCAACGCTGGCAAGGCGGCGCCCAGCGACGCCGCCCGCTACGAGGCCGAGCTGCGCGCGGCCGATGAGCAGGTCCAGGGCTTCGTGGGCGACTTCCACGCGTGGAAGCAAGCTGTGCACGACGGCGTGCCCGAAGCCGAGGCGAAGCGGCTGCACCAGAAGGTGCTCGATGCCACGGTGGCGATCAACGGCAACCCCACCGCGAAGGGAGTACTTAAATACAAGGCCCAGCCCGCGGTAGGTCGTTTCTACGAGCAGACGCTCGACCAGATCCACACCCGGGCGCGTGCCGACTATTACGCTACGATGAGGCAGGCCGGCTACGGCGACCACGAGATTCTGGCGATCCGCAACGCCGCCAGCTCCGGCTCCACCGGCATGGATTTCGACCAGGCGTTGAAGGAGCAGCCCGACTGGATACCCGTGCGGAATGCGGACGGCACCACCTCCCTGCGGCGCAATGTGTGGTTGACCAAGAACGGCCAGCCCGCGACCCGGCACCAGTGGCAGGTCGACGCACAGGAGGCCTGGAACAAGGCGTATCGAAAGACCACCGGCGCCAGCGCCCCCCAGGCCTGGGAGAAGATGACCAGCCGCGTAGACCCCGAGGCGTACCGCATGATGGCCGTGCTTAACATCCACAAGGACCTCTCCAACGTGGACGAGGTCATGGACAACCTCGATCCGCAGTGGGTGCGCCAGCTCTCGGACGTGACGCTGTTCAAGGCCGGCGAGATGCTCAAGGACAAGAGCCTCTCGCGCCTCGCCGGCGTGCGCGAGGCCTGCCGCGGCACCGCCAAGGATCTCGAGGGCAAGTTCCTGCCGTTCATCGACGCCAAGCTCGCCGCCCTCAAAAAGATCCCGGCCGCGAAGCTCACCGCCTCCGACAAGCACAACCTCACCCGCCTCGAGAGTGCGAGGGAACGCTTCGGCAAGGTGCGGGACAGCTTCGGCGCGATCGGCCGCGCCGAGCTCCCGCCCGGCCAATGGGACGACGCCATCGCGCTCTCCACCGGCGGCAAGGGGATCATCGAAACCATCCAGGACCTCTCCGACCTCACCAACTCGCTCTTCAAGTGAACGCCGCGATTTTCGCCCCGCCGCCGTGGTCGGGGCCGCAGCCGGCACCGGTGTCGCCAAGGGGCCGACACCGTTCGCCAACTCGCCGCGAGCCCGCCCGTGAACCTGCCTGAGGCGAATGCCCGTTCCTGCGCATGCCACGCTATCCTGCTCGGGGTCGGCCTCCTGCTGCTCAAGCTGGTAATCGCACCAGCCCGCCCGGCTTCCTCACGCCACGGACAGCGCCCAGGGTTTCGGCCGTAGGGCGCCTCGTCAGGACGCCGCGGCTGATGTGGGCGGGAATCGGTGGTGCGAGCGAAGTCGGCAGGGGCCAAGCCAAAGCCGTCACAGACCGGCCCTACTTACGGCGCCGGCGGCTTGGCCGGTGAGCGCGGATCGAAGTTCGCGCGCAGCCCGCCGGTGAGCGACTGCACTTGGAATCCACGCTGCGCCAGGATGCGGGCCGCGAAATAGGACGTCTTGCCCAGCGCGCAGACCGTCACCACCGGGCGGGAGGCATCGAGTTCACCGCTGCGCTGACGCAATGCAGCGAGGGGAATGTTGATCACCCCAGCCCGCGGCACCGGGAACTTCTGCGCCAAAGCCGGCGGCCGTACATCCACGATCTGGACAACCGGATCCTCGGGCAACGCGTCCACCGGCTCGACCAATCCCTCGCGGCTGTTGCAGGCGGTCATGCCGGCGAGATTGACGATGTCCTTAGCCGATCCAAACGGCGGCGCGTACGAGAGCTCCAACTGCGCAAGATCGTCGATGGTAAGCCCGCCGGTGATCGCGGTGGCGAGCACATCGAGGCGCTTGTCCACGCCGGCCAGGCCGGTGACCTGGGCGCCGAGCACACGGCCGTCGGCCGGATCCCAGAGAAGTTTGAGCATGATGGGCTGCGCCCCCGGGAAATAGCCGGCGTGGTGGTTGTCGTTAACCGTAACCGTGCAATAGACACGGCCGGCGGCACGAAGGCGTTTTTCGGACCAACCGGTGAGGCCGGCAGCAACACCGAAGGCGCGCACGATTGCCGTACCCAGAGCGCCAGGGAAAGGGCTTGGCCTTGTCGGGGCGGAAAATGTGATCCGCCGCGGCCCGACCCTGGCGATTCGCTGGGCCGCCGAGAGGCACCGCGCTCGGGTCGCCAGTGACGAGATCACGGACCTCGACCGCATCGCCGGCCGCATAGATATCGGGGTCGTTGGTGCGCAGAAACGTATCAACACGGATATGCCCGCGCGGCCCGAGTTCGATCCCGGCAGCCTTGGCCAGCGCAGTGTCGGGCCGTACCCCGATAGCGAGCACCACCAGATCGGAAGGGATCACGCGACCGGACTTGAGTTGGCATTCAAGGCCCTCGCCCGTGGGGGAGAAACCCGCGATGGCATCGCCCAGGGCAAGCTCGACGCCATGGCGTTTCAGCTCGTCCTCCATGAGCAGGGTCATGGGCTTGTCGAGCGGAGGCAGAAGCTGGTCGAGCAGCTCCACCAGCGTCACCGTTTTCTTGAGATGCACGAACTGCTCGGCCATCTCCAGGCCGATGAAGCCCGCGCCGATCACGCAGACGCGCGACGCTATGGCTGCGGCGGCCTTGATGCGGTCCATGTCCTGGAGTGAACGCAGGGTGTGGAGGCGAGGGTCGTCGACACCGGGCAACGGCGGGCGCAGCGGCACCGCGCCGGGGGCAAGCACGAGCTTATCGTAGGGCAGCCACGCCTCGGCTGCGGTGGCGAGGGTGCGCAACTGCACGCGCTTGCCAGCGCGGTCGATGGCCACGACCTCGGTACCGGTGCGCACATCGAGGTTGAGCAGGGCCTTGAGCGTCTGTGGGGTTTGCATCGCGAGCGCGGCGCGCTCCGCGATCTCACCACCGATATGATACGGCAGGCCACAGTTGGCGAAGGAGACATCCGCACCGCGCTCGATCAGGATGATCTCGGTGGTTTCGGAGAGTCGCCGGGCGCGGGCGGCTGCGGAAGCACCGGCGGCTACGCCGCCTACGATGACAAGACGGAGAGGGTGGGACATGATGAAAGACCGGAAAGCGGAAACCGGATAGCGGAGAGGTCGGAGGCGGAAGGGTGCGGGGAACGGGCGGGCGGGGTGCAGGCCGGCGGTGTGCTGATGAACCGGTCGGCGACCGGTCCTACTTCGGCAGATTTGAAGCGAGCCAGGAGCGGAAGTCGGAATCGGACTTCGCACCCACGAACTCGGCGACGACCTTGCCGCGGTGGAAGAGTTTCACGGCGGGAATGCTCTGAATACCGTACTGCTGGGCGAGGTCGCCGTGGTTATCGACGTTGACGGTGACGAGGTGCCAGCCCCCGCCGGCTTCAGCCGCGGCCTTTTCGAGAACCGGTTTGAGCATCTTGCACGGACCGCACCACGGAGCCCAGAAGTCGACGAGGACCGGTGTCACCTGGCTGCGGGCGAGCACATCGGTGGAGAAATCCGAGACGGCGTGCTGAGCGGAATCGGCCGTAGGCGACGAGGAGCCCGGTTGTTTCGCACAACCGGCGACAGCGACGACCAAAGAAAGCAGAACAAGGAATGGGAGGAGGCGAGTGGTCATGGGAGTAGGAAGTAGCGGGGAGAGTGTCGCGAGTAGCAGGACGGTCGACGGCGGGATGGCCCGCACGGTTCAATCGGAAGTCGGCAACCCAAATCGAAAATGCTCACTCCTTGCGCACGGGCAGGCCGGCTCCGGCCCAGCGGCGAAAGCTGCCGAGATTGGCGGTCTTGAAACCTTCCTTGCGCAGGATCATCGCCGCGTTACCCGAGCGGATACCAGAGGCGCAGTAGAGGATGACCTCCTTGCCCTTGTTGGCGGCCAGGAACTTCTTCCACTTCCGGCGTTCACCCAGCAGGTCGCTTCCGGGCAACAGCGCCGCCGGCGCGGCCACTCCGCTCTTCCACTCGCCCGGCTCGCGCACATCCACGAGCACTGCGGTGCCCGCGGCCAGTTTGGCCTGGGCCTCGGCCACAGAGAGGCGTCTGCCGCCGAAGAGCAGCGGCCGCATCACGAGGAAGGCACCGATGGCGGCGACGAAGAGGAGGATGAGTTGGAAGAGTGTCATGGGGATGATCGGTGAAGAGATTGGCCACAGAGACCACAGAGAGGGACGAGAGCACAGAGGAAAACCCGCAGGAGGAATGCACGACTGAATTGCCACCACCGAGCACGTTCCTCCGCCTTTGTGTTCTGCTTGAAGTTTAGGCTTTCCGGTTGGTCATAAAGTAGAGCACCGGCACGGCCATGCGGCTCACCAGCAGCGAGGCGATCTCGCCAAACATCAGGCTGATCGCCAACCCCTGGAAGATCGGGTCGGCAAGGATCACGCTAGCACCCACCACCACCGCCAGCGCCGTGAGCAGCATCGGCCGGAAACGCACCGCCCCAGCCTCCACCACCGCGTCGCGCAGCGACAGACCGTGTGAGCGGCGCAGTTCGATGAAGTCGACCAGGATGATCGAGTTTCTCACCACGATGCCGGCGCCGGCCATGAAGCCGATCATCGAGGTGGCGGTGAAGAACGCGCCCATGCCCCAGTGCGCGGGCAGGATTCCGATGAGCGAGAACGGGATCGCGGCCATCACCACCAACGGCGTCACATAATTCTTAAACCAGCCGACCATGAGCATGTAGATCAGCACCAGCACTGCCGCGAAGGCCAGGCCGAGGTCGCGGAACACTTCCAGTGTTATGTGCCACTCGCCGTCCCACTTCATCGCCGGAGCGCGGCCGTCGAACGGCATCTCCAGATTGTAGATCTTGAACTCGCGCTCGGCGCCGCCGAACTCGCGGGCGTCGATCTTGTTGAGCTCCCGGTTCATCGAGGCCATCGCGTAGGCGGGACTCTCGACCACGCCGGCGACATCGGCGGTCACGTAGGTGACCGGTACAAGGTTTTTGCGGTAGAGGCTGCGCTCGCCGGGTACCCGTTCGATGCGGACGAGTTCCGAAAGCGGTATCAAACCCGCCACTCCGCTCGGCGCCGGCGGGGCCGCCGGGCTGCTGCTGCGCACCCGCAGCGAGAGCAGATCCTCGGGCCGGCCCTTGGCAGAGCGGGGCAGTTCGATGACCACCGAGATGTCCTCGCGCTCTCCGGGCAGGTGGAGCAGGTCGGCCGCGAGCCCGGGCGCCGCGATGCGCAACGCCTGCGCGATGTCGCCCTCGGTGATGCCGTGCAGCGCCGCCTTCTCCTTGTCCACCACGTAGCGCACTTTCGGTTGCTGCGCCTCCACATACCAGTCCAGGTCCACCACCCCGGGGGACTTCTCCATGATCGAGCGCACTCGAGTGGCGAGCGCCAGTCGGGCCTCCTCGCTGGGTCCGTAGATTTCGGCGACCAGCGTCTGCAGCACCGGCGGGCCGGGCGGCACCTCGGCCACGGCGACTGCGGCGCCGTACTTGGCGGCGATCGCGGCCACGCGCGGGCGGATACGCTTGGCGATGTCGTGGCTTTGGAGCGAGCGCTCGTCCTTGCCCACGAGGTTCACCTGGATGTCGGCCACATTGGGGCCGCGGCGCATGAAGTAGTGGCGCACCAGGCCGTTGAAGTTGAACGGCGAGGCTGTGCCGGCGTAGATCTGGAAGTCGCGCACCTCGGGCTCGTCGCGCAGCGAGGCGGCCATCTCCTGCGCGATGGCGGCGGTGCGCTCGAGGGTGGTGCCCTCGGGCGTATTGAGGATGATCTGGAACTCCGACTTGTTGTCGAAGGGCAGCATCTTGACCTTCACCGCACCGAGTCCGACCAGCCCCATCGCGCCGAGCAACAGCGCCACAATCCCGCCGAGGAAGGCCCAGCGCCAGCGCGGGTGGTCGAGCAGCGGATCCATGATCCGGTGATAGAGCCTTGTGGACCAGTCGTTGGGCGCGTGGTCGTGGTCGGCCGGGGCGGGCGGAACGGAAGCCGGCGGAACGGAAGCCGTTCCGCTACGCGACGGAGCGAGGTGGCGCCGCAGCACCCGCACCGCCGCCCAGGGCGTAACGGTAAAGGCGATCGCCAGCGAGAAGAGCATCGCCGCCGTGGAGCCGATGGGGATGGGCCGCATGTACGGGCCCATCAGGCCGCCCACGAAGGCCATCGGCAGGATCGCCGCGATCACCGCCCAGGTGGCGAGCACGGTGGGGTTGCCCACCTCGTCGACCGCCTCGAGGGCCACTTGAGTGAGCGGCTTCTTGTCGGCGCCGGGAAGGCGCACATGGCGTACGATATTCTCCACCACCACGATCGCGTCGTCCACCAGAATGCCGATCGAGAAGATCAGCGCGAAGAGGGTGATGCGGTTGAGGGTGTAACCGTAGAGGTAAAACACCATCAGTGTGAGCGCGAGCGTCGAGGGGATGGCGAGCAGCACCACCAGCGACTCGCGCCAGCCGAGGAAGAAGAGGATCAGGAGCGCCACGCCGAAGACGGCGATGCCCATGTGCAGGAGCAGCTCGTTGGACTTTTCGGCCGCCGTGTGGCCGTAGTCGCGCGTCACCGCCACATGGACATCCGCCGGCAGCAGGCGGCCCTTCAGGGAATCGACCTTCGCGAGCACGGAGTTGACCACGTCGATGGCGTTGGCCCCCGGGCGCTTGGCCACGCTGATGGTGACCGCCGCCTGAAGATCGCGCGACGCAGGCATCACACTCGCTGTAGCGGAAGCGTTTTCATTTCCGGACCGCACCATAGCGGAAGCGTTTTCGCTTCCGTGCTGTATGGCCGGACCTTGTGCCCGTGCCGTCTCCGAATGCGGTCCGGCCGCGAGCGAGGACCCTACACCCGAGCCGTAGAGCACGTAGTTGGCCGGCTCCTCCGAGGCGTCGCGCACGGCGGCGACATCGCGCAGATACACCGGCCGGTTTTGAAACACTCCTACCACCACCGCACCCACGTCGGCGGCATCGCGCAGGAAGCTGCCGGTTTCCAGCAGCAATTCCGTATCAGCCGTCGGGAGCGAGCCGAGCTGGGCCTGCCGGTTGGCCTGCTGGAGAGCGGGGATGAGTTGCGTAACCGAAAGCCCGCGCGCCGCGAGCGCCACGGCGTCGAGCTGCACGCGCACCGCTCGGCGCACGCCGCCGATGAGCGTGGTCTCCGCGACCTGCGGGATGGCCTTGATCTCATCGTCCAACTGGGCGGCCAGGCGCCGCAGAGTGAGATGATCCTGGATGGTGCTGTGTAGCGTGAGCGCCAGCACCGGCACATCGTCGATCGAGCGGGGCTTGATCAGAGGCAGGCCGCCGCCCAGCGGGATGCGGTCGAAGTTGGCCTGCATCTTCTGGTTCAGGCGCACCAGCGCCTCCTCCAGATTCGTGCCGACCTTGAAGCGCACAATGGTGATCGCGCTGCCGGGACTGGAGGTGGAATACAGATACTCCACGCCCGGGATTTCCCAGAGCAGCTTCTCCATCGGGCGCGTCATGCGATTCTCGACCTCGGCGGCGGTTGAGCCGGGCATCGCCACCATCACATCGACCATCGGCACCTTGATCTGCGGCTCCTCCTCGCGGGGGAGCATCACGATCGAGAACGCGCCGAGGAGAATCGACGCCGCTATGACGATGGGAGTAAGGCGAGAGTCGATGAACATCGCCGCGATCCGGCCAGTGATGCCGTACCTCTTGGCGCTGCCCGTGTCGGCGTTTTCTGGAGCGCTCACGGCGTCACCTCCACCAGTTGTCCATCGCGCAAGGTCGCTGCGCCGTCGGCCACCACGCGCTCGCCGGCGGAAAGTCCGGAGAGGATCTCAACCTGATCCCCGTGCCGCGCGCCGGTTTTCACCAGGCGCAGTGTCGCGCGGCCCTCGGCCACGACGAAGACGCGCTCCATTTGTCCGAAATTTGTCACTGCAGTCGCCGGTGCGACCAGCGCCGTGCCCTCACCGGCAGGCCATGCGACGCGGGCGAACTGGCCGGAGCGCACCGCGGCACCAGCGGGCAGGTCGATCTTGGCGAGGAAAGTGCGCGAGACGGCGTCGAGGGCCGGTGAGATTTCGGCTACGCGTCCGGGAAAATCGAGGGCATTGATGCGCACCGGAGCCGAGGCCCCCACGGCGACGGCGGCCAGACCGTCGGGCACCTCGACCTCCACCCGCTGCTGGGCCGGATTCTCCATTTCGAGCAACGGGTTGCCCGGGGCGGCGAGATCGCCCTCGTTGGCGAGGCGGCGGGTGACCACGCCATCGAACGGCGCGGTGAGCGAGGTGTAGGTGAGCATCGTGCGCGCCTCGGCCACGGTGGCCTCCATCAGGCGTACCCGATCCTCCATGTTGCGCACGGTCTCGGCCGCGCTGGCGCCCTTGGCCAGCAGGCCGGTTTCGCGTTCCAGGTCGCGGCGGGCCTGGGTCAGGCCCGATTCGGCCTGGGCCAAGCGAGCGCCGATCTCGTTGGCCGAGATGGTCGCCAGCACGTCGCCACGTTTCACCGATTGGCCGAGAGTGACTGGCAGGCTGGCAACGGTGCCCATGATCTTCGGTGCGAGGGCGGCGCGCTCGACCGCGCGCACCGTGCCCGGCAGTTCCACCCGGCGCGTCTCGGTGAGGGGCTGCACGGCGGCTACGCGGACCGGGACTGCAGGGTGGGTGTCGCCAAGTGCATGGGACTCACGCCCGCAGCCTGGCGCGAGAAGCAGCAACATGAGCGAGGGCACAACGATGAGGGATTTCATGGAAGTAGGTCGAGGGGACGGCCTGGGCAGTATCAGGAACGCAGGGAGGTAACGGCGAACAGCAGGCCGAGTACGCCGCCGTAGATCGCCCCGCGCCACCAGGTGGACGTAAACGGGCAGGTGCCGGAGGTACACTGGCCGAAGGTTCCCATAAGGGCGCCGAGTATGGTTCCGATGAGGACGGGGGCAAGGAAACGGAGGGCTTTCAAGGGGGAAGGCACTGAAGGAGTGGAGGAGTGGATGAGCGCGGAGCTCAAAAGGTGGACCGCGTTGACCCCAACGCGGTTTGGCGCGAATTCCGGGACCACCGCGAAGGGGCGGACGGCGGCGGAGCGCCGTCCCTACCTTTCGGAGGCGCGCTCAGTGTTTGCCTCCGCAGCCGCAGGAGTCGCCGGGTTTCGCCTCGGGGGCGGAAGAGCCGCCGCAGCACTTGCCGTCGTCGCAGCCGCAGGCGCCGGGGGCGTCGGGGAAGAGGCGGTGGAGGATGTTGCAGGCGGGGCAAAAGCCGGTGAAGGCGGACTGGATGAGGTTCACGCCCACGAAGGCGGCGAGCAGCAGCCACCAAGGGCCGAAGAAGTGGGCGAGGGCGAGGCTGGCGAGGATCATGGAGCCGGCCAGGACGCGGATACGGTATTCGAGTTTCATAGGTGAGAGGAGTACTGTTTACTGAATAGCCATTTAGTTATACGGAAGTTTCGAGTCGTCAAGCCTCCCCTTTTGCCTCTTGCTCTCGCCCCATGGCCAAGGACCTGCCGCCCGCCACCATCGAGCTCATCGCCCAGCGCTTCCGCGCGATGGGCGAGCCGATGCGGCTGCGTATCCTCATGGCCCTGCGCGGGGGCGAGCGCAGCGTGACCGAACTCGTGGGGCTGCAGGAGACCAGCCAGGCCAACATCTCCAAGCACCTGCAGGTGCTTGTCGCCTGCGGGCTGCTCACTCGCCGCAAGCAGGGGCTCAACGTCCTCTACGCGGTCGCCGATCCCGGCATTTTCGCGCTGTGCGACACCGTGTGCGGCAGCATCAAGAAGCACCTGGATACGCAGGCAAAGCTGTTGGGGTGAGCGGGCCAGGGCCCCGCTGCGAAGCTTATGGAACTGGAAACGACAAACTGGCCCGCTCTGGCGCAAGCGCTTCTCTGCAATCTCCAAACCCAGCGCTACGAGGTATGGGTGGGCACCTTGGCCGGGGCGCATATCAGTGCATCGAGCACTGACGACTCGATCACGTATTCACACAACCTCGGAGGATCCGGCCGGCCGACACAGGCGCGAGCCCTTGCGCTGCTGGAGCTCATGGGCGAGGTCCATCGCAGGCTGGTCGCTGCCGACGAGGCGTTCCGGCAGTTCGTCGCCGGGAAGCGTTTCAGTGCAGAGCTCATCGTGTTCTCCGGCCAGATGGATTTTCGGGTAGCGACACTCGGTGCGGATGGGGCGGTGACCTGGTTGGTTGACCTTGGGTGATCGGAGGCGGGCAGGAAGAGCTGCTCCAAGCGCTAGCAGCAGAGCCAAAAGGACCGCTCCGCCAGCACCGAGTAGGGCAACGCAGGAGAGAGCGGCGCCACGGCACGAGCGTCTAGTCAGCTTTCTTGATCTCCTCCGGCGTAGCCATCCGCAGATGCCCGCCGGTAGTGATGACGACCTTATCCGGGCCGCAGTCGACAAACAGGTCACCGCTCGGAAGATACGACCAATGTGATGGATCATACGGGAGAGCCTTGAACGGCTGCACCGACACGGTCCCGTCGGCGTTTTGGGTGGTAAGATCTGTTCCACTCCATGAACACGCCGAATTCGATTCCAAGATTAGCACGCCAAACGGCATTCGCACAAATCCCGCGACGTTCTCGGTCGGGAAGAATTGGGGAATCTCACCTTTGCGGACGAATACAGTTCCAGCTCCGAACTCACCTTCGTCGTAACCGAGCAATTCCCCGCCGGCAAAACTAGTAGCGAAATAGGGCCGCATATACCGCATGGAGCAGTCCTCGAAGAGTTTTCGCCGAGGCAAGCGTCCGGGTCTCCGAAACTCTACTTCTTTCACCTTCGGCAGGAGTCTCCAGTATGCAGTGCGTCGCAACTTCCGGGAGATTTCAGGGACATAACTCTCGCTTGATCTGAGGCTTGGGTCGTTGCGCCATCGCTCGATCTCTTCTTCCCGGTACATCTCGAGAGTCGAATTCCAGGTGCCCCGCCCGTTTCCGGCTATGGGCCGGAACGCCTCTTGCCCCTGCAGGACGCGAATGGCCCGCGCTGCGGATTTCCGAACTGGGCTGTACCAATGGGTCTCGGCCACGCGTTGAAGATCTGGAATTGCCTCTTTGATCCCCTTCTTAGCTAGCGCATCAGCAGCTTCTGCGACACGCCAGCATCCGTCCTCCTCTGCGAGCGCGGCAATGGCTTCGTGTCCGTCATCACTGAGATTTTGGAATTCACGGGTATAACGTAGCCGCCCTTCCTTAGTCCTCCGCGTATCCTCATCTTCGATGCGTTTTAACGCGGCTCGCACGGACGCAGCCACCGGCTCGGGCAGGGCCGGAAGTCGATCATTCAGCGATGCCATCGCGGCGAACCGGAAATCCTTCCGTTCGTGGGCCTCATTGGGCTTGTAGATGAAACCAAGTGCATCCGCCGCAAGGCAGCGGTTTCCGAGAAGGACATTCTCGTTACCGAGAATTTCGAGGAGCCCAGCAAGCAAATCGTCATTCGGCATGCCCAACGAGTGTTCAACCGCGCCACAGACGGATTGCTGCAACGTGCACTCAACTAGGTCCGGCTTCCGATAAAGCGTGATTATGCGCTGCACTCCTCCTTTTCCTGAAACTGCCAAAAGCTTGATGAGGAAGTCGCGGTCGAGCCCCTCGGGGTCACCCAGTTCTCCGGCGATGGCATCCAATGTGGCATCGCCCAACGGAGCCCTCGGCCGGCTCAGGAAGAACCGAGCTGCTACCCGCACTCGGGAGGAGTCGTTTTCCAGGAGCGTAAGAACAAGTTCCGGATGTTTGTCGAGTTGCTCCGAATTGTCGCTCGACCGTTGCCATCCCAGGGCAGTGACGATTCGCCCCTCGTAGGATCGAGCCCACCGCTCGGCCTCATCTGCTCGGATCAGAAACCAAGCCAAGCAGGCGTAGAGCAGAACCAGAGCGAGGCCGCCGAGCGCGGCGCGAACCAACCAGCGAAAGAGGCGTTTCCAGGTCATGCGATAATCGGGGTTGGGCCCGACTCTGCTGCCGACACCAACCACGGCAAGTGTGCTGTGCCGCCGTGCCGGAGACAGCAGCGCCACCGGGCCACAGGCTCCGTAAGTATGGCCATTTCCCGATTCGCCCCCGCTAACCGGCATCGACTCCGCCCGGGCGCTGCCCACACTGCCGCCCGTGCCGCACGCCCGCGCCATCGCCGTCTGCCTTACCGCCCTCGCCTGCACCGCCGTGCCGGGCGCCGGCGAGCCTGC
This sequence comes from uncultured Verrucomicrobiota bacterium, assembly GCA_903960515.1. GTDB lineage: Bacteria > Verrucomicrobiota > Verrucomicrobiia > Opitutales > Opitutaceae > CAJCBL01. The sequence goes on from CAJCBL010000026.1 coordinate 28,900, forward strand.
GGCCGCCCAGTCGCCGGAGGCCACGCCACCCGCAGCCACCGCTCCGGTTCTCCCGGCTGAGGTAGCTCCCTCCGATCGGTCCGCTCAGGCGAACCCGACTGAACAGGCCCAACGTGCTCCGGCTCCGGCACCCCAGCCTGCGCCCCCGCGGCCGGGCGAGGGCGGTCCGCTTCCCGCCGCTCCGCAGCCGCAAGGCCCGCCCGCCTCAGCCCTCATCGACCAGATCCTCGACGACGGCCGCGCGTGGTTGGAGGACAACTTCGACAGCGAGCAACTGGAGCCGCTCTCCGCCGAGCAGCAGGAACGCCTGGTCGCCCAGCTCCAGCCCATCGCCGATTCGCTGGCTCTGGGCAGTATCGAGGATTTCGCTGCGCTGCGGCCGCAGGCCGCGCAGTTGCTGGCCTGGTTGCGCGAGCAGCCCTGGGGGCAGCCCTACGCCGACTGGCTCGCCCCGCGCATGGACTACCTCGACCTCGCCAGCGAAGCCGTGGAGACCTCGAACCGCCAATGGGCGGAGGAACAGCGCCGCCTGCGCGACCCGCTCCTCCCCGTACCCAGCGAGCGGCCACGCCCCACTCTCCGCTTCGAGGTCGTGCGCGACCGCGTGTACCGCTCGGCCATGAGCAGCAATACCTGGACACGCCGCATCGCCCAGCGCACCGCCCCGCCGGGCGCCGCCGCCCTGGCGCCGCGACTGAAGGCGGCCTTCCGCGCCGAAGGTGTAGCGCCGGAGTGGATCTGGCTGGCCGAGGTCGAATCCTCCTTCGATCCCGAGGCGCGAAGCCCGTCGGGCGCGCGCGGGTTGTTCCAGTTCATGCCAGCGGCGGCGAAGCGTTTCGGGCTGAGCCTGTTTCCCTTCGACGAGCGCACCAACCCCGAGAAGAGCGCCCGCGCCGCCGCCCAGTATCTGCGTTTCCTGCACGGGAAGTTTGGCGAGTGGCCGCTCGCCCTCGCCGCCTACAACGCGGGCGAGGGGCGCATCGGCCGCGAGCTCGACAAGGTGAAACGCCGCAGCTTCGACGAGATCGCCGAGCGCCTGCCGGCCGAGACCCGGTTCTACGTACCCAAGGTCATGGCCACCGTGGCGGCGAGGGAGAACGTGGACCCCTTCGCCCTGCCGGCGCCCACCGCCTCGGCCGTGCGCGGCCAGGAACCGCTCGCGGTGATCCGGCCCTGAGCCCACCTATTCAGGAGCGTGCTTGCACGCGATTCTGCATGTGGGGCTAGGCGGGGTGGGGCTCGTCGAAACCGGGCGGCGGGGAGGCGAACGGGGGGACGGATCGCGTGCAAGCACGCTCCTACGACGGGCACCGGAGTTCGGGCACTGCGCGAGTGCAAGGTGGTGCGAGTGCAGGGTTACGCCCGGCTGGCTCACGGATTCTGCCCGGCCGGCAGCAGTACCCGGGGCGCGGCGTGTCGAAACCGGGCGGCGGGGAGGCGAACGGGGGGACGGATCGCGTGCAAGCACGCTCC
>CAJCBL010000027.1 GCA_903960515.1 uncultured Verrucomicrobiota bacterium
GATTCACGAACTACACTCGAATAAACCCGAAGGTTTAAACGAGGTTTTCAATACTTTAATTAAATGACTGGGTACTCCAATCGATCGCACTTCAGAGATTTCAAAGATCCTTTCCCGTGTGGGAAAGAGTTCAACCGTGCCGAGTCGCCTTTCGTTGGTCAAGAGCTTTTTCAGAAATCTTTAAGAAAGATCGAAATCTTTCGTTTAGATCGCTTACCGAAACCCGTGTCGCTGTCAGGCCAAAGAGCAAATCGAGAGGCGAACCATGCAACCGGCCCGGCCTTCAGCAAGAACTTTTCGCAAGAGCTCATCCACAATAGCGCTTAATCTTGGCGGACAGCGACTTCCAGAGATATTTTCAGCGCACATTTCTCCGGCCTTTGCGTATCCAGCCCTCGGCCGCCGGGCCCGAAGGCCCGGCTGGGCCCTCAATTCGAGCCGTAATCGCCCGATCCAGGACCTGCGGGCATCCACCCGCCGGAGTTCTGTCCGATTCCGATCAGTTCCTTGGCCTCCTCAGCGTTCTCCTCCGGCGGCAGCTCCTCAAGGGGAGCGAAGCGTTCGGAATTAAAGCCAAGCTCCTGCTGCCCGCGATGCAGCGGGTCGGGCGGGTTCACCAGCTCCGTCAAGAGCAAGCCCACGGTGGCCGAGTCGCCCGCTTTGATCACCTTCTCCCGGCCAAGAAATACCTCCCGGATCGTGTACGTTTTGCCCTTCACCGGGAGCTGTTTGTAGATCGCCTTCACCAGAGCGGAGAAGCTGTCGTTGATACAGACGACCTTTTGGCCTTTTAGCATGGTCCGGGGAGTATGGCGCTTTGCCTGGCAGCGTCGAGTCGCTTAGCCCCGCAACCATGCATTTGGTCGCACCGTTCGCACTGATTTGGACTCCTGAGGTGGTGTAGTGCCACCGCCTCAGCGTTCTTCGCAGCGACAACCGCTTACACTCGGGCGTGCCGCTCGCATAGAGGCGGAGCGGAGCCCCTCCACTTCGCCCAGGCTGTGAGACCACGGGAGCCAGCACAGGGCACCCTCGAGATGCCCCAGCGCTAGCCGCCAGCGAGCCCATCCAGCGCTTCGCCGAGTGCGTCAAGGATCTCGCCAACCGGCTCCATCCCTACGGATAGCCGCAGCAGCTCCGGGTTGAGGGAATGCTGCGCCAATTGCGCAAGTCCGGCCTCGCTGGTGACCAAGTCGTAGTGGGCGAGATACATGAAGGGGCAGCACAGGGAATTCTTCAACCCGAAGCTCGGTCCCTTGGGTAGGCGCAAACGGTCGTAGACCCGCGCCAGAGGTATCCCTTTCAACTCGATCGACAGCATGCTGCCCACCGCCCCGGGGTGCCTCGCCACCTTGAGGAAGTTCGTGCGCGCGGCCGGCGCCAACGCCCAGTGCACACAGGAGACCTCCGGGCGCCGGCCCAGAAAGTCGGCCACCTGCGGTGTAGATTCATTGATACGCTCGAGAACCCGCCCCACGTCCTGGATTTCGCAGGCCAACCTCGCGAGATCCCGCCGGTAGGGCGGCGCAATCCGCTCGGCCAGCCCGGCCCGGAAGGCCGCTGCATCCGGGGCCGAGGGATTTACGGCCGCCGAGCCCGCCAACAGGTCGCCCCCGCTCGCGGCGTACTTGGAAAGACTAGCCACGGCGACATCGCAGTACGGAAGCGCGTCGACATTCCACGGTGACGCTATGCTCGCATCCAAAATCAAATGCACCCCATGTTCCCTGGCCAGCATCGCCAAAGCCGGAACATCGCAGCTCTGGATCAACGGGTTGGTAGGCACCTCGGTGACAATCCCCGCCACCTGCCCCCGGCGCTCCTCCAGCACCCGCCGCAGCGCGCCCAAATCGTTCACATCCGGCAGGACCACGTGGTCGCGCTGGGGATCAGCGCTGAACTTCTGCAGGATCGCTATGGTGTCGAGGTAGAGCCAACCCAGCTGAATCCAGGTTGTCCGCCCGCGCGGCCGCTGGATCCCGTTGCTCACACAGAAAACGCTATGGATCGCATTCATGCCGTTGGCGGCCACAAACAAATCCTGGTCACCTGCCCCAGGATACGCCTCGTGCAGGGCGCTGCGCACCTGCCCCGCCGCATCCCCTATCCCGTTATCCTCCGCAGGTGGCACGGGCAACAACCCGGCCGCGACCAATGAATCCTCGGCCTGCCGCGAAGATACAAATCCGCCGCAATGCTGCAGGAAAGCCTTCGCCCGAGCGTTGTGCTCGGGGCTTGGGGGGAAGGCCACCGCAGCCTGCTCTCCATCGGTCACCACTCGCGCCACCTCCGCCCCCACCCACACCCTCAATTGCTCGGCCAGCGACAGCGAGCCGACAAGCCATACCGCCTGCCCCTCCAGCCGCAGACGCCTGGCAAACTCCGCAGTGAGCGCCCGCACAAAGGGATGCAGCACGAAACGCGGATACCCGGACGGCACCTGGCGCAGCACCTCCGCGTTTCGCTCCTCGTACCCGATCAGGTCGGCCATCGTGGGAAGGCTCACCGAGATCGCATGAGGGCAGTCGGGAATAGCGTGACCGAGCGGGATATGGCGAAGACTAGACATCGAGGGACGCTCGGCGAACAAGCCGGCCCCATGGCTGGAAGCCAGCCAATTCGCGGCCACCCACCCTCACTGAAGGCAACTGGAAGATGAATCCGGTGACGATCGATCGGTATCCAACTCCTCTGCCATCGTGGGGAGCGGCCCACGCCCAGCCAGATAGTGAGCGACTGCGTACTAGCGGCCTCGGGGGTCGCGCTCCAGCGCGCTCCGGCAGGCTCCAGCAAAGGAATCCTCGCGGCTCCTCGGTGTCCATGCACTTGAGAGGGGGCCGCCCTTGCGCGGGGCAGTGCTCGAGCTTCCGTCGTAGCAGAGTGCTTGCGCGCGACCTGCGCCCTGAGGCGCGTGCAGGCCCGCGGCATCTACGGCAGGATGGGGACGGCTCAGAACAGCGCGAGCTGCAGCGGGGCCTCCGACTTGCGCCTCCGCCGCACGGGGTTGAGCCGGGTTACATGGAACACGAGGCGAGAAAAGGTGCGCCCGTCGGGGCGACGCACCGCCTGCATCGTGGCCTCGGCATCGATCTCGACAGCCCGGCCCGGAGCGATCTCCGGAGGCATCGGAGCAAGCGGGTCGCCGTCCATCTGAAACCTGAGGATCGACTCTGTGCCATGGTCGTCGCGGACCTTGGCGGCGAAACAGATCACTTTCCGCCCCGAAGTGGTAAAGCGCGTCTCGGGATCGAACGGAATCCAGCCGGAGAAATGGCAAGTATTCATCGTGCGAAGAGGGTTTCCCTCTGTGAATCGTGCGAAGAGGGTTTCCATTGAAGATCGGTGGTCCGCCGCCAATCTTGAATAGGTAGATACCCTACGCGCGGCCCGCCCGCCTTGCCTCCCGCTCCGGCATGCGCAGCATGCCCACCAAACTCACCGCCATGATCTGGCTCCTCGCCCTAGCCCCGCTCTTTCTGGTATTTGAAATATGGCAACTGGTGCTGTGCGAGCGCTACCTGGGCGTCAAGTCGCTGGCAGCTGGCCACGACCCCCGCAGCCTGCCGATGACCGAGCGGCTCGCGTTCTCATGGGCCGCATTCCTGTTCATGTACTGGATCTGGATCGGCCTGGTGCTCGGCGGCCCGAACGGCCGGATCCAGGCGCTTTGCCTCTTCCTAGTCAGTCTTGGCGGCTTCGTACTGCGCCGCAATTCCCCGCTCAAATGGGTGCTCGTCGTCCTCACCTTCGAGGGCGCTGTTCGTATCGGAATGCTGGTCTCGCTAGGCGGCGTGTTCTTGCGCCATCAACACTGAGCCGCACCCTTTCGCCTGCGCTCGGGCTCGCCTTGGTCGCGCCTCCGCTACGGCGCCCGTCGCGGCGTGGCCTCGCGTCGAAGTCCCCCTTCGTCAATAGACCGGTCGCAGACCGGCCCTGCACTTGGCGTTCGACCACGCCCCACCGGCGTACCGCACCCTCGCCCGCTCACTTCGCCTCCGGCTCCACGAAGGCGGCCAGAGCGTAGATGAGCGATGCGTTCCAGTTGATCGCAATCTCGTTGCGGGAAGCGTCATCCATCACGTCGAAATAGATACGAGCGTCGGGATGGGGCCCTCCGACCAGATAGCCGGGCCAGGCGGGGTCGCCGCGCCGGTCGTGCAGATGCTGGGGCGGGTTGGCCCCAAGGCCCGTCACATAGGAGCGACCGTGGAAGTTGCGGCCGAAGAGATGCGCGAGCGCCTCCTGCGCCGTCTGGCGGTAGGCGGGCTCGGGCTTGGGACTGAGCCGGTCGGCGAGCTGGAGTAGATACGTCTGCGCCGCCACCGAGCCGTTGCAGCCCCAAAAGAAAGCGGCCTTCGCCGCACCGAAGGGCCGCCCATGCGGGTTCACTCGGCAGTCCTCTACGATGCTCCCTGCCTGCCCGAGCAGGCTGGCGGTGAGCGACACCACCAAGGCGGCATCACGGCCCTCCTGCCGGCTGGCGGTGAGGTATGTGCCCAACGCCAGATCACTCACGTTGCCCCAATCGGGGCCGGCGCGCGTAAACGTCAGGGTCTGCGCCCGCCGCTCGAATTCCTGCAGAAAGCCCGCCTCCCCGGTGGCCTCCCACAACTCGACCACCGCCCAAAGGCGGTGCACAGGGTCGGCCGCACCGTAGCCACCGGTATTGAAGCCAGTGGGGTCGGCGACCTGTTCCTGCGGATTCGCCAGCAGCACGGCCCAAGCTCGGCGCGCGGCCGCCAGGCAGCGCCCGGCGTAGGCGGGATCGTACGGGCGGAAATGCCTCGCCCCCAGCGCCATCATCGCCGCGAAGTCGGCCGTGGCCGTGGTGCTCCAGGGCGTGTAGAAGCGCGGACTGCCGTCCTGGTCCGGGGGGCCCCAGTAGTGGAAGTTTCGTGCGCTGATTTTATGGTACACGCGGCCGTCCCCGGCCTGCATGGTGAACAACCAGTCGAACTCGTACTTGAGCTCCGCCAACAGGTCCGGCAACCCCCTGCCGCTCTCCGGCAGGTCGAGGGGGATGCGCCCGATGCGGTCGCCGAAGTGTTCCCACGCCTTGAACATGAGGCCCACGGTCACCCCCGCGTTGACAACGTACTTGTTGTAGTCGCCCGCATCGTGCCAGCCGCCCACGCTGGGGCGGATGGAGCCCGCAGGACCGCCCACCGCGTCGAGCAGTCCGTCGCCGAGGTGGCAGGGGCCATGTTCGAAGATCCGGCCCTGCCACTCGCCCTTCACCGCCATGCCACAACGCCACAAGTACATGCCGCGAGTCACCAACCGGTAAGGCTCATTCCACACCTGCGCGCCCACCGCAAAAGGTTCCGAGCGGCCCACACCCGGCACCTCCAGCACATAGCACCCGGCGGCGGTAAGCGCGCTGAAGTCGGCCACGCTCACGGTCTCGTCGGTATCTGTTGGCTCCGTACGCACAGCCGCACCTACCGCGCCCTCCAGCACA
>CAJCBL010000028.1 GCA_903960515.1 uncultured Verrucomicrobiota bacterium
CCTACGTGCCGCTGGAGGACTTCACCACTGTGCGCGTCTTCGCGAGCTACGAGGTGGTTAAGGATCTGTTACTGAAGCTGCGCGTCGAAAACGCTCTCAACGAAAGGTACCAGGAGGCCGCCGGCTACGACGCGCTCCCGTTCCGCACCTTCGGCGGGGTGGAGTGGAAGTTCTAAACCGAGCAATGCATACGAGTGACGACAGTTCAGCGACGAGGGCCGAAGGCCGGGTGAGCGGGGGTTCCGGGCTCCTGCACTCGTTGTTCGTCGCTCGTCGCTCGACGCTCGACCTCCCCAAACCCTTCTCACGCTCATGAGAACCCCGATCCGGTTGCTCGTCGCGCTCTGGTTCCTCTGCTCCAGTCTCGGGGCGGCCGAGCCGGCGATCGCGCCGGTGCGGGTCGTATCCCAGACGGTGGGAACCGACGAGCTGCTGCTCGCCCTTGCCATGCCGGAGCAGGTCGCCGCCCTCAGCCATCTCGCCCGCAAGCCGGAGTTTTCCGCCGTGGCGGCCGAGGCCGCCCGGTATCCGCAGATCGCACTCGGCGATGCCGAGACCATCCTGAGGTTCTCACCCACGTTGGTGCTGGTGGCCGACTACAGCCGCGCCGAGCTCGTCACCCAGTTGCGGCGCGCCGGGGTGCGGGTGTTAGTGTTCGATCGCTACAAGGGGCTGGAGGATTCCTATGTCAGCCTGCGCCTGCTCGCCCGGGAGCTGGGCGCCGAGGCTCGCGCGGAGGCGTTGATCGCCGAATGTGAGGCTCGAGCGGCGACGTTGTGCAGCCGGTTGGCGGGCGTACGGCCGGTGCGGGTGATCGCTCCCTCCACCTACGGGATGATCCCTGGCGACGAATCGACCTTCGCCGATCTCTGCGCCCATGCCGGTGCGGAGAATCTGGGTGACACGATTGGGCACCTGCACGGCCACGCCGCAGCGCCCAGCGAGCAGATGATTACCTGGCCGGTAGAGGCGGTGGTGTTGATGGGAACCGATCGTGAGGCGGCGCTCGCCCCGTATCGCGCTCTCATGCCCTACAAGTTCATGCCCGCTATACGCGAGGGGCGCGCCGTGCTGATCGCCCCCCACCTCATGAGTTGCGTCACCCATTATCGGATCGACGCCTACGAACAGCTCGCCCGACAGCTGCACCCGGAGGTGTTCAAATGATTCCTACGCGGCTGGTGCGCTGGGGCCTGCCGGCGGCTTTGCTGCTGCTCGTGGGGCTGGCGGTGCTCTCGCTGGGCGTGGGCGACCTCATGATGAGCCCGGCGCGTATTTGGCAGGGCCTGCTTCGCCACGACGAGTTGGCGGCCACTGTGCTTTGGCAGATCCGATTGCCGCGGCTGATCGTGGCGGTGCTGGTGGGCGCGGCGCTCTCGGCCAGCGGCCTGGTGATGCAGGCGTATTTCCGCAACAGTCTCGCCAGCCCCGGGCTGCTCGGGGTGAGCGCCGGTGGGGCCGCCGGCGCGGTGGTGGCGATCGCCTGCGGTGCGGCGGCGATCTCGCTCTGGGTGTTGCCCGCCGCGGCCGTTGTGGGCGCGTTTGGCGCCACGTTCGCGGTGATTGCTCTCGCACAACGCGGCGCGAGCACGGAGCGGCTGCTGCTCGCAGGCGTGGCCCTCAACGCACTGCTGGGCGCGGTCACGAGCTATGTGCTTTCCAGCCAGACGGCGATCTACGAACGCAATACGCAGATTCTCTACTGGCTGCTCGGCGGCCTGGAGGACCGCACCTGGGAACACGCGCTGATGGCCTCGCCCATCGTGCTGGCGGCCGTGCTGCTTTGGCCTCTGGGGCGGCCGATGGATTTGCTCAGCCTGGGCTCGGACGAGGCGCAGAGCCTAGGAGTGGATGTGCGGTCGCTGCGTAGGAGGTTGTTGGTGTTGTCGACCGTGCTCACTGCGGTGGCCACTGCGGCGGCGGGCACCGTGGGCTTCGTGGGGTTGATCGTGCCCCACGTGCTGCGGCTGCTCGTGGGGCCGGAGCACCGGAGGCTGGTGCCGCTGTCGTTGGTTGGTGGTGCCGCGTTCGTGCTGGCCTGCGACCTGATCTGCCGGTCCACCGAAGGGGTGCGGCTGGGCATCGTAACGGCGGTGGTGGGCGGGCCGTTTTTCCTGTGGTTGCTCAGGAGGCAGGCATGAAGAAATCGAACACGCATCCGTTTTCGCCGCTCGTGCCGGCGGCCGATGAGGCCGGCAAGATAGAGCCGTTTCCGCAGGGCGCGCTGTGCGTGCGCGGCGTTACAGTGCCTGGGCGTATTGCCGATGTGAGTCTGCACCTGGCCCCCGGCACGCTGGCCGGGCTGGTCGGGCCCAACGGCGCGGGCAAGTCCACTCTGCTGCAGGTGGCCGGAGGGATCATCCCGGCGGCAGGGACGGTGAGTTGGGGTGGCCGCGCCTTGGCTGAGATCCCTGCGCTGGAGCGCGGGCGCTGCGCTACGTGGGTGCCGCAGGAGGCGCGCTTTGAATTCGGTTTCTCGGTGCGCTCGGTGGTGGCGCAGGGGCGCTTCGCCCACGGCGACGACGACGGGGGCGTGGATGCCGCGCTGGCGCGCTTCGACTTGGCGCTGCTGGCGCAGCGGCCGGTGAATCGACTTTCCGGTGGCGAGCGCCAGCGCGTGCTGTTGGCGCGGGCGCTGGCCACTGCAGCGCCGTTGCAGCTTTGGGACGAGCCGCTGGCGCCGCTCGACCCCCGGCATGTGCTGGAAGTGCTGGCACTCGCCCGCGAGATCACCCGCGCGGGAGCCACTGTGTTGATGTCGCTGCACGACCTGCGGGTGGCGAGCTGCCTGGATGTGGTGGCCGTGCTCCATGACGGCCGGATGCGCGCCGTGGGCCGGCCCGACGATGTGCTCACTCCGGAGTTGTTCTCCGAAGTATTCGGGGTGCGGGCGCGCAGGGCGCCGGGACTGATTCTCGAACTACCATGAAAGCGATATTCAAGCCGCTCACTGGAACCGAAGCAGCGGACCTCTCCGCCGTGGACGCCTCGCACCGCGCCGCCATGCAGGTGAAGCAGGATGAGATGCATGCGAAGATCAACGCAGCACAGCAAAGCCGCGGTCTGGTGATCGTGTATACGGGCGACGGCAAGGGAAAGAGCACGGCAGCCTTTGGCATGCTCAACCGGATGCTGGGCCACGGGACGCGCTGCGTGGTGGTGCAGTTCATCAAGGCGGGCGATGCGGCGGTCGAGCGCTACCTGCGCTGCCCGCTGTTGTATTGGCATCGATGCGGCGAGGGTTTCACCTGGGACACGCAGAATCGCGCGGGCGATATCGAGGCGGTGCGCATCGGCTGGGAGATAGCATTGCAGGCGATGCAGGATCCGGGAATTGGACTCGTGCTGCTCGACGAGCTCAACGTGGCCATGGCGCACGGCTATCTGCCGGTTGGC
>CAJCBL010000029.1 GCA_903960515.1 uncultured Verrucomicrobiota bacterium
CAACATGAGCCACGAGATCCGCACTCCGATGAACGGCGTCATCGGCATGGGGCACCTCCTGCTCGGCACGCCCCTGGCCCCCGACCAGCGCGACTTTGTGGACACGCTCATCCACAGCGGCGAGAGCCTGATGACCATTCTCAACGACATCCTCGACTTCTCCAAGATCGAGGCCGGTCAACTCAGCCTGGAATCCATCGATTTCAACCCGGTAGAGCAGCTCGAACGCGCCGTGGACCTGCAGGCCGCCAACGCGCGAAAGAAAAACCTGGAACTCTCTCTCGATATCGACCCAGCCACCCTGCATCTCGTCCGCGGCGACCCGGTACGCATCCGCCAAATCCTCCTCAACCTCATCGGCAATGCCATCAAGTTCACCGAAACCGGGCAGGTAATCGTACGGGTGGGCCCCGCCGATCCCGCGGGCAACGGCTGCCGCATGCGCTTCGAGGTCGAGGACACCGGCATCGGCATCCCCCCGGAAGTGCAAAACACCCTCTTCCAGCGCTTCGTGCAGGCCGACGCCTCCACGACCCGCAAGTTCGGCGGCACTGGCCTGGGCTTGGCCATCAGCAGGCGCCTGGTGGAAATGATGCGCGGCGAGATAGGCGTGGTGAGCCATCCCGGCCGCGGCTCGCGCTTCTGGTTTGTTGCCGACTTCGCCGTCGCCAGCGGAGTGCCGGTGCCAATCGCGCCGCTATCCACTCTCGAAAACCGGCGAGTTCTCGTGGTCGACGACAACGCAACCAACCTCAAGTATTTCCACTTTGTCCTCGAACGGTGGAAGGTGGCCCACCAGACCGTCGATTCCGCTGGCGCGGCCGTGACCGCGCTCTGCCAAGCCGTAGCCGCATCGCAGCCCTACGATCTGATGCTCATCGACCACCACATGCCCGGTGCCGACGGGCTGGATCTGGCGCGCACCGTCAAGAACGATAAGACTCTGGGCAACCCGGTGATGGTGCTAGTGAGTTCCTCCGGCGAACGCATGAGCCCCGCGCAGTTGGATGAGTTCGGATTGGCGGCGTACGAGTTCAAACCGATCCCGGCTGGTCGGTTGCGTGAGCTCATCCTGCGCTCCCTTGGTGCTCCGCAGGCCGCAGTGGTGGTCGCCCCGCCGGTGGTCGCCGCGCCTACGGCAGCCGGGGCCAACGGCGTGCGCATTCTCATCGCGGAGGACAACCGGGTGAACCAAAAGGTCGCCCTGCAGTATCTCAAGAACGCCGGACACATCGCCAAAGTCGCCGGCAACGGCCAGGAAGCCATCGACGAACTCCGCCGCCACCCCTACGACCTCGTTCTCATGGATGTGCAGATGCCCGTGCTCGACGGCATGGAGGCCACTCGCCGTATCCGTGCCGCCCAAGCGGCGAAGGAACCCGGGTTCGACCGGGAGATCCGCATCGTGGCGATGACGGCCAACGCGATGGCAGGCGACCGCGAGATGTGCTTGGAATCCGGGATGGACGACCATGTGCCCAAGCCGCTTACCCCCGACAGCGTGCTGGGAGTGCTCAAGCGTTATCTCAAGCCGCTCCCCACGGAGTAGCGGGGAGCGGGGAGATGGATTCAGCCAAGGTCGGACAAGTCAGACCTGTCAGACCTGTCGGACCCGTCAGACAGGTCCGACATTCCCTCCCTCCGCTCAAGCGTGCGTAGGCGCGGGCGAAGAACCGGCGGTGGGCAGCCCCTCCGCCGCATCGCCCTTGAGATCTGTCTCGGATTTGCCCGGCTTTTCGTTGAGCAACGGCGGCAGAGTGGTGTGCAAAACCGGCGATTGGATGGAGCCATGCTTGAGAATCTCCTCCACATGCTTGCCCTCGATGGTCTCGTGCTGGAGCAGGGCCTCCGCGACGGCGTTGAGGGCAGCGCGGTGCTCGGTAAGCAGTGCTGTAGCGCGCACATATTGCTCGTCTACAATGCGCCGCACCTCCGCATCGATCTTTTGGGCGGTGGCTTGGCTGAAAGTCTCGGAACGCGAGATCTCACGCCCGAGGAAAACCGTGTCATGGTTGTCCCCGTAGGCGATCGGGCCCAAATCGCTCATGCCCCAGTCGCAAACCATGTGGCGTGCAAGTTTGGTGACCTGCTGGATGTCGCTGGAGGCTCCGTTGGAGACGTCCGAGAAAGCAAGCTCCTCGGCGATACGCCCGCCCAGCCCCATGGCGATGCGATTGAGAATGTTCCGCTTGTAGAGGCTGAGCACCTCGCGCTTGGGCATGTACATCGCCATGCCCAGCGAACGGCCGCGCGGCAGGATGGTGACCTTGTGGAGCTGATTCTTCTCATCGTCGATCAGCACGCCGATAACCGCGTGGCCGGCCTCGTGGTAAGCGGTCATGCGCTTCTCCTCGTCGTCCATCATGCGGCGGCGCTCGCGCCCGAAGAGTACTTTCTCGCGCGCATCCTCGATGTCGATGCGCTCAACCTTCTTCTTGTTGCGGCGCGCCGCCAGGAGCGCGCCCTCGTTGAGAAGATTTGCGAGATCCGCACCAGAGAGACCTGCGGTGGCGCGTCCGATCTCTGCAAGATCCACATCGTCGCCCATGTTGATCTTCTTTGCATGCACCCGAAGGATCTGCTCGCGGCCGATCATGTCGGGCAGGTCGATGAAGATCTGGCGATCGAAGCGGCCGGGGCGCAGCAGCGCGCTGTCGAGCACGTCGGGGCGGTTGGTGGCAGCGATGATGATGACTCCCTCGTTGGTGTCGAAACCGTCCATCTCTACGAGCAGCGAGTTGAGGGTCTGTTCGCGTTCGTCGTTGCCGCCGCCCAGCCCGGCACCGCGCTGGCGGCCCACGGCGTCGATCTCATCGATGAATACGATGCAGGGAGCGTTCTTGCGGCCCTGCTCGAACATGTCGCGCACGCGGCTG
>CAJCBL010000030.1 GCA_903960515.1 uncultured Verrucomicrobiota bacterium
ACCCAGTTCGCGGGCCAGGGTCTGGAGGCGGCGCAGGATTGCGGGTGTCGGGGCCAGCGCAGCGGGGGTGATCGCGGTTGTGTCCAGAGGCTTGAGTCGCCAGCGCACGTCGTAGAGCGCCTCGTTGAGGTCCTCGGTGCCGGTCCGCATGTGGGTCAACGCCTGGGCGGACAGGCCCTCGATCTCCAGCAGGGTGCGGCCCTCGGCGTCGAAGATGCGGAAGTCGCCGCTGATGGTGCGCTCGCCGGCGCGCACCATCCGGGTGTGGCACCAGACCGACAGCCCGGGGCGCGCGAAGAAGCGCAGCCGGGCGATTTGAACCGGAAGGTAGAATACTCGCCGGCCGGCGACTGGCGCAGGCGGCATCGCCGCGAAGAGGAGCTGGAAGCAGGCGTCGAGCAGTGCGGGGTGGAACTGGTACTTTTCATGGCCCGCCTGCACCAGATCGGGCAATACCACGCGGCCCAGCGACTCCCCGGCCTTGGTCCATACCGCCTCGACACCGCGAAACGCCGGACCGTAGGCGAGGCCTACGTCGCTGAAGGACTGGTAGAACGCCGCCACCGGGAACTCCTCCGTGCAGGCGTGGCGGGCGGCGGCCAGCGAGGAGGGCGTGCGCGCTGCGGCATCGCCGGCGGTCTTGAGCCGGCCGGTGGCGTGGACTGTCCATGCCGGGGCGTCGCCCGGAGGCCGGCTGGAGATGGCGAAGCCGGAGTCGTGCTGGTTGTAGGCAAACTGCAACTTCGTGGTGTCGTCGCCCTCCGGCAGGTTGAGTGCCTTGAGGAAATCGAGCTCCTCGACCACGCAGGGTGCGGCACCGGAAAGCGTGAGTGCGGCGCCGAGGGCCATCTCTACGTAGCCGGCGGCTGGAAACACGATGCGGTTCTGCACCCGGTGGTCCTTGAGGTAGGGCAGGATGTCGAGGTCGAGGCGGGTCTGCCAGGCGGGGTCGGCGGTGCCGATGGAGTGGGCAAGCAGTGGATGCACCATGGGCTGCAGGCGCGCGGCGCGGCTCTCCTCCGCCTCGTGCCAGTGCCGCTCCGGCTGCCAGGGATAGGAGGGCAGGCGCTGCGCCACCGCGGCTGGGTACAGGGCGCGCCAGTCCACCGGGCAACCCCAGTTGTGCAGCACACCCAGGGAGGCGAGCATGGTGGCCCGCTCCGGCTCCTTGCGTCGGAGAGAAGCGAGCACGGCGCCCTTGAGGCTGCGCTGCCGCAGGCATTCCAGGATCGGGCCGCCCAGCACGGGGTGGGGGCTGAGCTCGAGGAAGCGCCTGTGGCCCAGGGCCAGCAGCGCGTCGATGGCGGTGGCGAAACGGACGGTCTGGCGGACGTTGAGCCACCAATACTCCGCCCCGAAATCGGCCGCCGTGGCGGCGGCGCCGCTCACCGTGGAGAAGAGGGGCAACAGCGCGGGTTGCACCTCTACGCGACCGAGGGAGCGCAGGAGGTCCTCTCGCACCGGCTCCATCTGCGGGCTGTGGAAGGCGTAGTCGACGCGCAGGAACTGGCAGACCACGGAGCGCTTGGTGAGCTCGGCGGCGATGGTGGCCAGGGCCGCCGCGTCGCCGGAGAGGGTGACGGACACCGGGCCGTTGAACGCGCCGATGGACACCCGGTCGCGGCACGGGGCGATGATCGCGTCGGCATCATCCCATGACAACGAGGCCGCGAGCATGCGCCCCTGGCCCGCCGCCACCTCCATGCACCGGCCGCGGTGGAAGATCACCCGGGCGGCCTCGCGCAGGCTCAGCACCCCTGCGAGATGCGCCGCCGCCGTCTCGCCCACGCTGTGACCGACGATAGCCGCCGGCCGGATACCCCAGGACTCCCAGACTGTGGCGAGCCCGACCTGGATGGCGAAGATGGCCGGCTGGGCGATGGACGTCTCGTTGAGGCGCGAGGATTCCTCGCTGCGCGAAAGCTCCTCGAGCAGGGACCACGCGCCGAACTCGCGCAGCAGGAGGTCGATCTCCTCGATCTTCGAGCGGAACACCGGTTCGTCGCGCAGCAGCTCCCGGCCCATCGCCCACCATTGCGGCCCCTGGCCGGAGCAGACGAATACGGGTGCGGGGTCGGCCACCGGCGAGCCGGTCGAGAGCCCAGGGCGGTTTTCGCCCGCCAGGAAGGCGGCAAGTTGTTCGTCGAGCGCGAGGCCGGAGGTGCCGGCCACGCAGAGCCGCTGCGAGTGGTGGGTGCGATGGGCGCCGGCGGTGAAGCAGAGATCGTCCAGCGCCGGGCCGGCTGTGGCGTAAGCGGGCGAGGCGAGGAGGTCGCGGTAGCGTTGCGCCAGGGTGCGCAGCGACTCCGGGTGGCGCGCGGAGAGCGGCAACAGCCAGGCGCCGGCTGCGGGATGCGCGGGCGGGGCCGGCCGGCGGGCGTTTCCTCGCGGGGCGGCCTGCAGGATGGCATGCGCGTTGGTGCCGCCGAAACCGAACGAGTTGACGCCCGCCGCCGGTTGCTCAGGGCCGTTGCGATACGGCTCCAGCGCCTGGGCCACGCGCAGCTTGTGCTGGGCGAAATCGATGTGCGGGTTGGGCTGGAGGAAGTGAAGGCTGGGCGGGATCTGGCCGTGGTGCAGCGAGAGGGCGACCTTGATCACCCCCGCGATGCCAGCGCCGGCCTCGAGGTGGCCGATGTTGGTCTTCACCGAGCCGATGATACACGGCTCGCCGTCGCGCCCCGCGCCGAAGGCCGCCCCGAGCGCCTGTGCCTCGATGGGGTCGCCCACGGGAGTGCCGGTGCCGTGGGCCTCCACGTACTGCACGTCCGCCGGGTGGATACCGGCACGGCGGCAGGTCTCCCGCGCCAGCGCGGCCTGGGCGGCGCCGCTGGGCACGGTGATGCCGTTGGTGCGCCCGTCCTGGTTGACGCCGGTGGAGCGGATCACCGCGTAGATCGGGTTGCCGTCGGCCAGGGCGGCGGAGAGCGGCTTGAGGGCGACCACGCCGGCGCCCTCGCCGCGCACAAAGCCGTTGGCGCGCGAGTCGAAGGCCTTGCAGCGGCCGTCGGGCGAGAGCATCGAGGAGCGGCTGAAACTGATAAATGGTGACACGCCGATGATGACGTTCACCCCGCCGGCCAGCGCCAGCGGGCATTCCCCCGCCCAGAGGCTGGTGCAGGCGAGATGCAGCGCGACCAGCGAGGACGAGCAGGCGGTATCCACCGCCAGGCTGGGGCCGCGCAGATTCAGGCAGTAGGAGAGGCGGTTGGCCACGATGCTGGTGGCGGTGCCCGTGGCGGTGTACGGGTCGATCGTGCTCAGGTCGGAGATGGTGGACTGGAGCAGCGAATAGTCGTTGGTGGATACCCCGACAAAGACGCCTGCCGGCGAACCGGCGGAGGGATCGAGCACCACGCCGGCGTCGTCGAGGGCTTCCCACGCGCTCTGCAGGAGCAGGCGTTGCTGGGGGTCCATGAAGGCGGCCTCGCGCGGTGAGAGGCCGAAAAAGGCGGCGTCGAACTGGTCGATGTTTTCCAGGAAGCCGCCCCAGCGCGCGACGGTCTTGCCCCTGAGCCCCGGGGTAGGGTCGTAGAAGGCGGCGACGTTCCATCGGTCCGCGGGCACTTCGCGCACGGTATCCACGCCTTCGCTGAGCAAGCGCCAGAACGACTCCGGGCCGTGGGCACCGCCAGGGTAGGTGCAACCGATTCCGATGATGGCGATGGGATCTTTCTGGATCATGGGAGAGGGCGGGGGGCGCTTCCGGGGGATCGGGCGCTCGGGGCAAGCGGAGGGGCCCCGTCTTGGGAAAAGCGATGGGCCGGCCCCTCCCGGGCGGCAAGACGATTTCCCGGGGGAGGCCGCCGGTGAGGTGGGGCGATTAACTCCGGCTCCGCGCGCCCGTACAATCGGTGTATTGGCACCACGGCGGGGCTTTCGCATGAAGCGCCACCCCGCGACTCACGCAAGTTCGTGGCATTCATCGGTAAAGTTTGGTGGGAACGATCCGATTCCCGATTCAACACCCCAAGTGTAAACATGACCATCGCGCCCGTTCTCCTTCAGCAGGTCGAGGATACCACCAACCGCATCGCCGCGGAGGCCATTCTGGCCCAGCCCGGGAAGGACGATGGGCTCATCCCCGCCTATAGCCTGCTGGGACAGCTCTGCGATATGCTCGTCGACCATATCGATGCGCGAGTGCCGGCGCAGAACATGCGCGAGGTGCTCGAGAAGCGCCTCGATGCCGCCCAGCCGTTCGACGACGACTCCATCGCCTGTCTGCAGCATTTCGCCGAACACTATCCCCACGTGGTGGATGCGCTTCGCGACGGCAAGCCGATCGAGTTCAAGGAGCTCAAGTCCTCGCGTGCAGCCTCCGCGGCAGCCACCAGCGCGGCCCCAGCCGCCTTCACCGCCCCCCGTGATGCGCTCATGGACATGCGCTTGGAGGAAAACCGCGAACTGCTCACCGAGTTCCACTCCGAGGCGGTCGATCATTTGTCCCAGATCGAGGCGGCGCTGCTCCAGCTCGAGAACAACCCCACCGACGCCGAGGCGATCAGCTCCATTTTTCGCTCCTTCCACACGATCAAGGGCGTATCGGGTTTCTTGCAGCTCACGCCGATGAATTCGCTCACCCACGAGGTGGAGTCGCTTCTCGACCTGGTCCGCAACAACAAGCTGGCGCTGACCTCCACCATCATCACCGAAATGCTCAAGTCGCGCGACGCCCTCCAGGCGCTCGTGGGCCAGATCACGGTGGCGCTGGAAAAGGGGATTTTGCCCACCGAGATCATTCCGGTGAGCGGGCTCATTATCGCGGTGAAGAAGCTAGCTGCCGGCGGCAACGCCGCGCCCTCCGCCGCCCCGGTGGCCGCCGCCGCGCCTGTTGAGTCCGCCGCCGCCGATGCGGGCCTGGAAACCTCCGGGGCTCCGGTATCCGCCGCCACACACGATGAGGAGGAGCCGGTATCCGCTGTGCCCACCCAGGCAGCCCTCCAGCAGGCCGCCGCCGCCGCCGGTTCGAAGAAGTCCAGCGGGCCCTCGACCATCCGCGTCAATACCGAGAAGATGGATTCGCTGATGGATGTAGTGGGTGAACTGGTGATCCTGCAGAGCCAGCTCCAGGAGAGCGCCCAGCACCTGCTGGAGGGCAACACCGCCCTGCAGCGCAATCTCGCCCAGGTTTCCCGCATCACCAAGGAGTTGCAGCACACCTCGATGGCGCTGCGCATGATTCCGGTGAAGGGGACCTTCCAGAAGATGGAGCGCCTCGCCCGCGACTTGGCGCGCGACTGCGCCAAGAAAGTCACCTTCTCCGTGGAGGGAGAGGATACCGAGCTTGATCGCACCGTGGTGGAGGAGATCAACGACCCGCTCATCCACATGGTGCGCAACTCACTCGACCACGGCCTGGAGCCTGCCGCCGAGCGGGTGAAGATTGGCAAGCCCGAGTCGGGCAAGGTGCTGCTGAAGGCCTACCACCAGGGCAGCAACATCGTACTGGATCTCTCTGACGACGGCCGTGGTATCGATCCCAAGCGGGTGCTGGCGAAGGCCATCAAGCAGGGCCTGGTTCCCGAGAAGAACAGCCTCACCAAGGAGGAGATACTCAACCTCATCTTCCTGCCCGGTTTCTCCACCGCCGAAAAGGTCACCTCGATCTCCGGACGCGGTGTGGGCATGGATGTGGTACGCCGCAACATCGAGAAGCTGCGCGGCAAGATCGAGATCGACTCGGAGGTGGGCAAGGGCTCGCGTTTCCGCATCATCCTGCCGTTGACCATGGCGATCATCGACGGACTGATCGTGAAGGTGGGCGACGATCGCTTCATCCTTCCCACGACCTCCGTGAAGATGGCCTACCGGCCGGCGGCCAATACCATCTTTACTGTGCAGGGCCGGGGCGAGGTCCTCGATCTGCGCGGCAAGATCATCCCCCTGCACCGCCTGCACGAGAAGTTCGGCATCGAGCCACGGGCGCGCAATCCCGCCGAGGGCATCGTTGTCGTCGTGGAGCTTTCCGGACACACCAGCGGCCTGCTCGTCGACGAGATGGTCAGCAAGCAGGAGGTGGTCATCAAGAGCCTGGGGGCGCTCATGCAGGGCCTGCCCGGGGTGGCCGGCGGCGCCATTCTGGGCGACGGCAACATCGCCTTGATTCTCGACCCGGCATCCCTGTTGAGCGCCGCCTGAAGCAAACGCCATGACAATGCCCAACGTTCCCACCCTCGAAGCGATCTGCGAAAAGGCGGCCCGGCTGCCCTGCTCGCCGGTGCTTCTTCCCCGCCTCTCCAAGGCGCTGGCCGACGACAACACCACGGCGGACGACCTTGAGGCGATCATCGTGGTCGATCCCGCGCTGGCCGCCGCTACTCTGAGGCTGGCCAACTCCGCCTTCTTCCGCTCGGGCTCGGAGTGCGAAACGGTCTCCGAGTCGATCATACGCCTGGGCTTCCGGGAGATCTACCGGCTGGCCGTCACCACTTTGGGCAGCCGTTGGTTCAGCCATCCGGTGGAGGGCTACGGCTGGGAGCCGGGCGACTTCTGCCGCCATTCCCTGTGTGTGGCCGTGGCCGCCGAGCGCTTGGCGGACGATTCCGGCAAGGTGGACAAGGAGGTGGCCTACACCGCCGGCCTCATCCAGGGCATAGGCAAGCTGGCCATCGCCTTCGCCTGCGCCGATTTCTTCCCCGCGATCCGCGACCACCAGAAGGCCAACAACTGCAGCTGGTGGCAGGCCGAGCATGCCGTGCTCGGCTATCACCAGTCCGAGGTGGGCGCTCGCCTGCTGCAGATCTGGAAGTTCCCGGAGAACCTCATTGAGGTGGTCCGCCATTCCGACCACCCCTCGACCATTCCTCCCGCCCAGCGTGTGCTCATGGCCCACCTGCACGCCGCCAAGTTTGTTGCCACCAACATCGGCGCTGGAGTGGCCGAGGACGGCTTCCTCATGGAGCTGGATAGCGAACTGCTCATGGAGCAGGGCTTCGTGCCCGATCTGCTCATCGCCGCCCAGCCCACGGTACTGGAGTCGGTCACCAAGCTGCTGCGCGACCAGGTGTCGCACGGAGCGGTGAAATTCTGAAACGCATCCTCCCATGAACAGCGGAAGAATTCTGGTGATCGAGGACGATCCGCCTTCGCGGATGATGCTTGCGCGCGGCCTGCAGCGGCTGGGCTTCACCGTGGAGGCGAGCAAGGATGCCCTTGAGGCGCAGGCCCGCATCCGCACTTCGGGGGCGAGTGCCTACGACGCCGTTGTGGTGGATCTTCGGATGCCGCATATGGACGGGCTGGAGTTTGTCACCTGGCTGGAGGGTTTCGACGCGGGCCTCGGGTGCATACTGCTCACCGCGCAGCAGGAGGATGCTATGCGCGACCATGGAGAGCACCCGGCGCTTCTGTTTCGCATGCAGAAACCCACGAGCTTTCCGGTGCTGGGGGAGGCGCTGCAGAAGATCGTGGAGTTCACCTTGGCCAATCGCAGCGAGAAGCCCGAGGCAGCCAGCGCGTAGGTGTAAGCATTCAGTCGTAGGAGCGTGCTTGCACGCGATTCAAAGAGCGCAGATCGCGTGCAAGCACGCATCTACGGAGGACACCGGAGGCGCGTGCGCTTTCAGAGCGCAAAGCGGTACGATTGCATGGTTACGGCTTAGGTGATGGCTGGTAGTGCCCCGTAGTTCGCGGCGGGGGCATATTTCGAGCCATGCGTGAGGCCGGGATGTAGTGGTGGTGTTTTCGCGCCAGGGAAGGGCAACTAGGCCTGGCCAAGGCCTACGGGCGAGACCAGGGCTAGGGTGAATTACCTAATGCTGCACTCGGTCGGGGTGAGGACTTGTAATTTTTCTGTAAGGAATATTGACGGCACTGCGGAAGATTTCCGTACTGGGGGGGCATGAAGCGCACTTCTCTTGCAGTCCTCACAGCACTCGCCGTTGCCGGTCTCGCCCATGGCGAAATTTTGGACTGGGGCTCTTCCACCGCTTGGAGCGATGGGATCAAATTCGGTTCCTTCAACGACCTGAGCAACAGCGGATTCGCTATCTCCTCGGTCACTCCCTTGACCTATAACTTCGGCGGTGGGCTTACCGCTACCGTGGGAGCTTCACTGCTGAACTCCGCCTCCAAATGGCAGGCTGGCACCCTTTATTACGGCGGCTTTGCCCCCTACGCCTTTCAGGCGGGAGATGTATTGGCGGTCGGCGTCTCTGGCGGCGAGACGGCCATGGCGTCGCTTAGCATTCAGTTTTCCTCGGCCGTGACCATCGATTCGCTCACCATTGGCGATGTGGATTCGAATACCGGCCGCACCGATCGGGTAGGGATGGTTGTCTCGAATGCAGGGGCACCGTTCTTTGGCCCCCAGTTGCTCGCGCAGGCATCGAGCAATCCGGCGGGCTTCTTCACCGCCGGCGGCTTGGCGCTTCCGTCTGTGCTGACGGGCATCAGCACCAATGAGAAAACCTTCGGGCTTACTGCCACCAATGCCTGGGCCACCGTCACCAGCTCCGCAGACCCGGTGACCGAAGTTGTCATCGTTCTCGGGCAGACTGGCACCAGCACCAATGGCCATGGAGTGTGGTTCTCCAACCTCAGCGTTACCGCCATCCCCGAGCCCTCCACCTACGCGATTATCCTCGGCTGCGGCACCCTCGCCTTGGTCGCCGCCCGCCGCCGGTTTGTTCGCAGCTCCTGAGCCTACGCTTCTCTTTTGCAAAGCCCCGCCCGATGGCGGGGCTTTTTGGTGCCCGAAACCGAGGGCCGTGGCCCGAGTTGGGGCGGGGTTGCTAGGGGCGGACCACGTTGGCGTAACGCCCGGGTGAACACTGAAGGCTGATACCCGAAGGCTGGAGTCTCGCTGCAAGCGCCTGGCTCGCCGGCCCTCCCGCTAGTCCGAACGGAGGGTAGGGCGGGCGCCCTAGTTGCGACCTAGCGGCGAAATCCTGCTTTAGGGTGGTTACTCCAGGCCGCTCTTCGGCCGGATTGGTGGGAGCTGTAATTATTTCGTAAGGAGTATTGACAGTAGCTCTCCGAACTTTTCAACTACGACCGCATGAAGCGCATCTCACTCGCAGCTCTCGTATCAATCGCCCTCGCCGGATTCGCCTCTGGTGCCATTTTGGACTGGGGCTCGACAACCGCGTGGAGCGACGGGGTCAACTCGGGTTCCTTCAATCCCCTGAGCAACAACGGTTCCGCGACCTCGATCATCACGCCTTTGACCTTCGACTTCGGTGGCGGTCTTACGGCCTTGGTCACCGCGTCGTTGAGCGGCACCGGCGCCAATTGGCAGGATGGCAGCAGCTACTACGCTGGCTTCGCCCCTTATTCCTACCAAGTGGGCAATGTACTCGCTCTGGGCGTCTCGGGTGGGCCTGCCGCCTCCGGTTCGATCCACATCCAGTTCTCCTCTGCCGTCACCTTGGATTCGCTCACCATCGGAGACGTCGATTCGCGCCCTGATCGCAACGATGTGGTTCAGGTCACTTCGTCGAATGGGAGCCCCTCCGGCCTCCAGTTGATCAACGCCCCTGCCAATCCGGCGGTCTTCTCGAGCGTTGTCCCCGGCACGGCCACTTTGGCTGCCGCCAGCGGCGACGAGGGGACTTTCGGCGTCACCGCTAGCTCCGCTTGGGCCACCATCGGCAGCGGCACCAACACGGTGACCGATCTGACCTTCGCCCTCGGGCAAACTGGCACCGGAACCGGTGGCCACGGAGTGTGGTTGTCCAACCTCACCGTCACCGCCATTCCCGAGCCCTCCACTTACGCGATGATCCTCGGCTGCGGCACCTTCGCCTTGGTGGCGGCCCGTCGCCGTTTCGGTCGTCGTTCCTGAGTCGATCGCTTCGCTTTTGCAAAGCCCCGCCTGAATGGCGGGGCTTTTTTGTGCCAGGAGACTGGGCACGGAGAGCCCGGTGTTCACTGCTATATAGGGGCCAAGCAAGCACCCCGCCTTGCAATCGCGCAGTGCCCGGGCACGGGGCTCCTACTCGCTGCACACTGCGCCTGTTCGAGTTCTGTGTTCATCCTTCGGCGGTCTGTGTTAGTCGAACGCCGCCACGCCACTACACCGCCTCCGGTGGGGAACAGATGAGGGATGGAGCAGCCGAACTGAGTCGTCGCGGCCAAGACGGGGCGATTTCCCTTGGGGCGCGCCACGAAGTGGCCGATGGGGAAACTGTTTCCTTATCCCCCGCCAAAACATCGTGAGCTCCGGAACCAGAACGGAACCCCATAAAACTCGCTCCTCCCGGCTGCGTGGTGCCACAGCACACGGTGGCAGCGGGGGAGCCAATCGCTTGGTGGTGCGCTTTGTCGGTCGAGCCGAAATCATGGCCGAGTTCCTCGGGGCGGTGGGCGAGGATGCACGCTCCTCCGCGCGCATCGTGGGCGTGAGTGGCGAACCCGGGGCGGGAAAGAGCCGTTTTGTCGAGGAGGCGCTGGGCCGCTTGGCCCGCTCAGGCCGGCCGGTTACCATTGTCAGACCCGAGCTTTCTCCGGGCATGGACGGCATGCGCCTGCTGCGGGCTTTCGCGGCGAAACTGGCCATTGGCGGGGCGATGTTGGCCGGGGCCATCTCCCGCTTCCAGCAGGGAGGCGCCAATACGCAGTTGGACGAATCCTCGGCGCGGGCCTTGCTCAACGCCCTTTTCCACGAGGGCTACGATTGCGGCGTGGATCGGCGCGGCCTGATCCGCCCGAAATTCCAGCGTCTCGCCCTGGTGCTTGATGATTTCGAGATGTTGTCAGAGGAGGCGGTTGTGTGGCTGGCGCAGACTTTCCTGCCGCGGCTGGACGAGGTGCGCGACCATCTCGACTACGTATTGATTCTTGTGGGCACTCGCGATTTGTCCGCGGAGTTGGAGCCGGTTTCCTGGAATTCGCAGCCGATGCGTTTCCTTCCCATCGAGGTGCCTGCGCTGAGCGAGGCGGAGAGCATCGAACTGCTCGCGCTGTTTGCCAGGCGTAGCGCGGAGGCGGCCACCTGCCATGCGCTAGGCGAAGGTTTGCCCGGGGCTATGATCGAAATGCTTCGCTACCGTATTCGACCGATGGATGAGATATCCGCTTTGGTTGAAGGGCAGTTGGGCCCCACGGCCTCTGCGCTGCTGGCTGTGGCTGGTCTGGGCTTCGCCACCCGAGAGGGGCTGCGGTTGGTGCTCGGAGCGGAGGCGGCTGAGACGGCCGGCGAGTTGCTCGGCACCAGTCTGGCTGTGCCCGTGTTTGGCACTCTTGATGGGGGCGGCTTGTGGTTGCCGGGGGCGCTGGCGCGCTTGGTCGCCGAGAAGATCGGCTTGCGCCTGCCCGATGTCGCCCGCCGCGCCGCCGAAGTGGGCGAGATGCTCGACGGGCTGGCCGTGCATTTCCCTACAGAGGCCGATCGCACCATGGCGGCGCGCTTGGAGGTATTTCAACGCTTCAACGGCACCGCGCTCACCGCTTGCTTCGGCGCCGACGATGGCCGGGAACTGGAGCGCTTTGCACGCAGCCACAGTCATGCCTTTGTTGAGACTCCGGCGGGCAACCTGCGCTTCGTGGCCGACCTGCCCCCTCTCATCGAGCGCTATGCCGACGCGCTGGCTGATCCCGCCCGCAGCGCTTCGCACGAGCGCGTCACCCGGCTGTGGTCGGAGCGCGCACTGGAGTTGCAGACCGAGTTGACGGGGGCCACTGCGGCGTTTGCCCGGCTCGAAAAGGACCGCAACGAGCTCTTCCAGGAACTGGAGGTGGCCCGAGCCCAGGCCGTGCGCCAGGTCGACGAGAGCCATCGCGAGTGGCGCAGCCGTATCGACGAGGATGTGGTGAGAGTGGGCGCCTCGCTGCTGGCCAATGGCGCCGGCGTCTCCTGTTTCTGGGTGGCCCTGTTCACCACCAACCAGAGGCTCACCTTCATCGTGATCGGAGGCATCCTCATCGGTGTGGGCGTGGGCACTCCGGCGTTGAAACGCTCCCGCAAGCCCCTGCGCATCGATCATGTGGGGATGGCCCGCCGCAAGCAGGATGAGCGTTTGGCGCAGGCCAGCGGGGTGGTGAATCTGCTGGAGGCGCGCATCTCCGGCATGCAGATGCACTTGGCCGAGGAGCGCCGCAAGTTGGAGCGGTTGCGCGCCGCCGCCGACGAGCCGTACGCGTAGGGGGAGAGCGTGATGGAGGGAATGAGGGAACGGGGTGCAGGGCGGAAATTGTCTCATGTCCCGTCCCAGAGGAGACGAAGGCCGGCGCTGTGTCGTAGTAGCGTGCTTGCACGCGAGCGGCCCGGTTCCGTCGTAGGAGCGTGCTTGCACGCGATAGGCCCGGTCCGAGTGCATGTTCGCCACGCGAGCGGCCCGGTCCGTGTAACAAGTGCCTGATTGCACGCGATATGCCCGGTCCGAGTAGGAGCGTGCTTGCACGCGATAAGGCGGGCCCGTGTAACAGCAGCCTGCTTGCGCACGATAGGCCCGGTTCCGTCGTAGGAGCGTGCTTGCACGCGATAGGCCGGGGTCGAGTGCATGTTTGCACCCGCTTGTCCCGGCGCCGTATAAACGGTGCCTGCTTGCACCCGCTAGGGCATCCGCGCGAAAGCGCTCTGGAATTTGCCGTGATGCTTGGGTCCGATAGCAGGGGCGGACCTCGTGCCCGTACCTCAGTGGTTGGCAATGGCTCCCCGCTCAGCATGAGCGATTCAGCCTTTCTCTCTATGTCCGCCATCGGGTTGGTGGCCGTACTGGAGGGCTAATGCTGTGCCCCGAGCCAAACCGTTTACCTTCACGGCCGTGAAGGTAAACG
>CAJCBL010000031.1 GCA_903960515.1 uncultured Verrucomicrobiota bacterium
CAGGCGCTCGGCGCTGGGCTCTGGGCCCTCGACTGACGGTCACGGATTAGCCGTGCCTATTCAGGCGTAGGAGCGTGCTTGCACGCGATTCAGAGCGCAGATCGCGTGCAAGCACGCTCCTACGGCGAACACCGGAGTTCGTGCACGCGATTGAGCCCCGGAATCGCGTGCAACCACGCTCCAGGGAAGGTTGCCTGGGGGCGCCGCGCCTGGGCCGCGCAGGCAAAACTGCACTTTCGCCCGCCCCGGGGCCAAATTCTCCGGAAGTTCACTCTTGACCGGGGGCGGGGCGGGGGGTGTTATCACCCGTTTAGCTTTCCAAGGAGGAACTCTGTGAGAGACGATTATCTTAAAGAAGCGCAGAAGGTCATCATTGACGCGAATTTGCTGATCAACGTGGTTTCACGCCGCGTCAAGCAGCTCAGGCGCGGCAGCCGTCCGCTCGTGGAGTCGCTAGAGAAGCTCAACCTTGAGGATATCGCCCTGCGCGAGATCATCGAGGGCAAGATCCACTACGAGTTCGCCGAGTAAACGTTGCGGCGGTCGGCACGGCTGGTGGTGGGGATAATCTCCGCCTAGGCCGGCTCCCGCGCACGACAGACATGGCTGCATCCAAAAAAGAGCAGCGCTACACCGAGGTGCGCAACTCGAAGGCGTTGCGCGACTATACCATCGAGGAACGCTTCGAGGCCGGCATCGCTTTGCGCGGCTCCGAGGTGAAATCGATACGGGGAGGGCGAGCCCAGATGGCCGATTGTTTCGGCCGGATCCACAAGGGTGAACTCTGGCTCTACAACCTGCACATCGAGGAGTACGCCTTCAGCACCTTTGCCAAGAGCGATCCGCGCCGGATGCGCAAGCTGCTCCTGCACCGCAGCGAGCTGCGCAAGATCGCGCAGGCGCTTGAGGCTGCGGGCCGCTCGTTGATCGGGCTGCGCATGTATTTCAAAGGCGCGCTGGTGAAGGTCGAGATCGGCCTGGGCATCGGCAAGAAGCAGTTCGACAAGCGCGACGATGTGAAAGAGCGCGAGAACAACCGCGACATTGCGCGCACGATGCGCAGCCGGCGTTGAGCCGGTGCCATCGCGCCCGAGTGTAGGCTCGTCGCTTGCCGACGCACCACTCATGGCGAGACCATCCGGACACAAGGTGCGATCCTACACTCGGATTGATGCGCCGCGGCTTTGGCCGGCGAAGGACCGGATACAGCGGAATTCTTTCTCAACTGCGCTGCGGGAGCGCAAGAATGCGGGTTGAATCTGTGCGGGGGACGGGCAGCGTGGGCACCTGCCCATGACCCTATCGTCCCCATGTCGCGGCTACTCGCGAGGATTTGTGCTGATCGCACTGATCGCGGTGCTGTCGAGCTTGGCGGTATTGCTGTGGCCGGTGGCGAAGCGTTCGGGGGTGGAGTTCTGGGTGTTTGCCACTTTCCATTACCCTTTCTACCGAGCGCCGGTGGCGCAATGGAACCGCGAGCATCCCGAACGCCCTGTTGAGCTGAGCTTGCAACCGCTCCCCGCGCTGGAAACGCGGCTGCTTTCGGCGCTACGCACGGGAGCACCTGTGGCCGATATGATGGAAGTGGAGCGAGTGATCGCTGCGGAGATGTTTATTGGGCCGCTGGATGCGGTGGGCTTTGTGGATCTCACCGAGCGCTTGCGCGCGGGCGGCTGGCTGGAGCGTTTCAACGAGCCATCGTTCTCCCCATGGACGAGCAGGGGGCGGATTTTCGGCCTACCCCACGATGTGCACCCGGTGTTGCTGGCGTATCGAGCGGATCTGGTGGAGGCAGCCGGCATCGACGTGGCCCGCATCGAGACTTGGGAGGATTTCGCGCGGGAGTTGGCCCCCCTCATGGCCGAGCGCGGCCCCGACGGGCGGCCGTTGCGTTACCTGCTCAATTTCTGGCCGGCCCAAATCGAGCAAACCGAGATCTTCCTTTTGCAAGCCGGCGGTGGGTTCTTCGATGAGCACGACCGGCCCGCACTGGTGACGGAAGTGAACGTGCGAGTGCTGGCACAATTGGCGGCCTGGTGCGCCGGGCCGTCGCGCATCGCTACGGATGCCGCGGACGTCACCGCTTTGGGGAATCGGATTCGGTTGGAAGGCGGAGTGGTGTGTTCTCCGATGGCGGACTGGATGAGCGGGTTGTGGCGGCACGATCTTCCCGGGCTGGCCGGTAAGATGAAACTAATGCCGTTGCCGGCCTGGGAACGCGGCGGGCGGCGTACCAGCGTGCACGGAGGCACGGGGCTGGTGATCTCAAGCAATTCGGACGACGTAGGGAGCGCGTTCGAGCTCGCCCTGCGCCTCTACACCTCGCCAGAGCTCAGCGACGCGATGTTCCGCGAAACAGGGATCATCGGGGCGCTACGCGAGCAATGGTCCCGACCAGTGTATGACGAGCCCAACTCGTATTTCAGCGGACAGGCAGTGGGCCGCCTCTACATCGAGCAGGCCCCGCAGGTGCCGCGGCGCAGTTCCTCGCCCTATACTGTTGAGGCGAGGCGCGGCTACTGCATCGCGCTGCGGCAGCTCGTCGATTGGGCGGAAACCCATCACACCTACGATCGCCCGGCACTCGAGCAGCGGGCCCGCGAGTTGCTGGAGGGCGTGCAGGCCGATCTCGTGCGCCGGGTGGAGCGCAATGTCTATTTGCGCGAGGGGGGCCAACGATGAATGCTCGGCGTCCATGCCCGCGCTGCCTGCCATGGCTGTTTGCAGCGCCTTTTCTCGCGGTATTCGTTCTCTTCGTGGCGTGGCCGCTGGGGCAGTCGTTGCTACTTTCGTTTCAGCAAACCTACGGGCCGCGGTACTCGACCTGGGTTGGGGTGGGGAATTTTGCTTTCATGCTGCACGACCCGAGCTTTTGGCTGGCGCTGCGCAACACCGTGGTCATCGCGCTGGCAGCGCTGGTGGTGCAGACCCCGGTGTCGCTGGCGCTGGCGATGCTGCTCAATCGCCCTGGGGTGAGGGGCCGGGCGGTGTTCCGGCTGGCGCTGTTTGCGCCGTCGTTGGTGGGGTTGGTGTTTGCGGCGATGCTTTTTTCGATGGTGCTGGAGCGGCGCTACGGGCTGCTCAACCTTTCGCTGCATTGGTTGCTTCCCTCCTTCGATACCGGATTTGCCTGGAGGCAGGAGCTTCCCTTGTTCTCGCTGGTGTTGGCGTCGCTGTGGCTGCACACGGGCTTTTACATGGTGTATTTCCTGGCGGCGTTACAGGGAGTACCGCACGAGCAGGAGGAGTCGGCGTTGATCGATGGCGCCGGGCCGTGGCAGCGTTTCCGCTACATCGTATGGCCGGAGATCCGGCCGGTGGCGGGCTTTGTCACGCTGCTCTCGTTGGTCGGGAGTTTTCAACTCTTCGAGTTGCCTTGGCTCCTGCTCGACTACTCTGCGGGCCCCACCGACAATCGCGGGCTCACGATCATGGTTTACCTCTATCAGACCGGTTTTCAGTCGGGCGACCTCGGTTACGCCAGCGCGATCGGCTGGGTGCTGGCACTGATACTGATGGCGTTCACTTGGGGGCAGCGCCGCCTGCTGGGGGATGGGACAGACTGAGCCATGCGCCGCCCACGCGAATACGACACTCTGGCCCGAGTCTGCCTGCATGTGCTGCTGGTGACGATCTCGCTGTTCATGCTGTTGCCTTTCGCCTGGATGGTCGGGGCGTCGCTGAAATCGGGTCAGGATGTGTTCGCCTCGGTCTTCCTGCCATCGGGGGACGGGTGGCTGGGCGTGGCATGGTCGCGTTTGAGCGCTGACAACTTTGTCCGGCTCTTCCGGGGGGCGGGTTTTGGGCGAGCGATGCTCTACTCCACCTTCTATGCCTCGGTGACCGCAGTGGGGGGCACACTGGGAGCATCGCTTTGCGGCTACGCACTTGCGAAGTTCTCCTTTTGCGGGCGCCGACTGCTCACCGCAGTGGTGCTTGGCGCTGTGCTGGTGCCGGGACCTCTGCTGTTCGCGCCGGGCTATCAGGTATTGTACCGGCTGGGACTGATGGATTCGTACGCCGGGCTGATCCTGCCCGCGCTGGTGCCGGCAGTGGGTGTGTTTCTCTTCCGGCAGGCGATGATTCACGGCGTGCCCGACGAACTTCTCGATGCCGCGCGCATCGACGGGGCCGGTGAGGTGCGGATCTTCTTCTCCATCGTGATGCCAATGATCCGGCCCATGCTCGGCGCTTTCCTGCTGATCACTTTCCTGGGGGCGTGGAACAACTTCATCGGGCCGCAGGTGGTACTGCAGCGTCCCGAGATCTTCCCCCTCACAACCACCCTTACCAATCTGCGCGGCAGTCAGTATCAGGACTGGGGACTGGTGATGGCGGGCACGCTGGTCTCGATCTTGCCGATGATGGGGCTGTTTTTGCTACTCCAGCGCGATTTCATCCAAGGGCTCACCGCTGGCGCGGTGAAGCATTGATTCCGCTTGGACGCAGAGGCCGCGGAGAAGGCGGAACGGGGAAGGCTGAAGGCGGGAAGGTTGAAGGCGGAAAGGTCGGAGGGAAAAGTGGAAGCGGCGTCTCGCCGCTTTCCGAAATGGGGGCGCAACTTTTCCGACAACTGCCCCGCACGCCGACTCGACGCATCGCGAGTGCTTGAACGGGGACGGATACAAGGTCCGACAGATCTTCAGCCTTCAGTATTCAGCCTTCAGCCTTTCTTCCACTTATCGCCTCTGCCGCAGCGCGCTGATATTGCCAATCCAGGACGAGCCCACGCACCCAATCAGGGCGGGCACGATCAGACCGGCGGCGAGTTCATCAATGCGGCCTCCCGGCGCAGGCGGCCAGGCCCAGGCTGCAAGTGCGCCCAGCGCCACCAGCCACGCAAAGGCACTTGCGCCGCCGAAGATCCATTGCCCGACGCGCCGGGTGTTGTCGAAAGTGCAGGCGATCGGGATACAGGAGAGCAAAAACAGGGCGCCGGCGACGAGCGGGGCTGCGTTGTTCGCCAGGCAGCCGAATACTGCCAGAGCCGCGCCACCGCAGAGGCCAGCGCCAATGAAATAGGCCTCCAGTTTCTCGTTTGGACGCAGGACCATGCGGCCGAAGCGGTCGGTGAGCAGCAGCAGGCTGCCGATACCGCGCGCCACCCACACCCAGAATGCGAAAGCGAAGTAGGCGATGCCGATCACCAAGCCCAACCACCGCCAGTCGCCGGTGAGCAAGTGCCGGGAGAAACGAGTTCCCAAGTACAGCCCCAGCAGAATCGCCCATTGCTGGCCCTTCTGCCGTTTGGATAGCCAGAAAGAGTAGGCGAGATAGGCGCGGTACAGCGGGGAGCGAGCGCGGAAAGACTGCACCAGTCCTTCGCGGGCCCATTCGAAGCCGGGGGAGAGGCGCAACGCTTCGGCGAAGTGCTCCTCTGCCTTGCGGGCGTCGCCGCGTTCAAGCGCGGCCCAACCGGCGTTGGCATGCGCGAGCGGATCGTTGGGATTGCGGCCCAGTTGGCTGCGCACGGCAGCCGCGTTGTCGGCCCCACGCCCCTGTTGGCGGAGCGAATGGGCGAGATAGTGGTGGGCCAGATCGTATTCGGGCTCCAAGGCGAGCGCTTGTCGGGCGGCCTCTTCGGCCTCTGCCCATTTTGAATGCGCGCAGAGGGCGGCGGCGCGGGCGGTGAAGGCGCTCGCGGATAGGGGATCGAGTCGCAGGGCCTCGTCGGCGGCCTGCAGCGCGGCCGAGCCGCGGCCCATCGTGCACAAGATCTGGCTGTGCAGCACTTGGTGTCCCGCCTCGTCCGGGTCGGCCCCGATGGCCTGAAGTAGCACCGGCAGGGCCTCGGCTTCGCGATCTTGTCGCCAAAAAGTGCGGGCCAACTGATGGAGCGCCCAGGCGTGGTTGGGTTCCTGGGCGAGCACGCTGCGGAAGGCGGCCTCGGCGTCGGCGTAGCGGCGCAGGTCGTAGAGTTGGCAGCCGCGCAGGAACTCGGAGTGGGCGGAGGTGGGCGTGTTCACTTTTTCAGTCCGAGGTGCACCAGTACGTCGTCGTAAAAGCCGCTCTGGTTGGCGTAGAGGGCGTGGTTGCGGGCGCTCTCGAACCAGCTGCGGGTGGAGGGCTTCACTTCTTTGGCAGCGCGGGCGAGATCGTCGGTGGTAAGCGGGATCACCCGGCCGCGTTTCATCGCTTCGACCAGCGAGCGCTCCGTGGCGTGGTCGAACACGGCGCGCAGGTCGGCACCGGAGAAATCCTTGGTGCGCTTGGCGAGCGCGAGGGCATCGAACTTCGCTACGGGTTTGTCGCGGGCCATCACCGCAGCGATGGCGGCGCGGGCGGGTTCGTCGGGCGGGGGCACGAAGAGTACGCGGTCGAAGCGGCCGGGGCGCAGGAAAGCGGAGTCGAGGTGCCAGGGGGCGTTGGTGGCACCCAGCACGAGCACGCCGTCGTTGGCGCCCTGGGTGGCGTCGAACTCGGCGAGGAATTGGTTGATCAACGTGCGCCCCGCGCTGGCGCGCAGATCGGCGCGGTTGGCGGCGAGGGCGTCGACCTCGTCGAAGAAGAGCACGGCCGGAGCGTTGCGGCGGGCGTACTCGAAAAGCCCGTGCAAGTTTTTCTCGGAGTTGCCCAGCCACATCTCGATCACCTGGTGGATACCCACGGAGAGGAACTTCGCCTTGATCTCGCCAGCGACCGCGCGGCTGATGAGAGTCTTGCCGCAGCCGGGCGGGCCGTAGAGCAGCACGCCGCCGCCGGCCTTTTTGCCGTAGGCCTTGAAGAGATCGGGCTGCTGCAGCGGGAAGAGGATCTTCATCCGCACCTGTTCCTTCACCTCATCCATGCCTCCTACGTCCGCAAAGGTCAGCGACGGGCGCTCGACCTCTGTGGGTAGTTCGTATTCGGCCACGCGCTCGAGGTCGCCGGCCTCGGCTTCGGTGGGGGCGGTGGCCGGGGCGCTGCCGGTGGAGGTGATGGGCACTTTTTTTGCGCCCGGGGAGCTTTCGGCGGCGGAGAGTGCCTGATCGAAGGCGGGATCGCGCAGCGTAGGCTCGACTGCGAGGGCGCGCTCGTAGGAGGCGCGAGCGGCAGAGGCATTGCCATCGTCGAGCAGCCAGCGAGCGAGCCAGCGGTGAGCCTCGGCGAAGCGGGGATTCGCACTTACGAGCGCCTCGACCCGCAGGATGGCCTCGGAGGCCTTGCCCTGCAGGTGAAGGGAGCGCGCGAGACCGAGAGCGGCTTCGGAATGCTTGAGGTCGAGAGCGAGGGCGCGCTCGAAGGCGCCGCGGGCTTCATCGGCGGAGAATTCTTCCAGTGCGGCTTGGCCGAAAAGTACGAGCAAGGGCACGTTATCGGGAGAATGGGCGAGGGCCGAGCGCAGGGAATCGAGCTTCGACATGGCGGCGGTGAAACAAACACGGTGCCCGGCGCGTGCAATGCGGGAATGGGGGCGGAATGCGGAGGCCACCTCAAGGCGATGGCCTAAAAAGAGCAGTTCACAGAAGGGAACGAGGAAGATGACTGAGATGAACCAGTCTTACGCCGGCACCAGGAAGCGGAGACTGCGGGGCTCGATGCGGATCTCGATCTCGGGGCCGGCGTGGCGTGTCTCGCCGTCGACATGGATCACCCCAGCGGTGGACCGGACGATCGTGAAGGCTTCGCCCTGCGCGGAGAACACCCCGCGCTGGCGGCGCAGATCGCCGCCGAACATCCGGGCCACAAGCAGGGCCGAGCGGGCCAGCCCCATCGGGGGAATGGCGGTGAGATCGAGCCGGCCGTCGTCTACCTGCGCGCCGGGGGCGATGCGGGCGTTATTGCCGTATTGGTCGGAGTTCGCCACGGCGACCACGAAGGCGGTACGCACGGTTTCGTGGCCGTCGGCAGTGCGGATGGCGTAGGTCTCCGGGCGGTAGTTGAAATAGGCATTCCAGCCGGTGGAAAGGTAGGTGCGGAAGCCTCGGCTGGGGAGATTGTTGAAGCGGCGGGCAATCTCGGCGTCGAAGCCCACACCGGTGGCGTTGAAAAAGCGGTGGCCGGCAGCCAAGCCGGTGTCGATCTCGCGCACACGGCCGTCGCGGGCGATGCGCAAGGCGAGGGTGAGCGAGCCATGCACGCCCAGATGGCGGCCCAAGCCGTTACCCGAGCCGCAGGGGATGAGTCCGAGGGCGGCGGGCGAGTGGACTACTCCGCAAGCCACTTCGTTAAGCGTGCCGTCGCCTCCGATGGCGATGATGCGCTCGCAGCCGCGGGCTACGGCGCTGCGGGCGAGGTCGGTGGCATGGTGGGGGCGCTCAGTTGCGCAAAACTCGGCATCGAGGCGCTCGGCTGCGATCCAATCGCGCACCCGGCGGATGAAGGCCGGGCGCTTGCGATTAAGGCCGGAGTGGGGATTGAAGATGAAACAGAACCTGGGCATGCGTTTACAAGGGGAGGTTGCTGCAGGCAGGAGGCGATGCGAGGCGAATGTGCTAAATGCGGAATGCGGATTGCGGAGTGCGGAATGAGGAGCTCGGAATGCGGAATGCGGCGGGGAGTAGCGGGTAGCGGGAGGAGCGGGCCTAGGGCCCTTTCAACTCCCCCTCCGCCTTGCTGGGCCTGTTTCCCCTTCTCCTGTTTCGGATTTGTCTTCGGCGGGCCGGGAATGAGGCTGGAGGAGAACTCCGATGACAGCGCGCCCCATCCTCCATGTGCTCACCGGCCTTACGGCTTCGGGCAAGACTGCGCGCGCTCTCGACTGGGCCGAGCAACACGACGCCGAGATCGTGTCGTGCGATTCATTGCTGGTCTATCGCGGCATGGACATCGGCACTGCGAAACCGACCGCCGCAGAGCGGGCGCGGGTGCCCCATCATCTCATCGACATGGTGGAACCACGTGAACGCTACGATGTGCAACGCTATGTGGCGGCGGCACGCGCGGCTGTGGACGATATCCGGCGGCGCGGGCGGGCGGTGCTGGTGGTGGGCGGGAGCGGATTCTATTTGCGGAGCTTTTTTGCGCCGATGTCGGATGAGATCGAGGTCGACCCGGCGCTGCGCGAGCAGATCGAGGCGCGGCTGGTAGGGGAGGGACTGGAGGCGCTGGTGGCGGAGTTGCGCACGCTCAATCCGGACGGGCTGGGGACTTTAGATACGCAGAATCCGCGGCGGGTGGTGCGCGCCTTGGAGCGCTGCCGGGCTACGGGGCGAACCTTGGTGGATCTGGCGGCGGCATTTCGGGAGAAACCTTCGGCTTTCGCCGATTTCGAGCTGCGGCTCACTCGGCTGGACTCCGAACCGGCCGAGCTGGAGCGGCGGATCGTGCAGCGGGTGCGGGCGATGTTGGCCGCCGGGCTGGTGGATGAGGTACGCCGGCTCGACACGCTCGGCTTGCGCGAGAATGCGAGTGCGGCAGGGGCTATCGGCTATCGCGAAGTACTCGTGCTGCTCGACGGAAAGAAGCCCTTGGTGGCCCTCGAAGGTGAGATCGTGCGTAACACCCGGGCCTTGGTGAAAAAGCAGCGCACCTGGTTTCGCACGCAGTTGCCGACCCTGCATCGGGTAATCCGGATAGGGCAGGCGGGCGAGCTGTTCGATGAACGCGAGCCAGCTACGCCCGCGACTGGGCCGTGAGCGGGGCCCCGCGCAGATGGTGAGAGAATGGGGCCTGGGCGCTTGGGATGACCGGCTGACTCGCTTGCGCTCGCCGACGCCGGAGGGCGCTGGCTGACTCGCTTACGCTCGCCGACGCCGGAGGGCGCGGCTGACTCGCTTGCGCTCGCCGACGCCGGGGGATGCCCGGCTGACTCGCTTACCCTGGGTGCGGAGGGCGAATCGAGTAACCGAAGTGCGAAAACTTCTCGCGGAGCACGATGTCGAGGCGGGATTTGTCGGCGGGATAGACCGAGATCAACCGCTTGCCCTCCTGCTGGTAGAGTTGCTGCTTCTTGAGCATGCCGATCTTGTACTCGGCGGTGTCCATACCCCAGTACTCGATATAAAGATCGAGCTCGGGGAGGTAGAAATCGGGCCGGATCGCGTACCCGGAAAGAATGCGGAAACGTTCGTCGTAGCGATAGGCGATTTGGTGAGCAGCGAGCCAGTCGGCAATGAGCCGCTCTCCGCCGGACTGCACAAGCGTGCCAGCTTTTGCGACGATGGTCTTGTGCAACTCTACTTTGGTATCGAAGTTGCGCCGATCGAGGAAGACCTCATCGAAACAGCGGTCGCAAAAGGTGCGCTGGAAGGCTTGGGTGCTGCGCGCGTGTTCCTCAGGAGTGACCTCGCGTCCGCAGCGGGTGCAGCGGTGCAAGGCACCGGCTTCGGCCAGGCGGAGGGCTTCGCGTATCGCCTCGGCGGCAGAGGCTGCGCCGCGGCGGATGTAGTCTTTCGCGGTATCGTTCGCCGCCAGATCGTCGAGATCATGGAGATGCTCGCGGGCGGCGACACCGTAGCACTTGAGGGACTTTAGAGCGTACTGCTGGACCTGCGGGTGGACATCGCGGAGGGCCACCGGGGCAAGAGCGGCCACTGCGGCAGGAGCGTCGGCTCCAAAACCGGCCAGTTTGCCGATGGCTGAGGCGGCGAGTCGCCGAATCTCAGCGGAAGGCATGGCAAGGAGCCCGATAAGCTCCGCCAAAGCAGATGGATCGGTGCCGCGGCCGAGCTCCAGTGCGCGCTGGACGCATTGGTGGTGGAGGTGGCCATCCATGTCGGCATTCATGGTGGGGGGGGAGCGAAGAAGCTCAGCGAGGGGGAGGAGCGTCGATGGCGTAACTCTCAAGCGTGCGGCCTTCCAGGCGACGGAGCTGGGCGAGCGAGGTGAGGAGGGCCACTTGTGACGAGATTTCGTTGACGCGCGCGGTGTCCAGATCGGTCTGGGCATCGAGCACACGCCGGGCGGTGCTGAGGCCGGCATCGAAGCGGGCTTTCTCCAAGTCGTACTGCTTCACGCCCAAATGACTGGCGAGCGCGGAGACCTGAACTGCCTCCCGATTGGTCACTACCGCACGCACTGAGCTGCGGGTCTGCACGAGAATGTTCTGCTCAAGCTGGTGCAATTGCAGCCGCGCTCGGCCGAGAGTGTTTACCGCCTGGGCCAGACGGGCGCGATCGCCGCGGGAACCAATCGGGTACACGAGCTCCACGCCTACTTGCCAGTTGTAGCCGTCGCTGCCGGGGAGATTCTCGAGTGCGGAGCCCGGATGGGCGCGCTCGGCATTGTAGCCGAGGGTAGTTGCCAGATTAAGCTCGGGCAGGCGGTTGCGGCGGGCGCTGTCGGCATCGATTTGAAGCTGGTCGATGGTGGTCTTCGAGGCGAGGTATTCGGGTTGGGCGGTTTTGGCGCGTTCGAAGGTGCGGGCCACGTCTAGCGGCTCGACTTCGGGGAGGGAAAACCCGGTGCCGCCCAGGGGGCTGTCGAGTTCGAACTGGCCAATGATCGAGCGAAGGCCGTCTTCGCGGTCATGGAGCTCCTGCTCGGCCAGCAGTACGTTGCGCTGCTGGGTGGCAACGCCGACTTCGGCGGTGAGCACCTCAAGATCGGTGAGCACGCCGGTGTCGCGCTTGGTCTTGTTCTCTTCATACAGCAGTCGGGCGGCGGCGAGAGACTGGCGGCGCACGGAGAGTTGCTGGCGGGCGAAATGGAGCTGGTAGTAGGCTACTTCGGTGTCGCGTACCGTGTCCATCATGGTGCTGCGGTAGAGCAGGCTGGTGCGGTCTACCCCCAGTCGGGCGCGGGCGATGGCGGAGCGGTTGTAGGCGAGGCCCGCGCCCTTGAGCAGGGGCTGGGAAAGGGTGAGGCTGACGTCGGAATCGTAGGCGGGGTTGTAGGGGGAGCTGAGGCGGTTCCCGCTGCGGTCCAGGGAGGTGCTTACGCTCACATCGGCACCGGTGGCGATGTGCTGGGACACTCCGATACGGTTTGCCCAGGTGGAGGAGGCGGAGGGGGCGCCGTCTACGCGGGTGCCGGAACGGCTGGAGGAGGCGCGCAGGGAGGGATCGAAGGCGGCGCTGGCTATGGTGACAGCTTCGCGGGAGTTGGCTGTATCGAAATGGCCAAGCTCGATATCGAAATTGCGCAGCAGGGCGCGCTGCACGCAGCCGGCCAGGGTGAGCGGAGCGGGATCTTCTCCGGCCGGAGACGGGGGAGACGACTCGGGAGCAGCGGTGGAGCCGGCAGCGAAGGCGGTGGTGGCCGGCAGGGCGGCGAGCAGGAGGGCTGAGGTAAGCAGGGAGGTAAGGCGGGAGTCGCAGTGCATGGCGGAAGGTGGGTCGGTCGAGCGGTAGACGCGGGACTTAGGGTGTGAGTTTCCTGGAAACAGTGCGATCTGGCCCTGAGATCGTGAAGGAAGCGCCCGTTGCTACGATCACTGATGGCTGGGCGGCGAAGATGGGCAAAAAAAAGGCGGGCCATGTGGCCCGCCAGAGAAGAATCACTGCGCCGGTGGGGCGCTGCGCTGCAGTTCGGCGTCGACCAGCTCTCCGAGAGCCAGCGAGCGGGAGGCGTTTGCGGCCCCGGCGGATACCGCAGTGCTGATCTGGCGATATTCGGCCGAGGTGGTGTCGAGGACAGGAGCTTTGCGCTCTACGACCTGCACAAAGTAGGCCTTTGTCTCGTCGCGGAGGAGATCGGACAACGCTCCGGCATCGAGACGATCCAGAGCACCGATAACGATGGGCGAGACGCCTTCGGGGGGCTGGCGGCGGGTGAAGGGACCGAAGGATTTCACTTCGGCCTTCGGGGCGCCCTGCAGGGATGCGATGGCATCGTCGAGTTTCACGCCAGCGGCGAGTTTTGCCGCAAGGGTGGACTTCCATTCCGGGGCGCTCTGCATGAGAATGCGGCTCTTCTCGGAGTCGGTGTAGTCGGCGAGCACCTGATCGCGGGTTTCCTTGAGCTCGGGCTTGAACTTGGGAAGGGTCTCATGCCAGAGCAGCACGATCTGATCGTCGCCCAAGGGAAGCGGATCGGAGAAGAAGCGGGTGTCGTCGAGGCGGAAGGCTTCGTCGACGATCTGCTTGGTCCAAGGCAGGCCGGCGGGGGGGCCGTTGCGGGTGAAAAGCGGGGCTGTGGCGCGCTGGCCGTGGAATTTGGCTACGAGGGCGTCGATGGCGGGGGCTCCCTTGGCGAGTTTCTTGTCGAAGAGTTCGTAAGCGAAGTCGGAGGAGGCCTTGGCCACGCGGCGGCTGGCGAGTTCGGCGCGCATGGCGGCTTCCACGCGGGGACGGGCGGTGGCGAGCACGGCCGGAGTGGCAGGCTTGCCAGCCTCGGAGGACGGGGTGGCGAAGCGGTCCTTGTTGGCCTCGAAGTAGGCGTTCACTTCCTCCTCGGTGAGCGGATCGGCGGCGGCGAAGTCGGCTGCCTTGAAGGTGACGTAGTCGAGAATGATGCGCTCGGGGACCTCGAACTTGGCGGCATTGTCCTCGAGGTGTTTGGCGAGTGCTTCGTCGGAGGGGTGGATGCTGGGGGCGTAGGTGAAGAGGTCGAACTGGGCCACGCGCAGAGTCCACTGCGTGGAGGCCATGTTGAGCTGGCTGGCAACTTCAACGGGGGCAACGTAGCCCGGGCCACCGAGGAGCTCGCCGATGCGCTGGATGCGGCATTCGTCATCTACGACGCGCCCAACGTCGGACTCGCTCATCTCGGGGTTGTTCTTGAGTTGGTCGCGGAAGCGGTTGTAGGCGGAAGCGTCGAACTGGCCCTGCTGATCCTGGAACATGCGCAGGCCGGTAAGGAACTTCGTGCGCTGAGCGGCGGTGGGGAGCGGCAGGTGGTAGCGTTCGGCAAGGGCGAGGCTGGCGGCGCGCTGGAAGGCGTAGTCCTGCATCTGGCGGCCACTTACCTGGGGCATGTAGCCTACGCGCAGCAGGAGGCTGATCTGGGCATCGAAGGAGATGCGGCGGGCATCGTGCTGATTGCTCAGATTGTACCCGAAAAACTCACGCGCCTGAGCGCGGCGGTCGCCCTTGCCGATGCCGGGGGCCGCGCCGATCGTGAATACGAACGGGACGGTGATGGCAAACAATAGGAAGGCGAGGAAGACCTTGGTGTGCTTCTCGAACGTGGTTTGGATCCAGGAAATCATGGGGCAGGAAAAGGGCTAACCGTAGAATGGGGAGAGGGTGTGTCAACCTGCGAAACCGGCGACAACGCGCCGAGCTTGGAATGGCAGGAATCAATTGGGCTCGGGGGCATCGACGGGGAATTCCTCGAGGAGTTCATCGAGGGTGCGGGTGCCGAAGGCCTCGGCATAGGAGCGGGTGAGTCTTTCGTGAAAATGGCGCAGGACGGGATCGACCCCATCAAGGCGTTCGCCGGAGGGAGAGGAGCCGAGTTGATCGAAGGAGTCGCGGAATTCGCGCAGGGTGATGCGATTCAGGGGCCGCGAGGGCTGGAAATGGTAATCGAGCGAGGATTCGTTGGTCGTGGGCGGCGTGGTGGAGATCAGGTGCAGATCGATGAGGCGGTTAAGCGACTCATTGATGATCTGGGTGGGCACTCGAACGGCGCTGCTGAGCTCGGTGGCGGTGAAGGGATCCAAGCAATGCCGAAAGCGGCGTGCGATGAGCACCAGCACGAGCAGGGAGAGAGTCTCGCGGCTGTGTTGGTTGAGATCGTCCCAGGCGATACGGCTGGAGCGGTAATGGACATTCTGTACGGCGTAGGTGATCTGGCCGCCGAGCAGGACGAAGAACCAGAAGATGTAGAATCCCGCCATGAGCACGGGCAGGATGCTCAATTTGCCAAAGAGGTGGTCGGCGCGCAGCACGCTTTTGAAATAGATGAAGGCAAGATAGTTGTTTGCAAAGAGCAGTACGACAACCACTACGGCCCCCACCAGGCATGGCAGCCAGCGGACGTTGGCGTTGGGGATAAAACGGTAAAAACAGGTGAGCAGCACCACCAGCAGCCCGAAGGCGATCAGGGGGCCGGCGAGCCGAAGGGCGGCGTGGAGCTCGGCACCCCAGGGGACGTTGGCGAAGAGCGCCGAAATCGTGGCGGCCGAGAGCAGGGAGAGCGCTGCCAGTGTGAGTACGGCCCCGAGGGTGACCAAAGTCCAGTACACCACGATGCGCAGAAACAACGAGCGGCCGCGGCGCGCCCCCCAGATGGAGTTGAAGGACTCCTCCACCGAAATGAACAACTGGATGACGATCACCACCAGCATCAGCGCCCCGGCGATGCCCAGCGCGCCCGAGCGGCTGCCGGAAATGAAGTTGTTAAGCAGCTCGGAGAGCGACTGGTTCACGCCCACGCGCACGGCGTCGCCGGTGGACACCGATTGCTCAAGCTGGTCGAGCTGCGGGGCGATGAAGTGCAGCGCCTCCGTGAGCTTCTCGACTACCGCAGAGGTGTCGGAGTTCTGGAGGATGGTGCCGGCGACCATCACGCCGATGGCGATGAGCGGACCGATGCCCAACAACGAACTGTAGCTGAGCGCTGCAGCGCGGCTGAAGAGTTTGATCTCTTGCAACCCCGTAATCGTGATCGAGAGGATGCGCAGGACGGCGAAACAGCGGCCCCGCAGGCTGCGATCATCGTCGATCGCCGCCTGCCAGATCCGCTGGGTGTAGACGGCGGTCCACCAGCGAAGAATGCGGCTAAGCCGTACGGGCATGGGGCAGGGCGGCCGCAGAGCTCAGGCTTAGACGAAGACCCGGTAGTACGCCAAGGCCGCCATACCTCCAAGACCCAGCAGCGCGGAGGGAATCAGCGGGGTCCAAGAGACGGACAGGGTCATAAAATAGGCTCCGAGTGTGCCAGCACCCACAGCGAACATCATCTGGTAGTCGCCACTGAGAAAATAAGTGAACCCCAGGAAGCCTACTGCGAAGAGCGCCCTGAAACGCACCATCGGATAGAAGGTGGTAGCCCCCAGGAAGAGCACGATCACGAAAAAGATGTCGATCATGCCCAGCACCATGAAGGGGTCCGTGCACAGGCCTACGAAATCGAGAGCGTAGAGAGTCTCGAGATTGGTGCCTACGCAGAACATCGCGAAGATGCTCAGCAAAAGAGTGAGGATGAGCAGGTGGCGGGCAGCGCCGGCCACGCGTTCGGCGGCGAACTTGGGATCGCCCTTGCCGGAGGTCTCGGAGGTGCGGCCCTCGGCGGCGGCGAGCATATCCTCTACTCGGATGGGGGCGTCGCCCGCCTCCTCGACGTTGAGGGACTCGATGTTGTCCTTGGGGCGCACCTTGAGGCGGCGCTTCTCGGGGAAGAGGAAGGCCAAGAGGCCCTCGTTGGAGCTGATGGGCACCCATTGCTCCAGCGACGCGTCGTAATAGAGCGTGGTGCCGTCGACCTGTTGCGCTTCCACGAGGGAGGCGAGCTGGTCCTGGGTAAATGGCCCGCGTGCGTCGGTGTCGTTCTCGCCGCGGATGTAGAATTCCTGCGTAGACATCCTTGTGCGCAATCTGGCGGGCCCTTCGTTGGCCAGCAAGAGCAAATCCCCGTGAATTTCCCGACAATGCCGAGGTCGCGCCCCAAGCGGACCGGTACCGGCCCCACTGAGAGAGCGCCCGGAGCCCTTGCTAACTGCGGGGCTTGGGCGGATCGGCCTGCTGTTTTTCCAGGAGAGCCAGCCCCGCTTCGGAGATGCCATGCGTCAAGCGCAGGCCCAGGTGTTTCGCGAGGTACATGTCGATGGGAATCCACTGGCCATCGATGTTGACCTGCTTGGTCCAGGCGCAAACGCGAAGGATTTCGTTTTTGAGGTGGGCGATCTGGTTCAGCGCCTGTTGGAGTTCGGCGGTGTGCGCGGCGAGTGCTTCCTCCGCCTTCTTGCGCTGGGTGACGTCGCGCAACACGAGCACGATGGTAGGTTGGCCGGAGGTAGGATCAAGTACTGCCATGCCGCGCGGCTCGATCCACACCTGGGT
Source organism: uncultured Verrucomicrobiota bacterium (assembly GCA_903960515.1). Taxonomy (GTDB): domain Bacteria; phylum Verrucomicrobiota; class Verrucomicrobiia; order Opitutales; family Opitutaceae; genus CAJCBL01. The sequence goes on from CAJCBL010000031.1 coordinate 16,809, forward strand.
GCCGTCGGCTCGGACGATGTGATAGGCGAGTTGGTCCCTGGGTTGCTCGGCGAGAAGCATGGCGAGCGCTTCGCGGGCCTGGGGGCGCTGGTTTTCTGGCAGGAAATCGAGGATCGAGCGCCCTACGGAGCTGGAGATATCGTAGTTGCCGGTGAGATTGGCGCAGGATTCCGAAGCTTGGCGGATGGTGCCATCGGGGGCGAGGATCACGATGCCGTCGGGGGCCGCCTCGAATACGGCACGCAGGCGCGCCTCGCTGGCGCGGACCTTCAACTCGGCCTCCTTGAGCTTCGAAATGTCGTGGAAGGTGCCGATGGTCGACTCAAGGCCGTGGAAGGTGATCGGGGCGGCAGCGGCGAGCACGGGAAAGCGACGGCCGGCACTGGTGAGCAGGTCGATCTCTACCTCGCGAGCACCGCCGGCTCGATCCGGGTCCTGAAGTTGGCGGCGGTGGTTCGCGTCGGCGTAGGGAAGGCGTTGGGACTGGTAGTCGGTCGCGCTGAGGTCGAGCAGAGCGATGGCGCAGCGGTTGGCGAAGAGCAGTTCGCCGCTGTGCCGGCGGGTGACGGCGATGGCAAAGGGCGCGGCTTCGAGCAGGGCGTGGAAATCGCGCTCGGAGCGCTTGATGCGCAGGGCGAGTCGCCGGTAGAACCAAACGGCGACAACGAGCGCTACGCCAAGCAGGATCAATCCAGTTGGGGTGGCCCAGCGGTCGGCGTCGGGACTGATCGCGGCCAAGGCAACGTAGCTTGGGACGAAAGCGGAAGTGGCGCCGGGTGCCTCCGCTCTCGTGCAGCAGTGCGGAACGAGAGACCGCACGCGGCGCGGCTCACGCTTGGGCGGTGGGGGGCGGGTGCTGGGCGGTGGAAAGTGCAAGGTCTTTGTCTATCGGCTGCGTTACCCCGTGGTGAAATCGCGAGAGATGCAGTGAGAGTGCAAGGTTCGACCTGATCGATGGGTGGATTCGAGGTAGGAAGCCGGAGATCGGAAGGATATTCACTACTCACCTGCCTTGTGTCCGGCCGCAGGCAGTCTACTCGCTCTGCACTGCTGCTGTTTAAGGTCTGCGTGAGCGGAGCACCGGGGCGGCACTCCGCCGCGCTCAATAAAAGACCAAACAGAGCGCCTCCGCGTGCAAGTAGATGGTTACTGCTTGGCCGGTGCTATCAATCCGGCTTGTTTGGCGCCATGCAGGGCGCTGGCCAGGTAGGGGATGAGCTGCTTTTTGCGGCTGACGATCGCTTGCAGTTCGAAGGTGTCCTCGCGGTCGGCGTGCGGATAGGATATGTGGGAGATGAAGTCGCGGTCGCCCTTCACCAGCAGGAGGGAGTTCTGAGTGTTGATGTCGGTGACGAAGAGGCAGGAGAAGAACAGGCTTTCGGCGTCGCGCATCTTCTCGAGGGCTTGGGCGAGGGCTTCGACATGGGTGCGGAAGTTGCCAAAGCCCAGCTCCTCGACCTGGGATACGGAGAAGCGCAGCCCATCCTCCTCATATATCTTGTTGTCGGAGGTGATGACCTTCTCGGGGGGCTGGGCGAGGATGACCGAGCCGGAGCTGAAGATGAGTTCTGCGAGAGCTGCGCTCTGGATACCGGCAAGGGGCACCAGCCAGGCGAGAGTCTCGTAGTCCTTCTCGGTGGTGGTGGGGCTGTTGAGATGGAGAGTGTCGGAGATGAGCCCGGACATGAGCAGCCCGGCGATTTCGGCGGTGGGGGTGATGTTGTCGCGCCGGAAGAGGTTGGCGACGATGGTGCAGGTGGACCCCACGGGCTCGTTGATGAAGAGGATGGGCTGGGTGGTGGCCGGGGCCCCCAGACGGTGGTGGTCGATGATCTCGACAATATTAACCTCGGCGGCACCAGGCACGGCCTGGGTGAGTTCGTTGTGATCGACGAGAATGAGGCGGGTCTGGCAGGGCTTGATGAGGTCGGTCTTGGAAAAGATGCCAAGCAGGTGGTGGTCGTCGTCGACTACGGGGTAGGCGGCGCCGGAGAGGGCCGCTACCTTGCGGCGGGCTTCGGTGACTCGGGTGTCGGGGTCGAAGGTGGCCGGTTTGGTGTCGATCAACTCCTCGATGGAGGAGGCCGCGCGGATGACCCAGGAGGTGGTGGCGGAATCTAGCGGGCTCACGAGCAGGCTCACTCCCTTCTCGCGGGCGAGAAGCACGACCTCTTCGTCGACGGGTAGGTTGCCGGAGATGACCAGCAGGCGCACCCCGTTCTGGATGGACTTCTGCTGGATGTCCCAGCGGTCGCCCACGATGATGATGGTCTGCTCCCAGGGGATGTTGTCGCTCTGGGTGTAGCGGCCGAAGGAGCGGATATCCATGGCACCGATGCGCACGTAGAGCTCCTCCGCGGAGTCGCCGTCGCGCAGGTGGAGCACGTGGGCCTTCAGGGAGCGGGCGATGGAGGAGAGGGTGCCGTTTACCCGGCGCATCTGGCGCACCTCCTTCATGTGTGGGAGGAAGAAGCCGCCGAGCTGGAAGATGGAAAGAGTGCCCAGCAGGTGGTTGTCCGGGGCGGTGACAGGCAGGGTGCGGATGTCGTGCTGGTCGATGAGTTCGAGGGCTTCGGCGCAGGTGGCCTGAGGGCCGACCTTGAAGACCTCACTGGTCATGATGTCGCGCAGGCGCGGGGTGACATCGCTCAGGTAGAGGGGCAGGGGTTGCCCGAAGCGGGCGAGGATGGCGTCGATGCGGGCGTTGGAGTTGCCGCAGCGGGCGGGCACGCAGCCGAGGTCGCCGCGGCGGACCTTGTAGTTGGCGTAGGCGATGGCCGAGCAGATGGCGTCGGAGTCGGGGTTGCGGTGCCCGATGACATAGGTAGGCGCGGTCATGAGTGGTAGTGGGCGGCAGTGTGGGAGGGCGGAGGCGCTTGGGAAAGCGCATTTCGGGCCAGAGGGGGGCTCTGGATGCAGCTTGTGTGTGGTGTGCGGCGGCGGGGCGCTGGGCACGAGGGGGCTGAGAGGGCGGAAATCGCTGGGCGGGCACGAAGACCGGGCTTTCCAAGGCCGGCGCGGGCGCTAGTTTCGGCGGCGATGAAATCTGCCACGCGTTGGACCTGTATCGCCTTGGTGATGGCGCTTGTCGTGGGGCCGCTGATGGCGGCGTCGAAAACTGCCGCGCAGTCGCCCTCCCGTGGTGGTGACAGTGCGGCGCTGGGTACCCAGTTGGCGTCGACGCTCTCGCAGATCACCGGCATCGCGCTCTCGCCGATGCTGGGGGTGAGCGCGCTTGGCGCCTACAAGTGGATGCAGGCCGACACTCCCGAGCAGAAGGCGGCGCTGCCCTGGTACGCGCAGCCGATGTATTGGATAACCGGCTTACTGATCGTGGGAGCGGTGGCGGTGAAGGATGGCGCCGGTGCGGCCCTGCCTCCTGGCTGGAAGAAGCCGCTGGATGTGGCCGAGACGATGGAGAACAAGCTCAGCGGGCTGGTGGCTGCGGGCGCGGTGATCCCCTTCACCCTCGATACGCTCACCAGCGTGCTGGGCCACGGCACGGGCGGGGCCGGAGCGGAATTGGCGCATACCACCGGGCTGGCGATGATCCACCTCGGGGCGATCGACCTGCAGCCGGTGCTCAACGTGCTGCTCGCCCCCTTCGCGGTAGCCGCCTTCCTGCTGGTGTGGATCACCGCACACGCGATCAACGTGCTCATCCTGCTCAGCCCGTGGGGCGCGGTGGATGCCGCCCTGAAATCGCTGCGCTTGAGCGTACTGGGATTGCTGGTGGTAACCCCGCACATCAATCCTTGGTTGGGGGTGGCCTGCTCGGTGGTGGTGATCGTCGTATCCTATTTCCTGGCCGGCTGGGCCTTCCGCCTCACCACCTACGGTTCGATCTTCTGCTGGGATTTCTTCACCTTCAGGCGGTCCCGCTTCGTGCCCGACGTGAAGGAGAACCTGGTTTTCGCGGGTCATGGAATCGCAAACACGCCGCTGCGCACCTACGGGCGGCTGGCGCGTACGCCGGAGGGCCGGCTGCGGTTCCGCTACCGGCCGTGGCTGGTGCTGGCGGAGCGGCAGGTGGAGCTGCCCGAGGCGCCGCTGGCGGTGGGGCGTGGGATGTTCTTCCCCACGATCGAGGCCACCATCGAGGGGCGAGAGCGCACGATCATCCTGTTGCCGCCGCGGTATGAGGGCCACGAGGAGGCGTTTGCCCGCGCCTGCGGCATCGACGCGATCACCAACGTGGGCCTGCGGCGGGCCTGGGGCGTGGTGAAGGAGCTTTTCGGATTCGAGAACAAGCGGCGAGTGGCGGTGGGCGCCTGAGCCCAGAGCCTCCGATGCGGGGCGCGGCCGCGCTGTGTGCTAGCCGCTTGGAGTCCGGTGTAACAGCAAAGTGCTTGTGCGCGATCTGCGCCCTCAAACGTCCGCAAGCACGCACCATCCCGGCGGAGAGCAGCGCATCGCCCCAGTCCGCGCCCGCTGGCCGGCGCCGCATCTGCCGGCCGCGCAGAATCAGCCTGCAAGAATCTTCAGGTCGGCCAGGGGCACGGCCACCAGCACTCCCTGCTGGAGCACGTCCATGGAGATGACCACGCCCTTGGGGCTTTGCGGATTCTCGACCATGCCCTCCACCCCCTTGAGCGGGCCGCTGACGACGCGCACCCGCGTGCCGTGCCTAAGCAATGGATGCAGTGAGGCCTCCAGACCGGAGCAGGCCAGCGCCTGCACGGCGCCGAGCTGGCGAAGGAAGATCACCTCGTCGGGTACGGGAATCACCCGTACGAGCAGATCCTGGTGGTAGATACAGGAGCGGCGGGCGGGAGCGATCTGCGCAAAGACATAGCCGGTGAAGAGCGGCTTGGTGTAGCGGCGCACTCGGGCCCCGTAGCGGCGTTCGGTGGCGATGAGCGGCAGGCTGTGCTCGCAGGATTCGCGCGCGAGCAAAGCGGCGAACTTCTTCTCGCAGCGGGGCTTGGTGTGGCACACGAACCACGGCCCGGCCGCTGTCGAAGGCTGGGGCCCTGGAATGCGATCGGGGGCGGGCTGCGTCACGGTCGATCAGGGACGGGAGGCGAGGAACTCCAGCGCGGCGCGGTAGCCGGGCAGACCCAGGCCGGCGATCACGCCCAGGCAGGCCCCGGCGGTGACGGACTTGTGGCGGAACTCCTCGCGTGCGTGGACGTTGGAGATGTGCACCTCGATGGCGGGCAGACCGGAGCCGGCGATGGAGTCGCGCAGGGCCACGCTGGTATGGGTGAGGCCGCCGGGGTTGATTGCGAAACCCGAGAATTGGCGGTCGGCAAGGCTGGCGATGCGGTCGATGAGCGCCCCCTCGTGGTTGCTTTGGAAGAACTCCAGCTCGACGGGCCGGCCCTGGAAGGCCGCTCGCAGGTCGCGCTCGAGGTCGGCGAGGGTGGCGCGGCCATAGACCTCGGGTTCGCGTTTGCCGAGGCGGTCGAGGTTGGGGCCGTTGAGGATCGCGAGCTTTTTCATGGCGTTGCTGGAGTAGTGAAGAGGCGGAGGCGCGGACGCAAGGCGGTGATGGATGGAGGGACTGTGGGGGCCGGGTCTGGCCCTCGAATGCAGCCCGCGAGCCTCACAGGGGACAAGCGCTGTGCAGGAAAACCCAGGGCAGGCCGAAGCGTTGGGAGAGCTCGGCGGCGAGGGCCTGCACCCCGAAGGTCTCGGTGGCGTAGTGGCCGCACAGATAGATGTTGAGGCGCTCCTCCTGGGCCCGGTTGAAGACCGACTGTTTGATCTCTCCGGTGACGAAGGTATCGAGGCCGGCCGGGGCGAGGGAATCCATCGCGCTCATGCCGCTGCCGGTGAGGAGCGCGACCTCGCTCGGGCGCTCAGGGCCGAATTCGATGGCGGTGACTCCTCCGGGAAACTGCGCCTCAAGCCGGGCGCGCAGAGTGGCGCGGTCGGCCGGTGCGGAGGCCACCAGGCCGATGTCGCGGCCCTGATACGGGAGGAATCCGCGCACTGGGGCCAGGCCCAGAGCACGGGCGAGTTGGGCGTTGTTGCCGAGTTCGGGGTGGGCGTCGAGCGGCAGATGGGCGGAATACACGGCGAGGTTGGCGGCGAAGGCTACCTGCAGGCGCTCGCGCTGCGCGCCGACCACGGGTTTGGCGCCATCCCAGAACAGCCCGTGGTGGACAATGAGGAAATCGACCCCGGCGGCGGCGGCGGTGCGGAAGGTGTGGAGACCGGCGTCGACCGCCGCGCCCAGGCGGGTGACGCTGCCGGTATTTTCGATCTGGAGACCGTTAAAGGAGCCGGGGAAATCCGGGAAGCCGGGCAGGCCTAGGCGCTGGTGGCAGTGGGCGACGAGTTCGGCGACGGCGGGCATGGGCCTGGTGATAGCGTGCCCGCCGGCGCGGAGGCAAGAGCGCGGGGCCCTCTACGTGGAGCGCAGCCGGCGGCTGGCGATCAGGGCCAGCAAGGCCAGGGCCGCGCCAAGCCCGTAGGTGGCGGGCTCGGGGACGGGGGCGTCGTTCCAGTACGCGCCCGCCCTCACGGCGAAGACGAAGAGGGCGGGGTCGGCGGCCTCCCTGTATCGGGGGTCTTGGTGCTCGAAGGAGAGCACGGCGAAGGGCAGGTCGCTGGCACCGCCCACGCTGGCGAGCGGGGCCAGAGTGCCCCAGTAGCCGTCGCCCGGTGAGGCGCCGGGGGAGTTGAGCGAGTGGGTGAATGCGTAGTAGCGCTCGGTGCTGCCGGCTTCGGTGCGCTCCACGAAGAAGTCGAACGCATCGCGTTCGGTGGGCAAGGGCAGGGCGAAGCTGCCAAACTGGCGGTCGGCGCTGGAGCCGCTCAACAGGTGGTCGGTGCCGTTGTTGGTGTATCCGAACTGGCCCCAGCAGTCGCCAGTCTCACCGAGGAAGACCACCTCGCAGAAGAGTCCGTCTGTGATGCCCACGATAGGGCCGGGAAGGTTGGTGGGGGCCAGGTTGGGCACCCAGTTGCTCCAGGCCCGTTCGGTGTTGTCGATGTCGTGAGGAGTGGGGGACTCCTGGCCGGGGGCAACCTGCCCTGAGGCCGGATTGAGCGGGGCGAACCAGTTGAGGTAGTTGGTGAGTCGATCAGCGGCGGGTTCCTGGAGTTGGCCGAAGGCCGTGGAGGCCACCAGCAGTATCACTGGTGAGAGGACCGGGAGGGATTGGTACGTTTTCATAGGGGCCGGGTTTGGAGTGCATGGGGTGGGGCAGTGGATGGGGTGGGGTAAACGTGCCGGCACGGTGGGCGTTTGTTGTGGGGCAGCAAACTGGAGGGCGTGGATGAAATCTGTGGAAAACAGGGGTTGACAGGTCCTGAGGTGTCCGGTGTCCTCGGCAGCTTCTTATGAAAGTTGTCTCGTCCCTGAAGTCCGCGAAGAAGCGTCACCCTGCCTGCCAGGTGGTTCGCCGCCGCGGTCGTCTCTACGTCATCAACAAGACCGAGCCGCGCTACAAGGCACGTCAAGGTTGATCAAACCCATTTTTCCGCCGTGAAACCTGAAGGCCATCCCACCCTAAACAACGTCTGCTTTGTGGACGTTTCCACCGGGCACAAGTTCCTCACCAAGTCCACGATGAAGTCCCTGCGCAAGGAGACCATCGATGGTGTCGAATACAACCTCGTGCTCCGCGACGTGACCTCGGATTCGCATCCCGCCTACACCGGCGAGAAGCGCATGCTAGACATCGCCGGACGTATCGAGAAGTTTACCTCGAAGTTCAAGCGCGTTAACACCGCGAAGTAAGAGCTCCGACTTTCCCTGTTTTCGCCCCACGGCTTTTAGCCGTGGGGCTTTTTTGTGGGTTTATCCCGGCGCGTTGGGGAAGGCTGAAGGCTGAAGGCTGAAAGGCGGAAGGCGGAAGGCGGGACGGGGGAAGGGCAGGGGCGGGAGGTGGAACCCGAGAGGCGGATACAAGGCGGCACGCCCGCGTGCTCGGACGCCCGTTACCCCCCCGCTGCAACGCCCCGATATTCGGGTTCGAAAGCGGGGAAGTTGCCCGGCGCGGGCTTGGCAAAGCGGCGGAAGGCTGCGTTGGTGTCTCCTGTGCTGAGCCTGTCCGATCTTTCCCTCGAAGATTTCACCGCCCGCGTCGAAGCGTGGGGCGGGAGGCCGGTGCATGCGCGGCAAATCCTGCGCAGCTTCTACGCCGGCGACGGCGCGGTGGCCTGGGGCGAGTTCGAGTTGCCGCGCGCTCTGCGGGGGCGCATCGAGGCGGAGTGCCGGGTGGCCCCCGCCCAGATCGCCGTACGCCAGGTGGCCGACGACGGCACGGCCAAGCTGTTGTTACGTTTCGAGGACGGGCGCACCGTCGAGTCGGTGTTGATGCCCGACTGGCAGGGGGAGCGGGCGGCGGGCTGTGTGTCCTCCCAAGTCGGTTGCGCGATGGGCTGCGACTTCTGTGCCACGGCGCAGGGCGGTTTTGCGCGCAACCTCTGCTCCGGCGAGATCGTGGACCAGTTTTTCGCGCTGCGGCGCGAGGCGAAGGCTGCCGGGCGCAAGCTGCAGACCCTCGTGTTCATGGGCATGGGGGAGCCGCTGCTCAACCTCGACAACGTGGTGGCCGCAGCATGCCGGATCGCGGCCAACGACCTAGGGGCCCTCGGGCGCAAGCAGATCACGGTATCCACCGTGGGCCTTGTGCCGGGGATCCAGGCACTGACGGCGAGCGGCCTGGGTGTGAGCCTGGCGGTGTCCTTGCACGCCCCCGACGATGCCACTCGCGCCCGCATTTTGCCGGCGGGCCGGCGCCACGCGGTGGCGGAGATTCTGGCCGCTGCCGATGCCCACCAGGCTGCCACGGGGCGGATCACGACGATCCAATATTGCCTGCTCGCCGGGGTGAACGACTCGCTCGCCCAGGCCCGAGCCCTCGCGGATGTGCTGGAGGGGCGGCGGATGCATGTGAATTTGTTGCGCTACAACCCGACCGGCCCCGGCCTATCGGGCTTCGACTATCGCCCGCCGGAGATGGCGGGCATCGAGGAGTTTCTGGTGGAGTTGCGGGGGCGGGGAGTGGTGGCGCATTTCCGCCGGCCTCGAGGCGAGGGCATCGATGCCGCTTGCGGCCAGTTGCGTGGGAAGGTCGAACGTCCGGGGCGCAGCCTAAGCTGAGCCGTGACTATTCAAGTGTAAGGGCGTGCGTGCGCCCGATTCCGAGTGGCGTCCGAGATGAAACGAATTGCGCGCCCGAGTTGGCGCGTGCTTGCGCTCGACAAGGCTTTATTGAAAGCCAAGTGGGCTTAGGCTTCGGGGCCGAAGCGATCAGCCAACATCAGCTTCACGGCATCCAGGCGCTCTTTGCAGATCTTATATGATTTCAGCGCGCTATCCACCTGGGGGATGAGTTGATCGATATCCGGCTCACCTTGCGTGCGCATCACTTCCGCGATCGTCCGCAGGTTGTCGTAGTGGCTCTTGAATGTTTCTGTCGACATGATGATGTTTGCCTCGCCTATTCTATGGTTGCGCCAACGTTGCCGTCGGCAAATTGAAGTTGGATGTGCGCCCCTGTGCCAAGTTGATTCTTCCGTGTTGCCGGCTTCCCGTCGCGATTGCGCGCGATCACAAAACCGCGCTGCAGCGTCTTTTCAGGACCCAGCCCCAGTACATATTCGGCCGAAGCGGTGAGGTGGGTGCCCATGGTTCTGGTGGCGAGAACCGAACGATCCCTGATGAGTTCAAGCCGGCCGGTTGCAGCGGTTGCGGCTTTGTCTATATCATTGAGCGAAGCTTCGCGTATACGGGCTGCGACATCCGCGACATCCTTGCCTGCTCGGGCGCAATCGCGGTAGGAGCCATCGCGAATCAAAAGCCTATGGTCCTCGATCGAAATTGTGGCCACGGCCACGTCTTTCGTGGCGTTGCTGTGAATGGTTTGCAGCGAATCTCTGATGCGGTCGCCGACTCTCGTGGCGGCGCTGTCTGCACCTGAACGAACCGCATATACGTCGGAGTCGATAGCTTTTTGCGAGGCTTCGATCCGGGCGAGCGAACAGTCCTTGAGCAGGGGGATATCCCGTTCCAGGCTGGCCAAGGCGAGTTCGACGACGTGCCTGGTGTCGGCAGTGATAGAGCGGTGGTTGTTGGCGGTTGTCTCGGCCGCCTTGCTCAGTAGGTGGCGTGCCGCGGTGCGAATAGAGTCATGGGCATGTTCGAGTTCCTGCGAAAACGATTTCCGGGTGTTGTCGGCTCCGGAAAGGATGAAATCAAAGGCGGTCTGTGCAGCCTGGGCACCTTGTTTGATGCAGTCGTATATGTAGCCGATGGCCTTGGATGGAGTGTGGAAACTCATGCCGGCGATCTCGTCGAGTATACCCTTATCGCGCTCGTGCCCTACGGCGACCAAGACGGGGATTTTCATCTTCGAAACCGCATCGGCAATGGCGTAATCATTGAGCCACGCGAGGTCGGCTTGGCTACCGCCGCCCCTGAGAATGATCACGGCATCGAAAGGAGTGGCGGTATTTTCGCGATAGACCGTTCGCAACGCGCCGACTATTTCGGACGATGCGCGCTCGCCTTGAAATAGGGCCGTCAAATAGCGGAAGCGGCATAGCCCCGCCTTTTCGAGCGGGTCCGCATGGCTGCGGAAATCGCCAGCCCCGGCGGCATCCCCAGGGGCGATGATGGCTACGCTGGTGAAGTCGGTAGGGGGAGGCAGCAGGCGCTGCCGTTCATATGAGCCTTCTTCTATGAGGCGCTTCCTGAGTTCGATGAGCTTTCTCGCGGCCGCGCCGAGGGTGAAAGTCGGATCGATGTCCTCAATGGAGGCCTGTAAGCCAAATAGTGGATGCAGGGAGGGGCGGATTTGGACCAGGATTTTGAGTCCTTTGCGCAAGGTCTCACCGCCAGTTGCTTCGGTAAAACGGGAATAGAGCAGCGCCTTGCGATCGGCCCAGATCTTTGCACTCAATTTGGCAACCAATTCGCCATTGGCACCGGTTTCGATCAGGGAGACAAATGCGTGCGTATCGCCACGTACCTCCGCTATCTCTGCGGCGACCCATTTTGGTTGAGCTACAGAATTGACCGCGCTCCTGAGTGGGGCGATAAAGGCCGAGAGGGAGAGGTGTTCCGTAGTGGCGTGGTCAGCCATATTGAGCCCGAAAATTAAGCGGTGCGGAGATGTGATGTTGTCCCCTCCTGAAGTGGGCGGAGGGGCCGCGCGGAAAATGCTGCCGGCGATTTGAAGGCAATGGCCGCCTGGAACGCAAGCTCAACCGCCCGCTTGTGGTAGCCGCGTTCGTAACAAGGTGCCGCCGAAGCGCGAGTAATTCCGGGTGGCGTTCAAGATCAGACCAATGTCGATCCCGTGAGCGTGCTTGCACGCGAAGACTATCCACCGCGAAATCCCTTAGAGGTCACTGGATCGAACCGCGCACACGCTCGTCACCTGAAATCGCTCCGCACCTGCCCACGACTAGCTTGCCTTTGGCGTGGCCGCAGGTAGAAACCACTGTCGATTTTTGTCCCGCACCGTAATCCCATTTCTGCAATCCGTTTCAACGTAGCCCCATTCTTCACCTCGGTTCGCTATGCCCACCGCAATTGACAGCCTGTACCAAGCCTCGCTCATATTGCGTTTGCTGTGCGCAAAGAATGCTCCGCTGGTGCTGGGGTTTTTCCATGAGGCGTTCAAGGAGCGCAATCAGCACTCCATCGCGGAGGAGGAGCTGGAGTTGCTACTCGACAGGCATTTGGCCGAGCACGTGGTGCCCGATGGTGAGATGCCGGCTGAAAACAGGGCCAAGAGCTATCTGAACCTCTGGTGCAGCGATGGCTATTGCTATATACGGAAGCGTTTCGATGAGGAGCAGCAATGCTTTGTCTATCAGCTCACGCGCCACAGCGAGAAGGCGCTCCAGTGGCTGCACGAGCTCATGACAGGAGAGAAGCTCGCGCATACAACTACCGAGTCCCGGTTCAGCCGGATATTTAGCGAGATGCAGATGCTCGCCCAGCAGACCAAGGAGGATCCGCAGGCGAGGCTGCGCACCCTGCTCGCCCAGCGGGAGATAATTGATGCCGAAATCATGGACGTCCGGGCCACGGGCAGGGTGAAAACCCTCGAGCCAACCCAGGTCAAGGATCGGCTTATCGACCTCGAACAAATGGTTGAGGCCTTCTTGGCGGATTTCCGCTCCATCGAAGATCGTTTCAAGGAACAGGCCTCCGAGATTCATGAAATATACCTCGAACGCGGACGCTCCAAGGGAGATATAGTCGCCCACGCGCTTGATGCCGACGACTCCCTGCGCAACTCCGAGCAGGGGAAGAGCTACTATGGCTTCCGCGCGCTGATCCGCTCGATGGAGAGCCGGGAGGCCCTGGCCCGCGCGATTGATGATGTAGCCAAACTGGCCGCGCAGGCCGGACTGGGAGATCGCGTTTTCGTGACTTTGATGGAGCGCCTCCTTCTTCAGGTGACGGTTGTGCAAGAGAGTTATCAGAAGATTGCAGGCCAGCTTCGCCGCGTGGTGGAGGAGTCTGTATCCCAGGACTCGCACCTGCTCATGGAGTGGATTGCGGAGATCAAGCAGCGGGCACTGGCCTTGCGGGACAATCCGCCCATCGCGGATGAAGAGGGGACGTTTATACAAGTCGATGAGGGCATCGCCTGGGCCAACCTCATGGAGGTTGGTTTCCACGAAAAGAAGGATACGAGCCGCTTTAGTCCCGTGCAGACCGAGGGTGAGGACGACACTGACGATGTGAAGAGCGCACTCCGGAAGATCGGAAAGCCGCTCGACCTTGAAGGGTATAGAAGGAAGATTATTGGGCTGCTTGAGACACGCGAGCAGGTCGCGCTCAAGCAGGTGTTGGCCCAATATCCATTGGAAGACGGGGCGGTGGATCTGGTCGGCTACCTCTGCGTGGCGGCCGAGAACGCGCACCACCTCATCGACGAGCAAGAGCAGGAGGAGATCGATCTTAACCGCCCCAAGCAACCGCGCTTCGCCACCATGAACCGCATCATATTCCAGCGCGCATGAGTGCCAAAATTGATTATCGTCACGTCCTTGCCCGGTTGGCCACCGGCCCAATATATGAGAATGATTCCGATCATTGGCTCATGCTCAAGGCGGAGGTGGAGCGGGTGCGCACGCACTATGCTGATATGGGGTTGGAGGTAGTGGTGGATGAGTCGGGCGGGTATGCCTACCTCCGGCAAAAGCCCGAGGAGAGCGAAGAGGCGTGGACTCCGGATGGGGTGGCTCCGATCCCCCGCATCCTCCGGCGCACCCAGCTCAGTTACCACCAAACGGTTTTCCTGCTGCTCCTGCGTGAGCGCCTTCTTCGCCATGAGCAATGCCCGGATGCGGAGACTGCGCTCTACCTCGATCTCAGCGACATCACCGAGATGCTACGCCCCTATTTCCCGGAGTCGAACAACGAGAAGAAGCTCTACGACAGCGTGCAATCATTGCTGCGTCGCTTCGATATTTTGAACCTGATTTTTCCGATGAAGAATCGCAGCGATGCAATATACCGGGTGGAGCCGATCATAAAGGCCAAACTGCCGGCGGGATTGATCGCCGAAATCCGCACCCGCCTGGCGGGAGAACTCAAGACCGAAACCGCGCCCACCACTACCGATGCCAACGGATCAAGCAGTACTTGAATTTTTCCCCGACGCGGACACTGCGGGTTTCCGCCTGCACGAGTTGGGTGTGTTGAATTGGGGCACCTTCCATGGAAAGCCCTTCGTGGTGCGCCCCGAGGGCCGCACTGCAATCCTCACGGGCGGAAATGGCACCGGCAAGTCGACGCTTGCCGATGCCCTGCTCACGCTGCTCGTACCCAATACGCGCAGAAACTACAACCAAGCAGGCCAAACCCAGAAGAAGAGCGAGCGCAACGAGCGCGACTATGTGCTGGGTGCCTATTCGGAGAAGCACGACGAGAGCATTGGAGAGGGGCGCAAGCAGTATCTGCGCAAAGACGCCGGAAGTTACTCGGTGCTGCTCGCCACCTTCAACAACGAGGGAATGAACTCGTGGGTGACGCTGGCGCAGGTGCTATGGATCAACACGGCCAACAAGGTGGACAAGCTCTTCATTGCCGAGCCGCGGAGGCTCTCAATCGAGGGGGACTTCAACTACCTTGAGGCGCCCTCCACGATAAGGCGTATCCTCAAGGACCGTGGCTTTTCCTGTCTCGATTCCTTCACCGCATATTCGGAAAAGTTCCACGACATGCTCTGCATGCCGAAGGACAAGACGCCGATGGCGATATTCAACCAGGCTATTTGCATCAAGGACATCGGAGATCTCACTTCATTTATCCGGGAGCACATGCTCGATGATGGCGGAGCATTGGAGAAACTCCAGGGCCTGCGGAAGAACTTCACAGAGCTTCGCGAGACCAATCGGCGCATTGAATTGGCGACAAAGCAGCTCGATGCCCTGAACCTCATCAATAATGACCATGAAGTGCTGGTCGTATTGCAGCGGGACCTGGACGACCTCCATTTTCGCGAGCAGGTGCTTGTGCCCTATTTTGCGGAGCGGGAGCTGGAACTGCGCAAGGAACTTGCTGAGCAACAGGCGATTCAGCGGAGCACGCTGGACACGAGGCGGATGGCAGTGACAACAAGCATCGGGTTGCTCCACGGGAAGGTGAAGTCCATCGAAGAGTCGTTGGAAAGAAGCGATGAGGGGAGACGGTTGAAAGAAATAGAGAGGGCTGTGGCGTTGAATAGCACGCTGCGTGAGGAGCGTAAGAAGAAACGCGCGGCTTTCGATGTGCAGCGTGAATGTTGGAGTCCCGGCCAGCAGGTATTCGATGCGACCACCCACGGACAGCTCCTCTACCAGTGCGGGCAGGAAGCCCCGGTCTTGAAGGGGAGGGTGGAGCGGATCGACAAGGTGGATGTACGCAACCGGGTCGTAGAGGAGGACCATGTTTCGACAAAGCGCAACGAGTTGGAGAAAGAACAGAAATCGTTGCTTGAGCGCACGAGCAATATTCCCGAGCACTGCCTGCGGGCCCGGGCCTATTTACTGGATGAGCTTCGCTTGAAGCCCGAGGATCTGCCGTTTGTTGGCGAGTTGGTTCAGGTGAAATCTACCGACAACCAGTGGACTGGGGCGATCGAGCGGCTGATGCATAGTTTTGCCCTATGTATGGTAGTTCGTCGGGATTTGCGGGAACGGGTGGACGGCTTTGTTCACTCCCATCGCCAGAAGGGGCTCGTAGTATATCACGCAGTGCCGGAGCAGATTGGCGCTGTGAATCCCCACTTGGATGAGAGCGCGGTCGCACGCAAAGTGGAGTTGAAGGCAGGGCTCGGTGAGCTGGGGCACTGGCTGGAGGTGGAGATCAGCCACCGCTTTGATCACCTCTGCTGCCCCGACACCGGACCGGGGTTTCGTGAAGCTTCCAACGCGCTCACACTGATGGGCCTCATCAAGCATAAAGGCACAGAGCGCAGAAAGGACGATCGAAGCGCCCTTGGCGATGCATCGAACTTCGTGCTGGGGTGGAACAATCGCGAGAAGCTCGTCGCTATAGGCGCGGAGTTGAAGGGGTTGGAATCCCGATTACTGACTATCAGAAAGGAGATCGGCGAACTCGAAGAGGAGCAGGCCCTGCTCACTCGGCGAATCAATGCGGGCGATAAACTCGCCATGTTCTACGCTTCCTACACAGATATAGATTGGCAGATCATAGCGAAGGAAATCGCAGATCTTGAAGTCGAGCAGACCAAGCTCAAGACGGGGTCGGACACGTTGAAACAATTGGCCAAGGAGAAAACCGCAACTGAACTCGCACTGAAGGAGGCCCAGGCAGAGGAGAAACGCCTGATCGGAGAGGCGGCGGTATTGGAGGACAAGACCAAGGGCAATGTCGCAGCCAAAATGAAGATGGAGGAGGTGATCAAGTCCGTGGATCAAGTGGCTGCCCAGGATTCCAAGTTCGCTGATTTCAGAGCACAGTATCCGGCTATCACTGCCTCGCTGGCTTTCCCCTTGACCGACCTCGCCAAATTGTCCGATGCAAGAACCGACGCCGGTGAGGCGATCAAGCGAAAGCGGGCTGTCACCAATGAGAGCTTTGGCGAGCGTACGCAGCGCATAAAGCGGCGTATGGAGCAGTTCGTCGCGTTCGCGGAGAACATCGAATTCAGGGATCGACTCGCGGGAGACTATGCGGTGCCGGGCTACAACGCGTCCATCCATGCTCCCTTCGAGGGCGTGCGGAATCAGTTGATCAAGGAGGACTTGCCGAAAAATCAGCACCGTTTTGAAACCCTGCTGCATTCGACGGTCACCGACGATGTATCGGTGTTTGACGAGTTGCTGGTTCGGCACGCCAAACGTATCGAGGTAAAGATCCAGGAACTGAACCAACAGTTGCGGAAGATCGAATTTGATCGGCGCGACAAGACGTATATTCAGTTGGTACCCAATCGCACCGACGAGGCCGCGGTGAAGGAATTTCGAAATTATATGCGCAACGCTCTTCAGGACTCGCTCAACGCGGGAACCGAGAGGGAGGCGTTGAAGGAGCGATATCACCGGATCGAGCACCTGCTGAACAAGCTCGACGAGAATCCCGAATGGACCGGCCGAGTGGTCGATGTGCGCAACTGGTTCAACTTTCGTGCGGAGGAGAGCTTCCGCGCGGATGACACCCACAAACAGAGCTATTCGGGGGCTTCGGGCAAGTCGGGAGGGGAGAAGAACCGCCTGGCCTCGACCATCCTTGCAACGTCGATTGCCTATCAATATGGGATTTCGGTGGACAATAAACATACCGAGACCTTCCGCTTGGTGGCGGTGGATGAGATGTTCAGCAAGACGGACGACGAGTTCTCGGAATATCTTTTGGAGCTCTTCAAGGAGTTCCATCTGCAATTGCTCGTCATTCAGCCCCTGGATGCCAAAATCCACCTGGTGCAAAAATATGTCGAGCGCTACCATATCGTGACCAAGCGCGGCGCGAACTCCTCGGTGCGCACGCTCACGGTGAAGGAGTATAAGGAGCTGCGCAACGAGCCATGATCGACGCGGAGGCACTAAGAAAGCAGGCGGCCAATAAATATCCTGAGGTGGTCGAGGCACTATTGCGCGGAGAGAATCCCTTCCCGGTCAAGCTGCGCTACGCCCGGATCAAGACGACGGACGCCCGCGACTCGATCTTGCGGGATATCGCGACGCTAACGGCGGAGAGTCGCGAGCAACTCGGACATGGGCTCACTGTAGAGTGGATGGAGATCAATACGCTGAAGTATGGGCGGAACCGAATCCCGGACGCCATTACTATAGCCACAGAGGAGGACTTTGTAGGTTATGTCGGAAAATGTTCCGAACTGAGCACCATACGCCTGGGGGCCGAAACACTGGTGACGGCTTTCCCTGGGGTGCGCGCACAGATCCCTGGGCTGTGGCGAGTGTTGCGGGACGGATCACAAGAGTATTGGCAACAAGTGGTTAAGGTATTGGAGTTTTTCCGGGCGCAGCCGTTCCCCGACCGCTATATTCGGGAGCTGCCGGTGGCGGTGCCTACCAAGTTTATCGAAGACAACTGCGTCTTGTTGGAAAGGCTGATCCGGGTGGTGGCTCCTCTTTCGTGGAGGGAAGGCGAGGAGACCTTCGAGGAGCGGCTCGGGCTGAAGACGCCGGATGCGTTGATCGAATGTCGGCTGCTCGATGACGAATTGCTGCCTGCGTGGCGATTCCGGCAATTCACGGTCGGGCTAAATGACCTCAAACATCTGGATGAGCTGCCGGCCCACACGGTAATCATAACCGAGAATCGGACCAACTTCCTCACTTTGCCGCCTGCGGCGAAGACGATCGCACTTCAGGGACACGGCTATGCCGTGAGCCGCCTGCGCCGCGCGCCATTTTTGAAGGCGAAGCGGATTCTATATTGGGGAGACCTCGACGAGCATGGCTTTGAAATCCTGGCCGTGCTCAGGCGGGAATTCGGGCACGCAGAGAGCTTGATGATGGATGCGGGCACTTGGGAGCAGTTTGCTGGCTTCAGGGTAGCCGGGGTTCACAGTCGCAATCCGGCGGAGCAGTTCCTGCCCTACTTGAGACCTGAAGAGGCCGAGCTGTTTAAGATCATCGCATCCTTGGATAGGCGCTTGGAGCAGGAGCGAATTCCCCAGGACTATGTGAACCGCCAGATTTCGAAAATGCTGTGTTCGGCCCCGGAATTATAGGCTTTCAGTGCGGTTTATGAGGACTAAGGAGATGGATATGTAGGTTGCCCATCAAGGCAATCCCGCGCAGGCGGCCGGGGCATTTCCGTGAGGTCTAGCATTCGAGGTGGAACGAAGCCCGCCCGCCGAATGGTAGCGAGCGAGGAAGAAGCCTGCGGGGCGCGAATTCGAGAAGGTATACTTCGCGATCATCATCACCGGCCGACTGCCCCCCACGAATTCCCGCTCCCAGCTCACACCACTCTGAGTGGGGAGGGGCGAGCCGTTCGGTGATGGCTCGCATTTCCTGGGTGCCTGAAGGGGCGGCAGGTCCGAAATCGCAGCACTCTTCATGGCGACAGGCAGAAGGCGCTTCACGGATTGTGGAATTTGATTCAGCTTGGCTCACCAATGATCTGGACCGGTGACCCTTCGAATCAAACCGCCTGCGGGCTGTGCCTTGCGGCGGGCAAATTCATACTACTTCATCAATACCGCTTTTGCCGCCAGGTGGTCGATGAGGCGCCGGATCGCCGGATGTCGGGCGGCCCGGCCGGTGCGAAACTTGTAGCTGGCAGCGGCTCGGAAAGGTTGGGTGCAAATTGAAGATCTACTTTATGGGGATTTGCGGCACGGCCATGGGCAACGCCGCCCTTCTGCTGCGGCAGGCCGGCCATGAGGTGAGCGGCGCCGACACCGGCGTGTATCCGCCGATGAGCACAGTGCTGGCCGAGGCCGGCATCGCGATCCACGAGGGGTACGACCCCGAACGTCTCCGCAAACTGGCGCCGGACCTGGTGGTGATCGGCAACGCCATGTCGCGCGGCAATCCCGAGGTGGAGTGGCTGCTCGACACCCGGGCCATTCTCTTCACTTCCCTGCCGGGCCTGCTGCACGAGCAGGTGCTGCGCACCCGGCGCAACATCGTCGTCTGCGGTACGCATGGGAAAACCACTACCACAGCCCTCGCCGCCTTCCTCTTGCGCGAGGCGGCGGCGGATCCGGGCTGGCTGATCGGCGGCGTGCCGCTCGATCCGCCCACCGGCACCCACCTGGGGGCCGCCGACGGGCCCTTTGTCATCGAGGGCGACGAGTACGACAGCGCGTTCTTCGACAAGCGTAGCAAGTTCATCCACTACGCACCGCGCATCGCCGTACTCAACAACCTGGAGTTCGACCACGCCGACATCTTCCGCGACCTGGTGGACATCCAGCGCACCTTCTCGCACCTCGTGCGCATCGTGCCTCGCAGCGGGCATGTGGTGCTTAATGGCGACGATCTCAACCTGCGCGCCCTTGGCTCCATGCCGTGGACACAGGTCGTGCGCGTGGGCCTCGAACCGGGCAACGACGTGGTGCTGCGCGACTTTGTCGAGACGCCCGCCGGCACCTCCTTTGTCCTCACTTGGGGCGGGCGGGAATGGGCGCGCATCGCCTGGTCGCTGCCCGGCCTTTTCAACGCCCGCAATGCCGCGATGGCCGCCACCGCCGTCGCTCTGCTGCTCCATCCGCAGGACCCGACCAAGCTCGACCTCAGCGCGTTTGCGCGCTTCCGCGGGGTAAAGCGTCGCCAGGAAGTCCTGCACTCCTCGCCTGCGCTCACCGTGATTGAGGACTTCGGACACCATCCTACGGCGCTGCACGAGACGCTCACCTCGCTGCGTGCCCGCTTTCCCGGACACACGCTCACGGCGGTATTCGAGCCGCGCAGCAACACCGCACGCACAAAGGTGCTGCAGGGTGGGTTCAGCCGTGCGCTGGCCGAGGCCGACGAGGTCTACCTCGGGGCGGTGAACCGGGCCGAAAAGCTTGCGGAGGGCGAGCGCTTCGATTCCGAGGCGGTGGTGCAGCATCTGGCGACGGCCAATGTGCAGGGGCGCTATTTCTCCAAGAACTCCGATCTGCTCTCCGCGCTCCAGCAGGCGACGCTGCCCGCACAGGGCCGGCCGCGCGTGGTGGTGTTCTTCTCGAACGGTTCGTTCGATGGAGCTATCGCCGCCTACGCCCAAGCCGCGAAGGCGTCGGCCTGAGCCGTAACCAGTCACTTGAGCCGGCCCTCGGTGGTGGCAGGCTCCTGCGCGGCGGGCCGGAGGAGCGGTTGAACTTCAAGGTTTAGGTTGAAGTGGACGGCGGATACCGGAGGCGCGCTCCCTGCCAACCGGTGCGCTGCTCTGGGCTTTCGACCGAATGGTCACGGCTGAGGCAAGGAAAAGTTGGAGTTGGATGTCGAGCGCGGGCGTGACTGGAGGTGGGCCTCAAGGGCGATGGACTGGTATTCGGCGTCTTCTACCTGGGGACTTTTGCGTCCGGCACCAGCGCGGTTGCCAAATGCGGGCCTGCCGGAAGCCGCCCCGGCCTCGGGTTGTTGGTGGGGATAGCGGGCGGGCGCGCAGAGGGCGGCGGAGGCGCCGTTGACCATCAGGCCTCGGGATTGATGGTGGGGATAGCGGGCGGTCGCGCTGCTGGCCCGGGTGAATCCGACTACTGGTAGCAGGACGATTTCGGGCGAAAAAAAGGCGGGCCGCCAACCCCTCGGCGGCCCGCCATAACTTCCTGAATTCTACCCCAAACGCGCGCTGCACGGGCCTGCGCGCTCCCGCTCGGACTGCCCCGGCGGGGCAGTGTTCCGGAAATGTTTTCCTCCGGGTGTTCCAGGTGCTCCAGTAAAGACTGGGGACGATGGGCTTGTCTTGGGCGGCTTGTGGCGGTGCGCCCGGCCCCCCACTGCGGGCTGGTGGGCATTCCGCCTGTGCCCCGCCTCCGACCGTTTGGCTTCACGGCCG
>CAJCBL010000032.1 GCA_903960515.1 uncultured Verrucomicrobiota bacterium
TATCCGACGGATCTGAGCGACGCTCCGTGGCTTCTCTTGCAACCCTGCCTTCCCGCGCCCAGCACACGCGGACGCCCCCGCGCGGTCGACCTGCGCCACCTCCGCAACGGCATTTTCTATCTCCTCCAAGCCGGGTGTGCCTGGCGCCTGCTGCCCAAGGAATATGGCCCCTGGTCCACCGTCTATGGCTACTTCCGCCGGTGGTCCCGCGCTGGCCTGTGGGAACAGATCAACTTGGCCTTGCGCGCGCAGGTGCGCCAGCCAGCCCAACGCGATCCCCAGCCCAGCGCCGCCATTCTGGACCGCCAGACCAGCAAGACCTCCGAGCCGGCCTGCCGCCGCGGTATTGCTGCCGGCAAGAAGATCGAAGGAGTGAAGCGCCCTGTGCTTGTGGCTACGCTGGGCTTGCTCCTGGGCGTGTTGGTGACGCCCGCCTCCACCCAGGACCGCGACGGTGCCCGCCTCCTGCTGGAACGTTCTCTGGGCTTCTGCCACCGTCTGCAAAAGGTGTGGGCTGATTCCGGCTATTACGCCCAGGCCCGCCTCGAGTGGGGGGCCAGTTTGTTCCCGCAACGGCCCTTGGTTTTGGAGATCCTCCGGCGCTTGGAAGGAGTGGGCGGCTTTGGGGTGCGGCCCAAGCGCTGGATCGTCGAGCGCACCCGCGCCTGGTTGGTCAAGCGCCGCCGCCTGGCCCGGCACTACGAGCAGCGGCCCGATCACAGCGAGGGTTTTATTTACTTGGCCATGATTTCCCTCATGCTCAAGCGCCTCACCAAAACCCCTCGCCGAGTTTAGATACACGCTCTCAGGCCAGTATCCAAACGAAACTGCCTCGGGGCGATACCCCCGGGTGGAGAGCCTCGGGAAGAGAACGACCAGGCCGTAACGCCCTGGCGGTCGTACCGCCACAACGTGAACTCGATTCGGTCGGCGGTTCTGGCGAGCCTGCTAGGCAAACGGCGAGAGCTACGAACAAAATAGTGCTGTCGGCGTTGAGGGAGTGGAACGCGTCCGGCAGAGCACCGCCGATGGTTGGAGACCGCATGGTGGGAAGTCAGCGAGCCGTGAATCAGGGAACCACGGCTGGCGACGACGCAAGGGCCGGTCGGGGTTAGAGCGTCCGTAGTAGCGCGGAAGCGGGTAACGACCGTAGAGCGAAGGGACGTAGGCAAGTGGTGGTGGCCGCCGGCAGGGACCCCGCTCCCAAGGGCCGACGTAGTGCCGCAAGGCTGTGCGCGTCGGGGCGAGCACACCTCGCCGGGGTACCGGCTGTCGGTGACCAGTGGGCTGCCTGGCCGAGCAACACTGGCGGGCATTCTGCCCGAAAATGGTCGCGGAATTGGCAGCGACGGGCCGCTTGCACGAGCTGTTGCTGGAAGCGGAGGAGCAGACGGAGGCGGAAATGGACACCCTCCGCCGTCATCTGATCCAGCAGGGGCTGACGCCCCAACAAGCCCACGACCGGGCCTGGGAGATCATGCGGGAGCGTTACCTCCTGATTCTGGGGTTGCGCCGAAATGACGGAGAAGAATCGGGCAGCACTGA
>CAJCBL010000033.1 GCA_903960515.1 uncultured Verrucomicrobiota bacterium
GCCTGCAGCACATCGAGCTGGGTGGCAGCGCCCACATCAAAGCGAGCCCGCGACAGCCGCAGCGAGTACGGCGAAACACGCCGCCACAGCCGCAGCGCCTCCTTCACCTCCTCCACCAGCAGGAATATCGAAAGACCCATCAAAAAAAATGACCCCGCCGGCTCGAAGGCCAGCGGGGTCACGAACTCGAACAAGCGCCCGGAGGCTTACTTCAGAACAACGTTATCCATCCACACAGCGTTCGTATTGAACGAGCCGAAGTGGAAGCCTAGCTTGGCCTGCGCATCGCCGGCGCTGGGCGTGAACGTGATCACATAGTGCTGATAAACGCCCGCCGCTGCCGTCACCGAATACTGCTGCTCATGGTATTTGGTATACGGGGCACCATCGTGCTCCACCACCACCTTGAAGCTCTTCGGGGTCGCACTGGCCTTGATATCAAACTCCAGCGTATAGGTGCGGTTCGCCGTCAGGCTGATCCCTTGGTAGATCTGAATATCCCAGGGGTTGGCACCGGCCGCCGTAACCGCGATCTTGGCCGCACCGCTGTCGGGGGTGATCGACGCGGACGCCCCGGCACCGATGGACGTGAGCCATCCGGTCAAGCCATTGGAGAAATCGCCATTGGCGAGCAGATTGCCACCACCAGCTGCAACCTCCAGATAGTTGAGATTGAAGGCGCCACTATTCATGACGATCCTCAGCTCGTGGCTGCCGGCGCTCAGGGCGATGTTCGGCAAAGACACATCCGTCCAGCTCTGCCAGCCGGAAGCATCGGTGAACGTCAAGGTGGCCACGGTGGCTCCATCGACGGTCACGCTCAAGCTCTTCGTTCCCGCGGCGCCGGAGGCCACCCGTGCGGTCAGGTTGTACAGGCCCGTTGTTTGTACATTCACATCATACGCGAGCCACTCACCGGCTTGGATCCAGCCCACATTATAGCCACTGCCGGCATCGGTGCAGTTCTCGATATCAACATAGTCTTGTTTGTAGGCCCCGCCCAGATTCCCAGCGGAAAGATCATGGTAGCCCACGCCCTCCCCGCCCGCCTTATAGTCCTCGGCTTGGAGGCGCCCTGGCAAGGCCACATAAAGACCGGCCGGCTTGAAGCTGGCCACCAGCGTGTGGTCTTCCTGCACATTCTCGAATGTGTAGGTGCTGATCGCCCCTTGGCTCACCCCATCCAACTGCACGTCAGCGATAACGTAGCCGGTGTTGGCGGCGATCGTATAGGTCTGGCTGCTGCCCACGAGCACACTGCGATCACCGGAGGGCGTGATCGTGCCATTCGCCGCGGCCGTGGCCGTGATCAGACACGAGGTGCGGACCAGCACCGCCGTGACCGTTTTGTTGGCGTCCATCAGGACTGTGGTGATATCGCTGGTGCCGGAAATATCACCCGCCCAGTTATGGAAGGACCAGCCGCGATTCGGGATCGCGTACAGCGAAGCCGTCTCCCCTTCGGTATAGGTGCCGCCACCTGTCACCGTTCCGGCCGTGGCCGGGCTGCATGCCACAGTCAAGGTGTAGGTGTTCGGAGCTGGCGCAAAGGACACGCCGATCGTGCGATCCCCACTGACATTGGTGAAGGTGAATGAGGTGAACGCGCCATACAGAATCCCGTCGACGACAACCGCCCCTACCTTATAGCCGCTATCTGGGATCATGGTGAAGGTCTGCCTGGCTCCCTGCTCGACCTTCACATTGCCGATCGGTGAAATCGTGCCATGGGCTCCGGCACTTGCGGTAATCGTATAAGACAGCGGGTTGCTGTTGGAGTAGAAACGCGCCTCATAGAGCGAGTAACCATAGCTGGTATTACGGGCCGTGCCGTACATGCGGTAGTACCGGTACGAGCCGCTCAGGCCCACGATACGATCGATGCGGTGGTCCCCGGTCGCCATATTGGTCTTGGTCGCCAGCGTGGTCTTGGTGACAAATGTCGCATCATTGGAGCCTTCGAGGGTGTAGTTTTTGGCGTTGGCCGACTCCCACTCCAACTCCACCGCGACGACTGCCTTGGCCGAGCCCAGATCGAACACGATCCATTGCGGGTCGCTGAAGGTGCTGGACCAGCGCGTCGTGATACTGCCGTCAATGGCCTTCGCTGCCGAATACGTGTCGCTCTCGCGGCTGGAGGCACTGGCGGCGGCAACCACTTCCTTGATCAACACGACCGGCACAAAGTTGGCCGTTACGTTCATATTACCACCAACGGTTGCCAGATACGGGTTCAAGCTCCCCGTAATACTACCGGTCCAACCCGAGAACGCATAGCCAGCACTGGGCGTGGCTTGCAGGTAGGTCCGTGAACCCGGGGCGAAGACCCCGCCGCCGCTTACCGCTCCGCCGATGGCCGGGCTTGCCGCCGTAACCACGGTGTATTGCAACTCGTTGACCGTAATCGTTACAACGGCTGAACTCGACGCCAGTCCATCGTTGACCGTGAGGCGGAAGGTGTAGATGCCAGCGGTATATGGAGTGAAGGTAGGCGTGGCGCTCCCGACACCGCTCAATTCCACGATGACCGGAGCGCTCACCTGGCTCCAAGAATACGAGAGCGGCTGCGGCCCATTATCCGGATCGCTCGATGCCGTGCCATCCAGCGTAACCGGGGCGTAGTTGAACGTTGTCTGGTTCGCACCGGCGTTCGCCACCGGAGCCAGATTGCCGCCCTGTGGTTTATAAACCACAAAGGCACAGATCTTGGGCTGGTCGGCAGTGGCGTTGGTGAAGCTGATGTTCAGGGTGCCATCTGTAACATTGACCTTTTTCGTCACATCGTAGGCCTTGTTCATCCCCCCGGCCGAGGCATAAATATCGAGCTGGGAGATCAAGGTCTGGCCTTCGGCAACCACATCAAACTTTCTGGCTCCGGCTCGGGTCCAATAGGACTCGGCGAAGCGGAATTTGATCTCGTAGGTGCCGCTGGGCAGATTCGGGATACTATAGGTCGAGGCGCCCCAACGTTCCGACTGATACAGAGGGGCATCCACGGTGTTCGCAATAGGCGCACTCGTCGTGGCCACGTTTCCGCTCACAAAGCCGCTGTCCGCAGCATACAACACGGCATCGGAACCCATGTAGGCATTGCCGCCGGCATTCACGGCGAAGGCAACCTGCTTGGGCGGCAAGCCCTCGCCGGAAGAGGCGATGCCGATCGACGGATCGCCATACAGGTTGAACACCAGCCAGTTCATCCAAATATTAAAGGGCACCCCGCTGCGCACCCGGTTGAGTGCGTCGCCCGCAGGTAGGGAATCCTCAATAAGATATTTGGCGAAATCATAGGACATACCGGCGTTGGAAGCCGTCTGGTGGAAGGTGGTTTGGTAGCCGAAATACCAGGAAACCTGAGTGGCCGCCACCGTCCCAATGGCTCCATTGCGCAACAGGCTGTAGCCGAGGTTCTGGTCGCTATCCGGATAGGCATTGGTGCAGCTTACCTGAAAGGTAAAGACGGGGTAGTCGTCGGACAACTGCGACACGCTGCCGCTGGTCATGATATCTACAGCGCCTTCGCTCCAACCATGCGTCCACCAGATCACGGCGCCAAACGGCTTGCTGGTCCACGCGGTGGTCACATTCAACTCGGAGCACGGCATGGTCTCCGGCTGGGGATTAAGCAAGGCAATATTGCCATTTGCCTCCCCCGTGTAGCCATTGATGGCATCGTACACGCGATGACAATTCCAACCGGCCGGAACCAAGATGCTGTCTTTAATGGCCTCTCCAAGCTCCCATCCGGGCGTGCCGGCATCCGAGGGCTCCATCGGCAGCAACATGTTTTTGCGCCAACCGATTTCAGACTGGCCCTCATTCTCGTAGGCGATGCACTTTGCCAGAATCTTATCGAGAACGGGCATGTTGTTGTTGTAAACAGGAATGCGCCCAACCGAAACTTCCGCATAGATATCGGCACCTTCCGGCTCCGTTAACGCCGTATCATAGCGCTCTTCCCCGTACAGGCCGTTGTTGTTCAAATCCCAGTTTCCCGTCAGTTCTGCGTAATAATAGTCCGTCTCCGCGTAGGGATAATCTGTGTAAGTGGACCTCGGCCAGCACATCTTCATCGGCACATCGCCAACGGTGCTTCCCGGATTTCCGATCAGAAGCACATAGGCAATATTGTCGGCGAGATAGTGCGATTTCAGGTAGCTGCGAATGTGTTCCGCTGCTGCATCCCCGGTGCCGCCACCCCAGGTGCTCTCGGTGGCCACCTGAACGGTGAACCCCTTGGCCTCTTTCGACGCCACGAAATCCTGTAAAATGGCCGAGGCGTTTGCTATGGCATTCGTGGTAATAATCACATAGCGCCCAGCCGCCCCGGCTGCTGGAGCCGCAGCAGAAACCGACGCGGCCTGAACTTGGGCCTGCCCATAGGTCGAAAGATTTCCTGCGTTGGCTACCATGCCACCAACTTGACGCATGATCGAGGTCTGGAAGCTGTTGGTCGCCGCTGCCGGCAGCGCGAAGCTGGCCGCAACCGCATCCACACCGCGCACAACTACCCGGCCGCCCGTAAGCTGCTTTAGCGCGCCGGTAACCGGATTGAAGCGATACGGGGAAATGGTGACATCAACGAGCTTATATTGGCGCAACTGGCCAAAGACCACGGCACCCTTATTGGATGCAGGAAAGAAGGCATTATTGCGGTATACTGCTATATCCTTACCGTCAACAATGGCTACTCCTTGCGGCCAAGCCGTGTACGAGCCCGTGCTCGGCGGCACCGCCGGGGTGACGGCATAAACTCCGGTGAGTTCCCGCTCGGTCACGTTTTCGACGTCCACGGTAACATTGCGCATGTCGGCGTTGGCCGGCAATAGGAAGGTAAGCGTGTAGTAAGGCAGGTTGGGTTGGCCGGGCTTTCCGTAGAGCGCAGAGCCTTGGAAAACAGCAACTCCGCTCTGAGCGCTCACAGTTACGTTCTTATAGGGCAGCCCCTGCGTGATCTGGCCCATGGCCGTCATCGCAAGACTGCATAACGCAAGCAAGCCACCCCTCAGGAAAACTTCAATCCTATGGATAGAGTATGATTTCATAGTGCGCCGGCTTTTTTACATTTTTTTGAAGCGAATCAACCCAATTCCACAAAAACCTACGCACTAGCCGTTAAGTCAATGGTTATTAATCGCTTGTATCGTGATCTGGCGGGAGCTCCGCCTTGGCCGGGCTTCCGTAGTAGGCCGGGCCAAAATCCGCAAGTCATTGAACCATAGGCTAAAGCGGACATGGCCTGCGACTCACGCACCTCTCCACAAAAAATCCGGCGCAGGCAACGGATTTCTTCCGCCATGAGCCCACCACTACCCCAGCCGGATACGCCCCCAATTGCAGGAGTTGGGGGACGTCCCAGCCGGTTTTGCGGGATCGGCCGATCCCCTCCCCCTTGCCCACCCGCCAGCAAAAAGCCCCGCCAGCTACGGCGGGGCTTTTCGGAAAACCAATACGCGCCCGGGGGCGACGCGTGGGGCGGCTCACTTCACGTCGGGATCGGGCAGGCTCATCGCCGTGCGCAACTGGGTCACGGAGACGTTGTAGGAGTAGAGCGCCTGCACCTGGTTGTTGCCGGCATCGGTGAGGGCGTTCTGCGCCTGCAGCACATCGAGCTGGGTGGCAGCGCCCACATCGAAGCGAGCCCGCGACAGCCGCAGCGCCTCCTTGGCCTGCTCCACCACCTTGTTGGAAACGGTGACCAGTTCGACGGCCTCCTGCCAGGTGGCGAAGGCGCGGCGCACCTCCACATCGATGCTGAGCTGCTGCTCCTGCATGGAGAGGCGGGCCTGCTCGGCCTTGGCCTTGGCGGTGTGGACCTTGCCGGCGGTGGAGCGGCCGTCCCAGATCGCCCAGGTCGACTTCAGGCCCACGATCCAGCCGTCGCGATCATCGGATACGCTCGGCTTGAGCGGGTCGCGAAAAACCTCCCAGCCGGCGGAGGCGCCGAGGGTGGGATAATAGCCGGCCCTGGCGATGCGCACGCCGGCTTCGGCGGCGGTGAGCTGCTGGGCATAGGCCTGGAGCTCGGGGCGGTTGGCCCGGGCGGCGTCGAGGGCGGCATCGAGGGTGAAGCTGTCCTCTCGATACTCCAGGCGGCCGAGAAACTCGGGGATCTTGCCGGGCTGGTTGGTGGCCCGATTGGTGAAGCCGAGCATCTGGCGCAGCTCCTCGATGGCGATACGCAGGTCGTTGCGCGCGGTGATCAGCGGCGGGCGGCCGTTGGCCAGGGCGACCTCGGCGCGGAGCACATCGAACTGGGCGCCGGCACCGGCCTCGTAGCGGTTGCGCGCGTTCTTCAACTCCTCCTCGAGCAGGGTGATGGCCTCCTCGCGCACCTTGATCGTCTCACGGGCGCGAAGCACGTTGTAGAAATCGATGCGCACGCCGGCCAGCACACTGTTGATGGTCGCCTGCAGTTGCAGCTCGGCGGCTGTGCGGGAGGCCCGGGCGGCGCGCACCGAACCGGAGACCGCGCCTCCGGAATACAAGGACTGCTGCACCGAGGCGGTGGCGGACCAGTTCTGGTTGGCGGCGCTGGTGCGGGCCCTGTCGGAGACATTCGTATACCCGGCATCGACGCCGAGATGGGGCAGGTAGCCGGCGCGGGCGGTGACCAGCGAGCCCTCGGCCTGGCGCACCTGGGCGCGGGCCCCGCGGATGGTGAAGTTGTTCTCCACTGCGAAGCCCAGGGCGCCGGGCAGATCGAGGCGGTCGGGCACGGGCTGGTCGGGATTGGGTGCGGCGGCCAGGGTGGCGGCTGTGGCGAGGCAGAGAAGTGCGGAGCGGAACTGTTTCATGTCCGGTAGTAGGAAGCTGGATTACTTGGCGGGGACGGGAGAGGTGCTTTCGGCTGAGGCGAACTGCCGGGCCACCTTGGCCTGCTGGGCCTGGTGGTCCTTGGCGAGGAGCATGTACAGGCAGGGCACGACAAATAGCGTGAAGAAGGTACCGATGGTCAAGCCGGTGCAGAGCACCAGGCCGATGCTGTTGCGGGCGGCGGCGCCCGGGCCGGATACAAAGCAGAGCGGCAAGTGGCCGAATACGGTGGCCGCGGTGGTCATCATCACGGCTCGCAGGCGCAGGCGCGCACCCTCCTTCACCGCATCGAGCTTGGAGAGGCCGCGCTCCTGCTGCTTGTTGGCGAACTCCACAATCAGGATGCCGTTCTTGGCGATGAGGCCCACCAGGGTGATGAGGCCGATCTGCGAGTAGATGTTGAGCGAGGTCGTCCAGCCGTCGGTCCACCAGGGGATGTTCGGGTTCATCATCTTGAGGAAGGTGAACAGGAGCGCGCCAAACATGGCCAGCGGCACCGAGCCGAGCAGGATGATGAAGGGATCGCGGAAGCTGTTGAACTGCGCCGCCAGTACCAGGAAGATCAGGATGACTGCCAGGCCCATGGCCGGCAGGAACTTATTGCCCTCCACCTTGAGCTGGCGCGACTGGCCCTTGAAGTCGACGATGTAGCCCTTGGGCAGGATCTCGCGGGCGCGCTTCTCAAACTTCTCCAGGATGCCGCCCAGATCGCCCTTGGGGAAGCAGCTCAGGGTGACGGCGTTCATCTGGTTGAAGCGGGCGAGCTGGCGGGGCTCGGCGGTGTTCTTGATAGTGGCCACAGTGCTCAGCGGGATGAGCTGGCCCCCCGTGCCGGAAATATAGATATCCTCGAGCTGGTCGGCGTTGAGGCGGCCGGTGCGCTCGATCTGCGGGATCACCTTGTAACTGCGCCCGGCGATGCTGAAGCGGTTGACAAAACCTCCGCCCACCATGGAGCCCACGTCGGCGCCGATCTGCTGAAGGTTGAGCCCGAGCGAGGCGACCTTGTCGCGGTCGATCATGAGCTGGGACTGGGGCTGGTCGATCTTGAGATCGATGATCGGGGGGAAGGGCCACAGGCCGTCCTTGAAAGTCTCCATCGCGAGGGTTTGGGCGAAGCCCAGCAACTCCTGCTCGCTGGCGGTGGAGGCGATCACGATCTCGGCCGGGAAGATGCCCCCGCCGCCGGGCAGGGCTGCGGGCAGGCCCGCGTTGACGCGCACTCCGGGGATCTGCCCGTACTTGCGTGTGACCTCGGGGAGGATCTGGAAGACCTTGCGGTGGCGCTCGCTCCAGGGTTTGGCGACCAAGCCCATGATGCCGCCGCTGGCGTAGGTGATCTGGAAAGCGTAGTTGTACTCAGGCGTCGTTGCCATCACGTCCTTGAAGGCCTGCCGGGTGTAGAGGGCGGTCTGGTCGAGGGTGGAGTTGGCGGAGGCCTCGGCCTGGGCGAAGATGATCCCCTGGTCCTCGTTGGGGGCCAGCTCTCGGGCGGAGAACATGAAGAGCGGCACCACCAGCACGGTGAGCACAGCCCAGACGATGTAGACTGCCCAGCGCTCCCTAAGCAGCGCGTCGAGGGCACGGCCGTAGTAGGTGCGGAAGGCGTTGAAGTGCCGGTCGATCATGCTGGCAAAGCGGCCGCTCTCGACCTTGTGCGAGAGCAGGTTGGCGCACATCACCGGCGAGAGCGTGAGGGCGACCACTCCGGAGATGAGCACCGCCCCGGCGAGGGTGAAGGCGAACTCGCGGAAGAGCGCGCCTGTGAGCCCGCCCTGGAGACCGATGGGCGCGTACACGGCGGCCAGGGTGACCGTCATCGCGATGACGGGCCCGATGAGCTCGCGGGCGCCCTGGATGGCGGCGTCGAAGGGCTTCATGCCGTCGCGCAGATGGCGCTCGACATTTTCCACTACGACAATGGCGTCGTCGACCACCAACCCCACCGAGAGCACGACCGAGAGCAGCGTGAGCAGGTTGATGGTGAAGCCGGAGACCTGCATGATGAAGATCGCGCCGATGAGCGACACCGGGATGGCGATGACCGGGATGAGCACCGAGCGCCACGAACCAAGGAAGAGGTAGATGACGACGATGACGATGAGCAGGGTGTCGGCGAGGGTGCTATACACCTCCTTGATCGAGTCGTTGATGTAGCCGGTGGAGTCGTAGGCGACATGGGCCTGGAGACCGGACGGCATGTTCTTCTGGATATCGGGGAGCACCTCGCGCACGGCCTTGATCACGTCGAGGGTGTTGGCGTTGGGCAGCACCCACACGCCCATGAACACGGCGTTCTGGCCGGAGAAGCGCACCTCGGTCTCATAGTCCTCGGCACCGAGCACGACGGTGGAGATGTCCTCCAGTCGCACGATGGCCCCGCCCTCCTGGCGCACGACCAGCCGCTTGAACTCGTCGACGGAGCGCAGGTCGGTGTTGGCCACGAGGTTCTCCTGGGTCCAGGAGCCCTTGGTGCGGCCCAGGGCGGAAAGGTAGTTGTTGGCGCCGAGCGCCTGGCGTACCTGGGTGGCGGTGACATTGAGCGCCGCCATCTTCGCGGGGTTGAGCCATACGCGCATGGCGAAGACGCGGCCGCCCAGGATGTCGGCGCGCTGCACGCCCTCCAGCGAGGAGAGCCGGGGCTGTACCACGCGGGTGAGGTAGTCGGTGATCTCGTTGTCGCGCAGCGTATCCGAAGTGAAGCTGAGATAGGCGGAGGCGAAGCGGGAGTCGGCCGACTCGATGTTGATCACCGGCACCTCGGCCTCGGGGGGCAGGTCGCGGCGCACCTGATCGACCTTGGAACCGATCTCGGCGAGGGCCTTGGTCGAGTCGTAGTTGATCTTCAGGTGGGCGACGATGGTGGAGAGGCCCTGCGCACTGGTGGACTCGAGGTACTCGATGCCGTCGGCGGCGGCGATTACGCGCTCCAGCGGGGTGGTGATGAAGCCGCGGACCAGCTCGGCGTTGGCGCCCACGTAGGCGGTGTTGACCGTGACGGTGGCGATTTCGCTGCGCGGATACTGGCGCACGGTGAGCGTGCGGTAGGCCTGGATGCCGGCGACGATGATCACAAGGTTGACCACGATCGCCAACACGGGGCGGCGGATGAAGAGATCGGTAATATTCATGGTGGTGTAGGCGCAGGGCGCGCGAACGGGTGCCCGGGTGGCGGGGCGCGGCGGGGGCGCGCCCTGGGGCCGGGGCGCCGGCTCAGGTGTTGGCGGGCTTGGGCTCGAGTTCGGCCGGGGGCACTACGGCATTGTTGATCGTAACCGAGGCGCCGTTGCGCAGCTTGAAGGCGGCGGTGCTCACGACCTCGTCGCCGGCATTGAGTCCGGAGATCACGGAGACGAAATCCCCGCGGGTGGCGCCCAGGCGCACGGTCTGCTGGCGCACGGTGAGCAGCTCCGCGCCCTTCTCGTCCTGCTTGCGCTCCAGCACATACACGGAGTCTCCATACGGAGCGAAGAGCACGGCGCTGGCCGGGATGGCGACCACCGGGGCGCCGGCGGGCAGCACAACCTCGACATTGGCGAACATGCCGGGGCGCAGGCGCTCACCGGTATTGGAGAGGGTGGCACGCACGCGCAGGCTGCGGGTGGCGGTGTCCACCCGGGGCTCCAGCGCGGTGATGCGCCCTGCGAAGACCACCCCGGATGCGCCGTCGGTGGTCACCTGCACCTCCTGGCCCACGGCCAGGTCGACCACATGCTGCTGCGGCAGGGTGAAGTCGACATGGATGGGATCCAGAGTCTGGAGATCCACGATGGCCTGCCCGGCGTTGACGTACTGGCCGATGGTGACCTTGCGGATGCCCAGCGAGCCGGCGAAGGGGGCGCGGAAGGTCTTCTTGTCGATGGCGGCGCGGATGGCCTCGGCGTTGGCGGTGGCCTGCTTGAGCTGGGCCTCGACGGTGTCGAGGTCGGCCTGGGCGAGGGTGTCCTTGTTGCGCAGCTCGCGGATGCGCTCGGCATTGAGGCGGGCAAGCTCGGCGCTGGCCTCGGCGGAACGCAACTGTGCCTGCTCCACGGAGACGTCGAGCTGCGCCAGCAACGTGCCCTGAGCCACCTTCGCGCCCGACTCGAAATCGATCTTGGCCACCGTGCCGGCCACCTCGGCGGAGAGGGTTACGCCGTTCTCCGCCGTGAGCGTACCCACGGAGCGGAGAGTGGGATTCCACGTCTGCTGGGTGGCCTTGGCGACGGTCACCGACTCCACGGGCGCCTTGGCGCCGGCAGCGCCCATGGCGCTGAATTGCTGCTTCTTGGCCCCGATGAGGGAGCCCACGACGGCCCCGAGGCCGAGCAGGACGAATAGTCCGATAAGGATACGCTTGTTCATGGAAACGGTGGTTGGGTCGGAGAACCAGTTGTCGAAAAATCGGTTAAGGGACGGCGGGGCTCAGGGAACCGGCGCCGGGAAGTTTCAAGAAATCGGCGACACTCCGTTGGTGACCTGCCTTGCCGGGGAAACCGGGGATTGATCCGCGGCGGGGCCGTCGCACGCGCAGGCGCCTGGGGCCTTGCAGACCACCCGGTCCATGCCCTGGCGTATCAGCCCCAGCAGGCGGGCGAACTCGGCGCGGTCGTAGGAATCCAGGCCCGACATCAGCTCGGCGACACCGCGGAAATGGTTGGGCAGGAAACCCTCCAGAAAAGCCTGACCGCCGGGGGTGAGCCGTACGAGCGAAGCGCGCCGATCGGTGGGATCGGGCAGCCGCTCCACCAGAGTATCGCGCTCCAGGCCGTCGATGAGGCCGGTGATGGTGGCCTTGGCCACCCCGTAGGCCTCCGCCAACTGGGTCTGGTTGACGGGAGTCTCGGGCGAGCGGTTCAGGAACATCATGATCGCGAAACGGCCATGGGAGAGCCCGTGCTTGGAAAGGAAGGTCTCGAAGCCCTGGGTGACGTCGGCCGCTGTGCGCAGCAGGCCCATGATGGTGCGCAGCGCCTCCGGCTCCATGTCGGGATAGCGGGTCACCAAACGCTGCATGCACTCTTGGTCGGGAAGTTCGCGGAGGAGAAACATCGAAATAGTGCGGCGAGTTAACTTAAGGAGGCGAATGGTTAGGCGGCTGACCTTCCACCAGCAACCGTATTCTTCCGCCTGGTGAGAAATCACCGGGGCCTTCAGCAGGCCCCTAGTCTTACCCTATCCGTATCCCGGCCCCCTAACCCGGCTTCAAAGTGAATCGGTCGATGGCGGGTTAGCTCAACTCCTTGTGAGCGCGGTGCAGATCCTCTCATTGGGGATGTGCTGGCCATGACGCCCTTCCGCTTGGCGGATGCGGGCCCCTCAGCCAGCCAGGGCTTTGTCAACCGAGCGGAGGACCGCGTTTGTCTTCACTGGGTAGAGCGGTGGTGGGGTTCGGGTGGAGGGATAGAGGGCGCAATCCAAGAACCGGAGAAGACGGCAGGGCGGAAGGGGTGCGGTGTCGGGCCGAAGCATCAATCGGCCGGCAGGTGGAAATCATGCGAGCCTACGCCTCCGAGAAGCGGAAGACGTCCGGTGCGGGGGCCCCGGCACTGCGGGGCTGGCGCCTCGGCATCCACGATCCACGCACGCGGGTGGCGAACCGGTACAGGCGCCCTGCGGATTGGAGGGCGCGGACAGCAAAACGGCGGGCTCCGGGGAAGAGCCCGCCGCAAAGGTGGGTCGAGGGAGGAAATGCGGCGGTGCGGCACGGGGCCGCGCCCGGTCACTTCCAGCTCAGGAGGAACTTGGTGTAGTAGGTGGTATCGAGCTTCTCCTTCTCGGGCTGGGGCTTGCTGTTGTAGTCGTTGGCCACGCCGATACGGACCTTCCACTGGGTCGAGGCCAGCGGAAGTTCCAGGAAGGAATCGTGCTGGATGAGGTAGTTGGCGAAATTCTCCAGGGAGGGCATGAAGGTTAGCTTGTTGCCGATGCGCCAGGTGCCGCCCGTGTAGCTGTGAGCCAGACCGAGGTCGAGGGCTGGGGTGCCCAAATCATCCCCGGCGCTATAGGCCTCGTAGCGATACGCGAGACCGGCGCGGAAGGTGAGCTCCTGTCGCGGTTCCCTGATCACGGAATAGCCGAAGCCGGCGGCGGTATTGGAGTAGAAGTCGAGGTCCTTGATCTTGTCGGTACCGATCTCTTCACGCACATACCACGAGGTGCGCGGAGTGAAGTAGGCGCTGTAGTCAACCCCGCCCTTGGCGCTGTCCGCATTGACCTTCTTGTCCACACCCTTGCCCTGCTCGGCGCGGCTGTAGGCGGCGTAGAAGCCGAGCTTGTCGTTCAGGCCAGCTAGGGTGGCGGCGAAGCCCACCGCAGTGGACATGCTGTTGCTGTTACCCTTGGCGCCGACTATGTCGGCGGAGGCCTCGAAGGCCCAGGTGCGCTTGGCGGCGGCGGCGGCTTTGGCCTCGGGGCTGTCGGAGTCATTGATCCAGACGGACTCTACCTTGTCCACGGAGCCGGTACCCCAGGCACCGGGACCAGCCACGCGCACTTCGCCAGCAGCGGTGGATACGGTGCCTTTCACAGTGTTGCCGCCCTGATAGCGCAGGTACACCGGGGAGTCGGTGGTGAGGCCGGTCACACTGGCTTGTTGGATTTTGAGGACTCCAGCAAATGCGGTCTCTATCTCGACAACGCCTCCGGTAACGTGGAGCACTTTGCCCTGGATGGTGGAGCCGTCTTTGGTGACGAGGGTGTCGGCGGCCAGTTGAGAGGTCCCGGCCAAGGCGGAGGCCAAGGCCAGAATGGTGAGAGGTTTGCGTAGTTTCATGATGGTGGTTTGATCGTTTGCCATAGGGAAGTATGTCGAAATCAATCCGCCCCCGCTAGCGCGAGGCAATGCTTGGGTTGGGAGCGGATTTTACCATAGAAGAGCCATTACAGATAACGGATAGGACCTCCACAGAAAACCGATTGGCAACCGTAGCCACTGTAACTGCTGCGAGGGATGGAGCGGGAGGAAGTCGCACCGAAGGCCGCAAAGTCAGATAGGGCTA
>CAJCBL010000034.1 GCA_903960515.1 uncultured Verrucomicrobiota bacterium
GCCTCTGCGGTCCCTTCGCCTTGGTCGCCGATGAATGCTTACGGCTAAGGATTCCTCCCGGTAGCGGCAGCCCACCCACTCCCTGGCCTCTCCCTAGTACCTTGGTAGCAACATGGTAGTACCCTGGTAGCAACAAGGTAGTACCCTGCATAGCCAAGCAAGGTACTACCAGGGTACTACCAGGGTACTACCAAGGTACTACCAAGGTACTAGCCATGTGGGGCCGATAGGCGATAGGGAGCATCCAGCTTGCTCTGAGGGTTGGCTGTGGGATTCGGCGGGGCTCAATCCCGAAGGGATGCATCACTCAGCCCGGGGTTGCGCACCGTGCGCTACCCCGGGTAGTCGGCTGATGGTTGGCTTGCCTTGGCAAACACGAAATGGGCATTGCAATTTCCCGGCAGAAGCGCAAATTCGGGGACAAGTGGTGCAGCATGGATTGAAAGGTCATTATGCAAATAGTTTTGTTCATCACCGGGGTAGCGCCCCAGACGCGACTCCTTGCTATCGCACCCGCCTGCGCCACCCGGCGCCTCCCACTGCCCTCCTGTTTCTGTTCGTGCTACCTGCCACGACCCAAGCCCAATTCACGTTCACAACCCAAACCGCAAATGAGCCTAAAACGCGTTGTATGAAAGCTCTAACAATCTCCGCTATGACGACTGAGGGGCGGCCATTCTCCTTCTCCCCGCTATCCGTTGGATCCGCTTCCTTGCGTCGTCGGCTAGGGTGGTGTTTTGTAATCGGTGGCGCTTTGCCTGCAATCACAGCATCGGCGGCGATCTTCTATGGCACAGACGATCCCACCTATCACACCTCAGTTTCTCCCTCCGACCCTGCGTATGTTCCCTGGCAATATGAGGGGAGCTGGGGAGGTTTTCTCGGCACGGCAGTGGGGCCGAGGTCATTCATTACGGCGAACCACGTTGGCGGGAGCGTAGGGCAAGGCTTCTACTTTCAGGGCAGCAGTTACACCGCCGTGACGTCCTACCTTTGTCCCGGAACCGACCTAAGAATCTGGCAGGTTGACCGGGACTTCTCTCAATATGCCCCGATCTACCGCGGAGACGACGAAGTCGGAAGGCCCCTGGTTGTGATTGGACGCGGCACCCAGCGCGGCTCCGAGGTGGTGTTAGACGGCCAGCCACAGGGCTGGTACTGGGGCGTGGCAGATGGTGTGCAGCGCTGGGGTGAGAACACCGTAGCCAGCGCAGGAATGCTCCCGGGCTACTGGCAGATGATCAGTGCAACCTTTGATGCCGACGTGGGGATAGACGAAGCACACCTGTCCAGCGGCGATTCCGGCGGGGCCGTTTTTATCCAGAACGGAGCCATCTGGGAACTGGCGGGGATCAACTACGGCGTAGACGGCCCCTACCGCTTTACACCGGGAGGAAGCAGTTTCATCGGTGCCATTTACGATCAAAAAGGCCTTTACGACACGGGCGATCAGCAACTGAGCGGTCCCGGGTCGTTTTACGCAACACGGATTTCGTACTATCAGAGCTGGGTTGACACCATAGTCGCTGTGCCCGAACCCAACACGATGATCTCGGCAGCGTTGCTGCTGCTGCTGATCGGGGCGAGTGCGCTACGAGATCGGCGGAAGAATCGTGCGGCATAGTCGCTGACCCGGTAGCCGAGGCGCAGGCTGGCGCCATCGAGCCCCGGCCGCCGGTCACGTTGTCGGCATTCCACGAAACCGTCCCCTGGTTGTTGATCGTGCCCGCCAAGCGTTGGTTCAGCGATGAGTAACATTGGGGAGAGAGGCAATGGGGCGGGCGGGCGCCAAAGCGGCGTTTCTAGCGCGCCCGTTACACCGTGCCAATGGCTGCGCGCCTGGCGGCGGAGAGTGGAGGAAGTCGTCGCGCATCTGCGGCGAATTCGCCCCCGCCGCACTGCGCACCGTGCGCAGGGCGCCCCGGCTGAGATTTCGCTTGCGCGACGTCAGAACTGATTTATTGTCCGCAACGGAAGTGGCGGGGTAGCCAAGTGGTAAGGCAGGGCTCTGCAAAAGCCTCATGCGTCGGTTCGATTCCGACCCTCGCCTCCATCTCTAAGTGCTGTAGCACCAAGGAGTTAAGAGGTTAGGGGTCCGCAACGGACACCAAAACGGACACCAACTTTACTACTCCGTCAGGAATCAGCGTAACGGGCTTTTACTCGCCCACTACCCGCTGACTACTCGGAACCGGTCAGGATTATTCTCGCCGTTGTGAGAATAACAATGAAGACACGTTACCGTTTAGTCTACCGCGGCCACCGTGGCGGGATGTTCTACTGCATGGACAAGGTCACCGGCAAACGCACCAGCCTCCAGACCACCAACAAGGACGAGGCCCAGCAGATCGTCGACGCGAAGAATAACTCCCTCCGTCAGCCCGTCCTCAATCTGCAAATCGCCAAGGCCTACCTCGCCGGCACCGACAACGGCGTTGCCACCCGCACCTGGCGGCAAGCACTCGACAGCCTTACCAGCACGAAGCGAGCCGCCAACCAGGACCGCTGGCGCTCCGTCGCCAAAGACGAGGCGCTCGCACCACTGTTGCCGCGCGTGATCA
>CAJCBL010000035.1 GCA_903960515.1 uncultured Verrucomicrobiota bacterium
GAAGTTCGCTGCGCATGAGGCGAACTCTGCTGCGCCCGGGGACGGAGTTCGCTGCATCCAAGGCGAAGTCTCCTGCGCCCAGAGCGAAGGCCTCTGTGCCGGAGGGGGGAAGTTCGCTGCACCCGGGTCGAACTCTGCTGTGCCAGGGGCGGAGTTCGCTATGCCCGGGGCGAACTCTGCTACGCCCGGGGACGGAGTTCGCTGCGCCCAAGGCGAAGTCTCCTGCGCCGGAGGGGCGAGTCTCGCAGCGCCGGGGGCGAACTCTGGCCCGGGCGATGGGGACTCCTGCTCAACCCAAGCGATTTCCGCTCCCGGAGGGAACCAACTCTGGGTGGACACCGGCCGAAGGTGGGAGAGGCCGACACCGGAGTGACATGGGCTACGGTGGGCATTTGCCAGTCCCCATTCATGATCACTGTGGTTGCACTCCGCCCTATCCGGCATGGGCTGGATAGATCTATGGGGTGCCACTGGGTCGAGAACTTGCATGCAACCGGAGGGGTGCAGAGAATCGGCTAGGATATTGAGCGGCCAGTGGGGCGGGTCGCAGTCTGAGCTGAACGGCAACACCATGCACTGGTGTCGCAGGAACTCAATTGCAAAATGGGGATGGGACGCCTGCGGCTGATCAAAGGATGAGCAGAGAAGGGGGAATGGCGGGAGACCGGACACCGGAAGGCGGCCCCCAGAGCGGCCCTGACACAAGATCCGACCTTACCGCAGGCGTGGATCCCCCCCCCTATGCCCACGCTTGACCCAGACACATGCTCCCATCCCTGCGCCAGGGTCGACGCCCTCGTATACTTCCCAGCGATGAACGCCGGCAGGGCATACCACACCGACGCTCGCCTCCCACGCATCATCTCATCGGGGCCCCCCGCAGAGCAGTCCGGATAGAATGTCCGATCCTACAGGAAGCGAAGGCTGAAAGCGGAAGGCTCAGGGCTGAACTCAGGCAGCGGTACGGGCACTAGGTCCGACCCGACAAATGGGGCCGCATGGTCACGGCTTACGCTGTCAAGGGGTGTGCCATAGGCGTTGGATGTGAGACCACGCATAACCATTCTGGCAGCAGCGCGCTTGCACCCGGCTCAGAGCGCAGATCGCGTCCAAGTATTCTCTTACTATGGACGCCGCAGCACTTGCCCACATGAGAGGGGAAAAGTGCCTCAAGCGCATGATGCCAGCTCAGCCGTAACCATTCCGCCGTAGGAGCGTGCTTGTATGCGAATCAGAGCGCAGATCGCGTGCAAGCACGCTGCTACGGCGGGCACCGAAGTTTGGGCACAGCCCAAGCGCACAGCGGTGCGATTGCGTGGTGCCAGCTCAGGCGTCGTAGACCATGCCCATCGCCTTGCGCACGGCGGACAGGGTGGCTTCGGCTTCGGCATTGGCCCGCTCGATGCCGCGCTTGAGCACTCCGGCCACGTAACCAGGATCCTTTGCAAGCTCTGCGCGCCGGGCGCGCAGCGGGGCGAGGGTGGCGTTGAGCGTCTCGATGAGTTGGGACTTGAGCTTGCCCGAACCGCCATCGCCGATCTCGGAGGCGATGACTTCGGGGGAGCGGCCGGTGCAGAGTGAAACGAGTCTCAGGAGGTTGGCGACCTCGGGGCGGGCCTCGGGCTCGAAGGTGATCTGTCGGTTGCTGTCGGTCTTGGCGCTCTTGAGCAGCTTGGCCGTCTC
This sequence comes from uncultured Verrucomicrobiota bacterium, assembly GCA_903960515.1. GTDB lineage: Bacteria > Verrucomicrobiota > Verrucomicrobiia > Opitutales > Opitutaceae > CAJCBL01. The sequence goes on from CAJCBL010000035.1 coordinate 1,684, forward strand.
CTCGGCGGTGGCCTTGAGCATTACGGCGTTGCCGCGGCTCTTGCTCATCTTCTGGCCGCCATCGAGGCCGAGGATCACAGGAGTCTCCGAGAGCAGGGCATCGGGCTCGGGGAAGACTGCGGGTTCGGAGGGGAAACGGGTGTTGAAGCGGCGGGCGAGTTTGCGGGTGAGCTCCAAGTGGGGGAGCTGGTCCTTGCCCACCGGGATGATGTTGCCCTTTACCGAGAGGATGTCGGCGGCCTGGTGCACAGGATACGTGTACATCAGGGCGTTAATCTGGCGCAGGCCGGCGGCGCGGGTTTCCTCCTTCACGGTGGGGTTGCGGTCGAGCTCGGGCACCGAGACGAAGGTGAGGAAGGGCACCAGGAGCTGGTTGAGCGCTGGCACATGCGAGTGCGGGAAGATGAAGGTGCGGCCGTTCTCCGGGTCGAGGCCGGCGGCGAGGTAGTCGAGCACGATCTCCCGAACGTTGGCGGCCACATTGTCGGCGGTGTCGCGATCGGTGAGTACCTGGTAGTCGGCTATGACGATGAAGGTGGTGACTCCCAAGTTTTGGATGCGCACCCGATTCTGGAGCGAGCCGAAGAGATGGCCGATGTGCAGGCTGCCGGTGGGGCGGTCGCCGGTGAGCACCCGGTACTTGTGCGGGTTGGCCGGGATATCCTTCCAGAGCGCCTCGCTGCGGCGCACCGCGGCCTGGAACGTATCGGAGGAGATCGTGGTCTCGTCGGCTGCGTTGGCGGGCTGGGACTCGGGGGCGGGCGTGGCGGGCTCGGTGGACATGGGTTGAAGAGGAAGGCTGAACGGCTGAAAGCTGAAGGCTGAATACGGAAAGCTGACGGCGGAGCATCCCCTAAGACGGAAAGCGGGATGGCGGGTTGGAGGCTCGAAAGTTGAAAGAGGAAAGGGACAAAACGAAAGGCGAATGTGGGAAGGCGAAATGGGCCGCCAATTCCGGATCGCTCTTAAGATGAGGCCCCATCCCATGTAGTGCATGCCCCTGCGCAGGCTCGGCATCAGTTCATCTTGCGCGCGTCTTGGGAAAGGCTGGCGCCAAGGGCGGGAAGGGGGGGCTGCCCGCGATCGGTACGCCCGCCCGAGGGAAACACCATCGGATTGCCTATAAGGATTGCCGGCCTCCCCAAAGCTGTGACTGGCTGCTGTTCGGCTCCGCTGCTCGCCAATGAAACTGTTCACCTTCGCCTCATGCTCCGCGTGGAGCCTCTTTCTTGCTGTTTGCCTATGCCTTATTGCCGCTGATCCGGCTTCGGCCCAGTCGGGAGCCACTGCGGAGGGGGCGGGGCTCAACCGGTCGGTCCCCGACCTGGGGATTGATCTCGTATGGATTGCCCCCGGCTCTTGCATGATGGGCAACCCAAACCCGGATTTCGAAAACGAATACCCGGCGACCCGGATGACCCTGACGCGCGGCTTGTGGCTCGGGAAGACCGAGGTCACTCAGGCCCAGTGGGAGGCTGTGATGGGCAGCAAGCCGGCGAGCTTCAAGGGCTACGACTTGCCGGTGGAACAGGTGAACTGGGCAGAGGCGATGGAATTTTGCCGCAAGCTCACGCAGCGTGAGCAGGCGGCCGGCCGGTTGCCGGCGGGGCATGAATACACTCTGCCTACGGAGGCCCAGTGGGAGTATGCGTGCAGGGCGGGGACGGCGGGCGACTATGCCGGCGACCTCGGTGCGATGGGCTGGTACAGTGGAAATGCCTCGGGCACTACGCATCCCGTGGGACAGAAGCAACCCAATGCCTGGGGCCTGTATGACATGCACGGCAACGTATGGGAATGGTGTCTGGACTGGTATGCCAGTTATCCCGGTGGCAGCGTGACCGATCCTGCTGGCCCGGCACAGGGCGTTTCTCGCGTCTTTCGCGGCGGCGGTTGGTGGCGCGACGGGGTGGGCTGTCGTTCGGCCAACCGCAGCAAGGGCAATCCGGATTCTCGATTCAACTACTTGGGCTTGCGCGTGGCCCTCATGCCCACGGCTTCGCACTAGGCTGCACTGCGAGGGCGCAGTGCCCATGCAGTCCGATTGTAGGGCCGGGCCTTGTAGTCCATACCGGCTCGATCACAGACGGAGCGTCGTGCCAGCGTTCCTACCTGGCGACGACCCTACACCACCTACGGTGGAGAATCGTGCAGAGTTGGCGGCTTGGGCAAGTGCATGGTTACGGCTAAGGCTGAACGCGGAACGGGCTGAATGGCTTCGCCATCCAGCTACGAGGAACGGGCTGAACCGCTGCGCGGTACAGCTATGCGAAGAGAATGCTGGGCTTCGCCACGAAACGGGCTGAATGGATCCGCCATCCAACTACGCCGGACACCGAAGTGCTTGCCCGCTCAAGAGCGGCAATACCGCCTCAAATGCACGGATACGGCAAAGCGACCACGGCAGCGATTTTGGCGAATTCCCAGTGGTTCTCTCTGTAGTTGCCGGACGATTTTGCGGGGGCTCCGGGCGACAGGCGAGGGGGGGCGCGGCGTACTCGCTTCTCAGGGTTTCCCATAGGAGCGGGGCAACAAATCGAGCAAGATCCTTGCTTTGTTAAAAAGATTTACCTTAAGTTTTTCAAAAGCCGGTCCCCTCCGGTTGCCCCAACCCCAATTGGCCTTGCTCCCCCAGAGCTTGGAGCTTTCACCCCCCCATGTCTACCTCTCACCCCTCCCGTCTCCGGGCATTTTTCGCCCTGACCGCTTGCTTGAGTCTAGCCGCCCTAACCGCTGGCGCCGCCACAACCAATCTAGCTCTGGGCAAGAATGTAACAGCCTCGACCACAGAGAGCAGTACCTATTCGGTTGGCAAGGCTGTCGATGGCGACCGATCCACCCGTTGGGCCAGCACATTTGAGGACAACAACTGGATCACCATCGATCTGGGCGCCAACTACATGTTTACCCAAGTGGTGCTGGATTGGGAGGCTGCCTACGCAAAGACCTACAAGATCCAGACCTCCACCGACAACGCGCGTTGGACCGATATCCACGCGATCACTAGCTATTCATCGGTCCAGGGGCAGGGCGGGGTAGAGACCATCGACAAGCCCGGCAACGGCCGCTATGTGCGCATGCTCGGCCTCACCCGCGCAACTCAATACGGATACTCTCTGTTTGAGTTCAAGGTCATGGGCGAGCCGACTCCCGGCCCCAACATCACCACCCAGCCAGCGCCCATTACTATAAAGGAGGGGCAGACTGCGACCTTCACGGCGGCGGCAACCGGTACCGGTACATTGACCTATCAGTGGTACCGCACTCAGGGGCTCGGTTCGACTTTTCAGGCCATCAGCGGTGCGACATCTGCCAACTATACCACTCCGGTGTTGCGTATGGACGTGGATGATGGTTCGCAGTTTTATCTCCGCGTGACGGGGACTGGGCAGATCTATACCGATAGCGCCCCGGGGACCCTCACGGTCAAAGGACTCGGGCCTGATATCACCTCGCAACCGGCCTCGGCGAATGTGGCCCCCGGCGCGACCGCCAAGTTTACAGTGCAAGCTACCGGCGCAGGCACGCTGACGTATCAGTGGCAGATTTCGGTTCCCAATAGCACGACTTTTACCCCGATCACCGGTGCGACAGCCAGCAGCTATACCACTGCGGCCATGGCCGAGTCGGCCAGCGGTACCCGTTACCGGGTAGTGGTCACCGACACGAGCACCGGGTATCCCACTACCAGCGCCCCGGCCACTCTCTCGGTCAACGACGCCGACGCCCGCGCAGCAGCAATAGTCGCTCAGATGACGCAGGCGGAGAAGGTTCGCATGGTCGCTGGTATTTCCGACAATTTGGACACTCTGCCCCACGGTTGCATCGGCTATACCGAAGGTTTGCCGCGTTTGGGCATCCCCAATTTGTATCTGGCCGATGGCGGCCTGGGGGTGCGTGTGACGGGTGGGCGTTCTACCGCCTTGCCCTCTGGGCTGGCCGGTGCTGCTAGCTGGGATCTCGCGCTGAACTACGATTACGGAAAAGTGGTCGGTAAGGATATGCGCGCCCATGGCTTCAACATCAGCCTGAGCGGCAACGTTAATCTGATCGGCCGCGAGCCCCGTTGTGGTCGCGCCTTTGAGACCAAGGGCGAGGATCCGATCCTGGCCGGGCGCGCCAACGCCGCTCAGATCCAGGGCATCCAAGACCAGAAGGTGGTCGCCTGTATCAAGCATTTCGCCGTGAACGACCAGGAGACCAACCGTGGCAATGTCAATATGGTGCTCGACGAGCGTTCGCTCCGCCAGACGGACCTGCTAGCCTTCGAGATCGGGGTCAAGGAATCCACTGTGGGCTCGGTCATGGCCGGCTACAACAAGGTCAACGGTGAATGGTGCGCGGAAAACAACCATCTGCTCAACGAGGTGCTCAAGGGCGATTGGGCATTTAAGGGCTTCGTGATGAGCGATTGGTGGGGCACCCATAGCGGGGCGAAATCCGCCAATGCCGGCCTCGACTTGGAGATGCCCAGTGGCTTGTACTTCGGCAGCATTGGAGGTGCTATCTCGCAGGCCCGCTTGGATGATATGGTCAAGCGCATCTTGCGCTCACTGATCGCTGCAGGCTGCTTTGACGACGTGGCGACCGCCACAGGCCAGATCGACGTGGGCGTCACCTTGCCGATCGCCCAGAAGGTGGCCGAGGAGGGCACTGTGCTACTTAAGAACATCAACAACCAGTTGCCGCTCAAGCCGGCCCTGCTCAAAACCGTGGCGGTTATCGGGCCCCATGCCGACAAGTATGTGATCGCCGGCGGCGGCTCGGCCATCGTGCTTCCCGTTGGTGGCGGGGAATTGAGTGAAGGCGGCTCGGCTCCCGTTTCCTGGGCCCAGATCATCTGGCTGCCTTCCTCGCCGCTCAATGCCATCAAGGCCAACCTTGGCGCTGGAACGACGGTTGTTTTCGACGACGGCAGCGATCCCGCCCGGGCGGCAACCGTCGCCAAGAATGCCGACGTCGCGATCATCTTCGCTCCCCAGTGGACCACCGAGAATATGGATCTGCCTTCCGTCAGTCTTGTCGACGTGCGTCACGGCGGCGACCAACTCCATTTGGACTCACTGATATCCTCGGTGTCGGCGCAAAACCAACGCACTGTCGTCGTGCTGGAGACCAACGGCGCGGTGACGATGCCCTGGATCAACAATGTTAATGCGGTCTTGGCCGCATGGTACCCGGGCCAGAAGGGTGCCGAGGCCATCGCCAACATTCTCTTCGGCCAGGTGAATCCCTCGGCCAAGCTGCCCATTACCTTCCCCAAGAGCAATGCCGACCTGCCTTTCCAGAACATCCCGCAGGATACGGCCGACTACACAGCCCTTGGTTTGAATATCGGGTATAAATATTACGACGCCAAGAATATCGAGCCGCTGTTCCCCTTTGGCCACGGTCTCTCCTATACGACCTTTGCAATGACCAATGCCACCAAAGTATGGTCGGGCAATGCGCTTACGGTCGAATTCGACATCACCAATACCGGTACGGTCGAAGGCGCGGAAGTCGCGCAGGTTTACCTCTCCATGCCGGCCGATCTTAATGAGCCGCCCAAGCGCCTCATCGGCTGGAAGAAAGTGAAACTGGCCGCTGGCGCCTCCACCCACGTGAGCCTGCCTATCGACAGTACCTCCGCCGCACATCCGTTCTCCTACTATGATGTCGCATCCAAGAGCTGGAAGACCAGCACGAAGAGCTACGAGGTATTCCTCGGCAACTCGTCGCGTAGCCTAAATACGCTTGGAACTTTCGTTATCGGGACCGACACGCTCAATCTCTCCAAGAGTTCCCTCAGCTTCGCCAGCACCGCTGGCACTGATACTGTCGCGGTAACGTCGAACGTGAGCTGGACGGTGACCAATGTGCCCTCATGGCTTACCGTCACTCCCCTGATCGGCGCCAACAACGCCACGATCACCTTCAAGGCTGCCGCTGCCACGACTGCGCGCTCCGCAACCGTGACTGTTGCAGGTGGCACCATCAGCCGCCTGTTGCCCATTACCCAGGCCGGCACCCCCAACACGCCTCCCTCGATCACCACCATAGCGAACCAGTCGGTCAGGCAGGATACTTCTACCGGAGCCCTCAGCTTCACCATCGGTGACGCCGAGACTCCCGCGGCCAACCTGATCCTGGCGGCAGCCTCGGATAAGCCGACCTTGATCCCGCCGGCCCAGATCGCATTTGGTGGCAGCGGGGCCAACCGCACCGTCACCGTGACGCCCGCCACCGGCGAAAGTGGTACAGCCATTGTGACCATAACAGTTACCGACGCCGATAACGCATCCACGTCTACGGCGTTTAGCGTCACGGTTAATGGTGTTCCGACCCCGGTGATCTTGGATCGTAATCATAACGGGATGTCTGATATATGGGAAGCACTCTATCCCACCGCTGGTGGCCCCACCGCCGACTCCGATGGCGACGGAGTGACCAACCTCGACGAGGCGCAGGCCGGTACCAGTCCCATCAGCGCTGCAAGTCGCTTCGCTGCAACCACTGCGGTAGATGCCTCTGGCAATCTCGTGCTGCGCTGGCTGGGCATCAAGGGCAAGCGCTACTTGATCGAAACATCCTCGGATCTGCGTACCTGGACTCCGCTGGCAACTGACTACACTGGCACCGGTGCCGACATCTCGGCCATTGTGCGCCCGGTCGGGACCAGCGTGGGCACCCGCTCTTTCTGGCATGTGGTCGTATTCGACCTCGATTCCACCGGTAGCGGCGGGCTCAATGACTGGGAGAAGACCCACCCCGAGGTTGTGGCGACCATCGCTGCAACCGCTGGGACCAATGGGGGCATTAACCCGTCCGGCACCCAGTATGTGGCTAAGGGCAGCAGCTTGGCCTTCGCCATCTCCCCGGCCGCCGGTTACGTTATTGACCAAGTGCTGGTGGACAGCACTAGCGCGGGAGCGGTTGGCACCTATACGTTCAGCGCTATCAGCGCCGGTGCCCACAGCATCGCCGCCTCGTTCAAGCCCGACGGTTCACTTCGCGTCAGCCCGACCAGTCTCAACCTGGCCGGCACCGCTACCTTGACCGTCACTTCGCTTGGGGCTTGGACGGCGAGCAGCAGCCATACCTGGATCACGGTCACCCCGTCCGGCACCGGCAATGGTGCCATAACCGTCAGTGCCAGCGTGAATCCCGGCGCCACCGCTCGCAATGCAGTGATCAGCGTGAGCGGCCCGGCTGGAAGTGGGGTCGTTGTAGCGGTCCCCGTCACCCAGGGGCCCGTTAGCAACCTCGCCTTTGGGAAGCAGGTAACGGCTTCCAGTGAAGAGTCTGGGCATCCTGCCGCCCACGCAGTGGATGCCGATGCCACGACCACCCGCTGGGGCAGCAGTTTCAGCGATCCGCAGTGGATCATGGTCGACCTGGGCTCCACCTATCGGTTTAGTCAAGTGGTGCTTGTATGGGAGGCTGCCTACGGCAAGGCCTACGAGATTCAGGTCTCTTCCAATAAGACCACGTGGACGCCCATCTATTCGACCACCACAGGCGACGGCGGCACCGACACTATCGACTTTACCGCCACCGCCCGCTATGTTCGGATGTATGGCACGCAGCGGAACACGGCTTACGGGTATTCCGTCTATGATTTCCGGGTCATGGGCAACCCGGCCGATGTCGCTCCCATGATCAGCACCGAGCCTATCGCTCAGTTGCTAAGGGAGGGCCAGACGGCCACCTTTACTGTGGCCGCCACGGGCCAGGGCGCCCTGACCTACCAATGGTTCCGCGCCGTCTCCGGCAGCACTAGCTTCGCAGCGCTAAGCGGAGCATCCTCTGCCAGTTACACAACCCCTGTTCTTGTCCAAGGCGTCGATAATGGCGCGCAGTATCGAGTGCAGGTCACCGATTCCACGAGCAACATCGACTGCGTTAGCGCTGTGGCACTGCTCACCGTCAAGGGACTCGGGCCGGATATCACCAAGCAGCCGACTTCGCAGTCGGTCATGCCTGGCGAAACGGCCACCTTTGCTGTGGAGGCCTCTGGTGTCGGTTCGCTGAGCTATCAGTGGTATCGCGCCAATCCCGGCAGCACCACCTTCACGCCGATTGGCGGGGCCATCGCCAGCAGCTATACCACTCCGGCGTTCGTGTATTCCACCGACAACGGCGCGAGCTTCCGCGTAGTCGTCAAGGACAATTCCAACGGCTATTCGACAACCAGCAACAGTGCTTCATTTGGCACAGCCAAGAAGTGGAACCATACAGTTACCCGCAATGGTCATTTGACTGCCCAGGGCAACGGCATGGTAAACAAGAACGGTACCGGCCTCAGTCTCGGCGGTAATAGCTGGTTCTGGAGCCATGACTACAAGGAATTCTGGAATCCTGCGATTATGGAATACCTTGTAACCGACTGGAAGATGCAGGTGGCTCGTATGCCGATGGCCATCAATCCGCAGAATCACCGTACGGGCAATGACTTCACCTATGTTCACAACAAGCCGTATGCATTGGCGCAGATGTGCAAGATGGTGGATAAGGCGATCGAGCTGGATATTTATGTTATTATCGATTTCCATGAACATGATGCCAATAACAACCGCGCTTTGGCCGAGGACTTCTTCAGGGAGTTGGGCAAGCGGTACGGGAAATGCGAGAATGTGTTGTGGGAAATCTTCAATGAGCCGCTTGGCGGGGACACGGGGCAGATCGTCTCTTATGCCAACTTCATCATTCCGATCATTCGGGAGTATTCCGATAATATGATTATCGTCGGGACGCCTGAATGGTCTTCCAAGCCTTCGGCCATGAGTGGGGTCAATGGTGCTAACATCGCATACACATTCCATTATTACGCCAGCATGGGGCATTCCGACTATGGGCAGCTCACCTGCGGCAAACCGGTGATGATTACCGAGTGCGGAATGGATGGAGGGAATATGTGGAAGTTCATTGAACTCGCCAAGGCGAACAACCAGATCACGTGCCCCTGGTCCGTCTGTAACAAACAAACAAGCGCTGGCGACGGCCCGGATAGCCTATGGAGCATCTTCAATGAGCAGACAACCGGCAATGAAACCAGTTGGACCGATGCGAATTTGTCGGATGCCGGAAAGACGCAAAAGGGAGTGATTTCGGGGTGGGGCAATTATTACCCCCCGACTCCATTGAACTAAGGTTTGCCTGATGTTTACGGGAACGGCTCAACGTGAGCCGTTCCCTTTTTTTTGGGGCATTGGGCCTGCAAATGAGAACGAGGATCCAGGCTTAGCCATGCAGTGAAGCCCTCTGCGGTGGCGCGGGAGATCGCCTGTGGTGTTGGTGTAGCGTCTGCGCTCCCTGAGGAGTCGCTTGCGTTCGAATCGGGCGCAAGGCGAGGAGGTTAATGCCAGGCCTATCTGGCTCAGCGCTAGGCTGTGGTAGCTGCCTTTGAGCTTCAAGTGCGACGCCCTGCCCGCGGAACAGGTGAATTGGGCAGAGGCGATGGAGTTTTGCCGCAAGCTCACGCAGCGGGAGCAGGCGGCCGGCCGGTTGCCGGCGGGGCATGAATACACTTTGCCCACGGAGGCCCAGTGGGAGCATGCGGGGACGGCGGGCGACTATGCCGGCGACCCCGGTGCGATGGGCTGGTACAGCGGAAATGCCTCGGGCACTACGCATCCCGCGGGACAGAAGCAACCCAATGCCTTGGGTCTGTATGACATGCACGGCAACGTGTGGGAATGGTTCCTGGACTGGTATGCCGGCTATCCCGGTGGCAGCGTGACCGACCCCTTGGGCCCAGCAAAGGGCGCTTTTCGCGTCTTTCGCGGCGGCGGTTGGTGGCTCGACGGGGTGGGTTGCCGTTCGGCCAACCGCACCATGGGCAATCCGAATTCCCGATTCAACTACCCGGGCTTGCGCGTGGCCCTCGTGCCCACGGCTTCGCAATAGGAAGGGCGGCAGGGGGGGCGCTCCGTAACCATTCTGGGGTAGCTGAAGCGCGCCTGCACGCGATCCAGGCGGAAGGGCGCGTGCAAGCCCCTGCAGCGGGGATGATCTCAACTGTGACGATACAGACCAGAGTCGAGTGTCGAGAGCCGAACCACCAGTGCTCGGCTCGCAAGCATGCGTAGTTGCGAGGGCTTGCTCGGTGATCATGCTCTCGGCTCCCTGCTCCGGACTCTCGAACGAATGGGTACGACCGGGGGCGCATGCAAGCACGAGCCTACGGCGGACACCAGCGCAGCGCGCGGGCCTGAACGCACCGCGACGCGGATACCTAGGCTCTTTGGTGGCGACTGTTGGTCGGCGCCCCTGGGTCGTGGAGCGGCCAGGTGGGGAAGGTGGGCAAGCTTCGGGGTTGCTTGAGGCGGGCCTTCCGGCGCCTGCGATCGAACCGGTGCGGAGGCGGAATCCGGTGCAAAGCGGGCCTGTATCGGCATGGTGGGCCCAATGTAGCACAATCAAAAATGTGATACGTGGCCCCTGCACAAGTCGCCTGGAGGCGAAAGGGCGCCACCGCGCAAGCGACCGGGTGGGGGGATTCCCCTATGGCGGGACCTACAGTCGGGCAGGGGCGTCTATGTCAGAGAAATGTGGGTTCCCCCGGCACTATCCCTGTAGTTGCCGGACCATTTTGCGGGGCCCTCCGGGCGACAGGCGAGGGGCGAGCGGGGTTGGGAAAGAGGGGGGCGGCGAGGGTGCGGTTGTGAGATTTCTCAAGAGGTGGAGATCAACAAATCAAGCAGGAGCCTTGCATTGTTAGAAAGATTTACCTAAAGATTTTCAAAAGCCGGTCCCCTCCGGTTTTTATCACCCCAAATCGGCCTTGCTTACCCTGAGCTTGGAGCTTTCACACACATGTCTACCTCTCACCCCTCCCGTCTCCGGGCATTTTTCGCCCTGACTGCTTGTTTGAGTCTAGCCGCCCTAACCGCTGGCGCCGCCACAACCAATCTGGCTCTAGGCAAAACCGCCACCGCCTCGAGCACAGAGAGCGGCACCTACGCGGCCGGCAAGGCTGTCGATGGCGACAGAGCCACCCGCTGGTCCAGCACGGCTCAGGATAACAACTCGATCACCATCGATTTGGGCGCCAACTACATGTTTACCCAAGTGGTGCTGGATTGGGAGGCTGCCTACGCAAAGACCTACAAGATCCAGACCTCCACGGACAACGCGCGCTGGACCGATATCCACGCGATCACCAGCTATTCGTCGGTCCAGGGACAGGGCGGGTTGGAGACCATCGACAAGCCCGGCAACGGCCGCTATGTGCGCATGCTCGGCCTCACCCGCGCAACCAGCTATGGCTACTCCCTCTTTGAATTCAAGATCATGGGCGAGCCGACGCCCGGCCCCGATATCACCACCCAGCCAACGCCCCTCACCATAAAGGAAGGGCAGACGGCGACCTTCACGGCGGCAGCAACCGGAACCGGCGCACTCACCTATCAGTGGTACCGCACGCAGGGGCTTGGAACGACTTTCCAGGCCATCAGCGGTGCGACATCCACCAGCTACACCACTCCGGTGTTGCATATGGACGTGGATGATGGCTCGCAGTTTTATCTCCGCGTGACGGGGACTGGGCAGATCTACACCGATAGCGCTCCGGCGACCCTCACGGTTAAAGGACTTGGGCCTGATATCACCTCGCAACCGGCCTCGGCGAATGTGGCCCCCGGCGCGACCGCCAAGTTCACAGTGCAAGCAACCGGTGCAGGAACGCTGACGTATCAGTGGCAGATCTCGGTTCCCAACAGCACGACCTTTTCCCCGATCACCGGTGCGACAGCCAGCAGCTATACCACTGCGGCCATGGCCGAGTCGGCCAGCGGTACCCGTTACCGTGTAGTGGTCACCGACACGAGCACCGGGTATCCCACGACCAGCGCCCCGGCTACTCTCTCGGTCAACGACGCCGACGCCCGTGCGGCCGCACTAGTCGCTCAGATGACTCAGGCGGAGAAGGTGCGCATGGTTGCTGGTATTTCGGATAATTTGGACACTCTGCCCCTCGGCTGCATCGGCTATACCGATGGTTTGCCGCGTTTGGGCATCCCCAATTTGTATCTGGCCGATGGCGGCCTGGGTGTGCGTGTCACCGGTGGGCGTTCTACCGCCTTGCCCTCTGGGCTGGCCGGTGCTGCTAGCTGGGATCTCGCGCTGAACTACGAGTACGGAAAAGTGGTCGGTAAGGATATGCGCGCGCATGGCTTCAACATCAGCCTGAGCGGCAACGTCAACCTGATCGGTCGCGAGCCCCGTTGTGGTCGCTCCTTTGAGACCAAGGGTGAGGACCCGATCCTGGCCGGCCGCGCCAACGCTGCCCAGGCCCAAGGCATCCAGGACCAGAAGGTGGTCGCCTGTATCAAGCATTTTGCCGTGAATGACCAGGAGACCAATCGTGGCGGTGTAAATATGGTGCTCGACGAGCGTTCGCTCCGCCAGACCGATCTGCTAGCCTTCGAGATCGGGGTCAAGGAATCCACCGTGGGCTCGGTCATGGCCGGCTATAACAAGGTCAACGGTGAGTGGTGCGCGGAAAACAACCATCTGCTCAACGAGGTGCTCAAGGGCGATTGGGGCTTCAAGGGCTTCGTGATGAGCGATTGGTGGGGCACCCATAGCGGTGCAAAATCCGCCAACGCCGGCCTCGACTTGGAGATGCCCAGTGGCGCATATTTCGGCAGCATCGGAGGCGCCATCTCACAGGCCCGTTTGGATGATATGGTCAAGCGCATCTTGCGTGCCCTTATCTCCGCAGGCTGCTTCGACGACGTGGCGAAGGCCACTGGCCAGATCGACGTGGCCGTTACCTTGCCGATCGCCCAGAAGGTGGCTGAGGAGGGTACGGTGCTACTCAAGAACGCCAACAACCAATTGCCGCTCAAGCCGGCGCTGCTCAAAACCGTGGCGGTTATCGGGCCCCATGCCGACAAGTATGTGATCGCCGGCGGCGGCTCGGCCATTGTGCTTCCCGTTGGTGGCGGGGAATTGAGTGAAGGCGGATCGGCTCCTGTTTCCTGGTCCCAGATCATCTGGCTGCCTTCCTCGCCGCTCAATGCCATCAAGGCCAAGCTCGGTGCTGGAACCACGGTTGTCTTCGATGATGGCAGCGATCCTGCCCGGGCCGCAACCGTCGCAAAGAATGCCGACGTAGCTATCGTGTTCGCTCCCCAGTGGACCACCGAGAACATCGATCTGCCTTCCGTCAGTCTTGTCGACGTGCGTCACGGCGGGGACCAGCTCCATTTGGATACCCTGATCTCCACGGTATCGGCGCAAAACCAGCGCACTGTGGTCGTGCTGGAGACCAACGGCGCGGTGACGATGCCTTGGATCAACAATGTTAATGCGGTCTTGGCCGCATGGTACCCGGGCCAGAAAGGTGCCGAGGCGATCGCCAATATTCTCTTCGGCCAAGTGAATCCCTCGGCGAAGCTGCCCATTACCTTCCCCAAGAGCAGTGCCGACCTGCCTTTCCAGAGCATCCCGCAGGATACTGCCGACTACACGGCGCTTGGTTTGAAGGTCGGGTATAAGTATTACGACGCCAAGAATATCGAGCCGCTGTTCCCCTTTGGCCACGGTCTCTCCTACACGACCTTCGCGATCACCAATGCCACCAAAGTGTGGTCGGGCAATGCGCTTACGGTCGACTTCGACATCACCAATACCGGTACCGTCGAAGGCGCGGAAGTGGCTCAGGTTTACCTCGCCATGCCGGCCAATCTCAATGAGCCGCCCAAGCGCCTCATCGGATGGAAGAAGGTGAAGCTCGCCGCCGGTGCCACCACCCATGTGAGCCTGCCCATCGACAGTACCTCCGCCGCACATCCGTTCTCCTACTATGATGTGCCGGCCAAGGGCTGGAAGATTGGTCCGGGCACCTACGAGGTATTCCTTGGCAACTCGTCGCGTAGCCTAAATACGCTTGGGACTTTCATTCCCGGGTCCAGCACGCTCGATCTCTCCAAGAGCTCCCTCACCTTCGCCAGCACCGGTGGCACTGATACTGTCGCGGTCACTTCTAACGTGAGCTGGACGGTCACCACTGTTCCCTTGTGGCTATCCGTCACTCCTTTGGCCGGCTCCAATAACGGCACGATCACCTTCGTGGCTGCTGCTGCCACCACTCAGCGTAGTGCTACTGTGACTGTCTCTGGCGGTGGCATTACCCGCCTGCTGCCCATTACTCAGGCTGGGACACCTACCACGCCTCCCACGATCACCACCATCGCGGATCAGTCGATCATGCAGGATACTGCGACCGGAGCCCTTAGCTTCACCATCGGTGATGCCGAGACTCCTGCCGCTAACCTGATCGTGACCCCGTCCTCGGATAAGCCGACACTGGTCCCGCCGGGCAACATCGTGATCAGTGGCAGCGGCGCTACCCGCATTGTTACGGTTACACCGGCGCCCGGCGAGACCGGCATCGTCAACGTGACTCTTACAGTGGCCGATACCGATGGCGGTTCCAAATCCACGACGTTCAAGGTCACGGTTCGCGTTCTACCGCTTCCTGTCATCTTGGACCGTAACCATGACGGCATCTCGGACATTTGGGCAGCTCTTTATCCCAACGCCGGCGGCCCCACGGTCGACGCCGATGGCGACGGAGTAAGCAATCTCGACGAGGCCCAGGCTGGTACCGATCCCACCAGCGCGAACAGCCGCTTCACTGCGACCACCTCGGTGGATGCAGCCGGCAATCTCGTGCTGCGCTGGTTTGGTATCAAGGGTAAGCACTATTTGATCGAAACCTCCTCGGACCTGCGTACCTGGACTCCGCTGGCAACTGACTTCATCGGCGCCGGTGCCGACCTCTCGGCTATCGTGCGCCCGGTCGGGACCAGCATCGGCACCCGCGCCTTCTGGCATGTGGTCGTCTTCGATGTCGATTCCACCGGCAGTAACGGGCTCAACGACTGGGAGCGGACTCATCCTGAGGTTATCAATGTCATCACCGCCAGCGCGGGGTCCAACGGCACCATCAGCCCCACTGGCAGCATCACGACAGTGAAGGGCGACAGCTTGGCATTTGCCATCGCGGCCGCTTCCAACTACGAGATCGACCAGGTGCTGGTGGACGGAGCGAATGTAGGTGCCTTGGGTACCTACACCTTCGCCAACATCCAGGCTGCCCATAGCATCGCCGCCAGCTTCAAGGCGGTGCCGCAACAGGGCGATGTCTACACCATCAAGAATCGCCGCGACGGCACCTTCATGTATGATGGTGGTGACCAGGTGAAGTACGGCGCCAGCGCCTCGGACGACACCTTCAAGTGGGTTGTCGTCGACCTCGGCAACAACAAGCGCGAGTTCCAAAATCTGGCCACCGGCGACTATATCCACAACCAAGGCAGCCAGGCTTGGGCGCAGTGCACGGCCAAGACTGCCGGTTCGACAAGCTCCCAGTGGTCCATTCAGGACATGGCGGACAAGGGTGCCGGGCAGGCCGGCTACTACCGCTTCTACATCGGCAGCAACTACCTCAATACCGAAAAGCTCTCCGGCTATGTGCAGCAGGGGAGCTACCTGGATTGGTATAGCGGCGAATGGGATATGATTAAGGTCGTCGGTGGAAACACCTTGCGCCTCTCCAAGACCGCGGTCGCCTTCACCAATGTTGGCGGCAGCGACAGCATCACGGTGACCTCCAATGTGAGCTGGACAGTTACCGGTGCGCCGGCCTGGCTCACAGTGGCGCCCCTGAGTGGTTCCAACAACGGCACGCTCACCCTCACAGCCGCTGC
>CAJCBL010000036.1 GCA_903960515.1 uncultured Verrucomicrobiota bacterium
ATCCCAGGACGTTGGAATTCCGAACGCGGAATCGCCCAACGAAAAACACCAACCAGGCCCGACTAGTGGCGCTGCGTCTATCACTACCCCACGGCGCTCTCATTGAAAATCTATAGCAGCCCACGCGCCCGGACACCGTTGTAGCGGGCGTAACCATCGGCGGGCAATTGGGGGATTTGATGGGCCCAAACCAGCACGCCTATGTACTGGCCGCTGGCTGAATAGTAGTCCATGTAGAGGTTGTACGCGGTCAGCCTCAGGGCGAGGCCCTTGTCGGAGGTCTCATTGAGCAGGGCCGGATAGAGGGTTTGGATCCGGTTGTTGAGCTCATTATATGGAGCGATAATCAGCTTGTACTCCATGGTCTTCTGGACGGCTTGGCGGTGCCCGTTGAGCCGCTCTTTGGCTGAGTCGACCTCTCCGAGAATCTTTGCGAGCTGAGGGTCGAACTTCCGGAAGTCCAGTTTGTCGCGGATGGCTTTTAGATCGCCGAAGGCGCGATCAAGCTTCTGGCCATTTTCAGCCCAAGTGGCGCGCATCTTCCCGACTACCTCTTCGCCATTCTCCGCGATGGCTGTGCCGGTCCAGCACCAGGCATTTCCCATCTCCATATTGTTGATCTCGTTGACGACGGCGAGGGAGTTGGCGAGGTCCATCGCCTCTCGGAAGGCCACGAATTCGTCCAATTCCTTGATGCGTTGGTATGTGAGAAATGCCCCCAAGCCCGCGGCACACAGTAGCGGGATGGCAGATAGGATCACCAACTTGGTGCGAAGTGAGAACGTGAACCTCATACCTGCCCAGAGGCATCGGAACATTGGTGGAAAGCTTTAGGGCAGACATTGCCACCAGCGTACGGGCCCTCTGCCGGGGCGGGCTGTCGAATCGCTGGCGGGGGCGCCGAGCTCCACCGCGGTCTGTGTTGTTGGCTCGGCGGCGCACTCGGCCCCAGCGGTCCGGAATCACCGGGAAGAGCGAGGGGAACTGCCGCCACCCCAGGTGGCCGCCAGTGCTTTGCTGGGCAGGCGGAGTCAAAGCCCCAGCACTACATGGAAAGCCAGCCCAGCCGGGCCTTCAGAATCGAGATTGCGGCGACAGAGGCGGTTTCGGCTCGGAGGACTCGCGGCCCCAGGTGTACGAGCGTGAAACCGGCTGCGCGCAGGACGGCGCGGTCGGCCGGGGCCCAGCCTCGCTCTGGGCCGAGGGCGAGGACGGCCGAGGGCGCTGTAGTGGAGTTGGGGAGGGCGAAGTCGGCGAGGCCGGCGGTCGGTTCGTAGTTGTCGAGAGCCAGGCGCAGCGTGGCAGGGGGAAGCTCGGCGAGCGCGGCGACCAGAGGTTGCCCGCAGGTGACGGTGGGCAGCCGGGTGCAGAACGCCTGCTGCGCTCCCTCGACTAGGTGCTCGCGCCATTCGCCCGAGGACCAGAGCGTGCTCTGGGCGTAGTTGGGGTCGGCTCTCCCTGTCGCCACGAAGTGGATTGATTCTACCCCGAGGGCAGTGCACTCTTGGAGGATTTTGCGCGCGGTCTGCGGGCGAGGAAGCCCGATGAGGAGTTGAAGCGGAGGCAGCAGCGGCGGTTCGTCGCCGAGCACTGAGGTGAAGTGCACGGAGCCGTCGGAGGGCAAGGCGGCGATGCGGCCCTTGCCCCGGGGACCGTTGATCACCCCAAGATCGAACTCCTCACCAACTGCACGCCGTAGCACCTCACGCAGATGGCGAGCGCGCGAATCGCCGGACGGAACCGCCTGCTCGAGTTCGGCGCGAGTGAAGAGGACGATGTTCATGAGGAAGTCGGGGTGCGGCGGGCCTGAGGTAGAGTGAAGAATGCGGAATGCAGAGGGACTAAGTGCCGACGGGCTGAATGCGGAGGGTCTAGGGCAGACGGCTGAATCGCTTAGCGCGCCAGCTGGGAGGCCAAAGCGCTCGGCAAGCTTCGCTATGAGGAAGGGGCGAAAGGCGACCGCCCCAAGGCAGGGTGCAGCGTGCTGAAGGTAGGAGGCGTGCAATCACGAAGGCCGTTCCTATGAAATTGGTGCGGGCGGAGGGAATCGAACCCTCGTAGCCAGCTTGGAAAACTGGCGTTCTACCACTGAACTACGCCCGCAAGGGCAGCGTCGCTGCGTTGGCAAGGGCAGCGGCGTTTGCCGGGAGGGTCAAGCCCGTTGCGGCCTGGAAGCGCTCCCGGCTCTCAATTTCTACCGAGCTCCGGCTTGCCCACCGAGCCGGCCGACAAGAAAACCTCGCATGCTCCTCGGCCGAGGGTATCCGCCGCCGCAGGGAGGCTCGCGGTATTCGCCAGCTACTCGGCTATGGGATTTCGCAGCCGCCCGGACTATTGCGAGTTGCGGCCGCCGGGGTCCACCTCACTTGGCGTTGGTGGAGCGCGATGACGCCTTGGATGAGCTCCCGTTATCCAGTGAGGCATCACGCAGAACATTGCGGAACTCGCGGGCTTCGGCCGGGTTGCCGATTTCGACAAGGCGGGCCAGCCGGCCCATGCGTTCCTGCTCCTCTGCATGTTTGCGGGCCAGATAGGCCTCACGGGCGCGAGCCTCCTTGCTTACCCCGACGAATGGCAGGGTGAAGCGATTGAGAAAACAGCGGTCGAAGGCGGAGAGTTCGCGTTGCACCAGCATCTTATCGTGTGCGCCCTTTCGGTACATCGAGTCCACCTCCATTCGTTGCACCGCCCGGGCTTCCACAGTCATGGCGGGGAGTACAACCATGTCGGGGTCGGCGTCGCCGGCTGCCTTGGCTGCGGCGCGCGAGGCCTCGCGTGCTTTCTCGTCGGCGACAGTGCTGTCGTGCCCTTCCGGGGAATAGGCAGGGAGTTGATTGCGCACGGCCTGGCGCGGGGGTGAATCGGGTGCGGCTGGCAGCGGGCAGACGGCGAGCAGGGCGACGAGCAGGGTGAGAAGCTTCATCGGAGGAAATTTGACCGGAGCAGAAACTGGAGCAGGGGGGGCTTATTTCGTGGTCCGGTTGGGAGTTGCTGCATACGCGACCGGCCCCAGGGCCTCCGGCTCCGGTCGGGATTGCGTCCGTCGACCGAGCTGCCCGCGGTCCCTCAGAACATCGTGAGGGCCTGCGCGCTCTCAAGCACGACCCAGGCGACCCCGGCCACAGCAGCCCAGGTGAATACCGCCATCACCACGCGGCGGCGACGCATCGAGCGCTCGTAGGCGTCGGCATTCACGCGGCGGAACTGAGTGCCGTTGAGGAAACTCAGGAACTGGCCGTTCATTGTGCGTGTGTGACTGTTGCGCCGGTGCAGGCACGGCCCAGCCCGGTGGGCGGGGCGACGGAGCAGCACGGTTGACAGCCAGCGAATCATCTTCCTGATTTTTTCGTACTTTTGAGCCGTTTCTCAAGGGCAAACTTGGAGAAACGAAACGCTTTAACCTCCTTTTCGAAAACGCGATGCACTTGTTCAACTACGTCGGCAACGCACTTCACTGCGAGTCGGTCGACCTTGCCGCCATCGCGCGGCTCCACGGAACCCCCACCTACGTATACAGCGCCGGCACCATCGAGGCCAACTACCACCGGCTGGCCGCCGCCTTGCCGGGGCTCGACGTACGGTTGTGCTACGCGATGAAGGCCAACGGCAATCTCGCCGTGGCCCGACTGCTGGGGAAGCTGGGCGCTGGCTTCGATTTTGTGAGCGGTGGCGAGATCCGCCGCGCGCAGGCGGCCGGCTGCGATGTCACCGGCAGCGTATTCGCCGGAGTGGGCAAGACCGAGGCCGAGATCCGCCGCGCGCTGGAGGCGGGCATTTACGGGTTCCATGTCGAGAGCGAGCCGGAGTTGGCGCGCATCAACCACATCGCCGGGCTGATGGGGCGCAGGGCCCCGATCGCCTTCCGGGTGAACCCCGATGTAGATGCCGGTACCCACGCCAAAATCACCACTGGCAGGAGCGAGAACAAGTTCGGCGTGCCCCTGGAGTTCGCCGAGGCGGCCTATGAGGGGGCCTCCCGCTTCAAGCATATCGAGATCCGCGGCGTGCAGATCCACATCGGCTCGCAGATCACCTCGGTGGGGCCGTTCGCCGCCGCCGTCGAGAAGGTGGCCCCGCTGGCCGCAAAGCTGCGCGATCGCTTCGGTATCCAGTACTTCAGCCTTGGAGGCGGCGTCGGCGTGGTGTATCGCGATGCGCTTGCCAGCGGCGCCCAGGCCTGGTGGGACTCCTGGCCCGCCGCCGAGCGCCCGCTCACGCCTGAGGCCTATGGCGCCGCGCTGGCGCCGGTGCTGCGTGGCCTGGGGCTTCGGATACTCCTGGAACCCGGCCGTTTCCTGGTCGCCAACGCCGGAGTGCTGCTTTCCCGAGTGGAGTACCTGAAACGTGGGCACGGCAGGAACTTTCTCATTGTCGATGCAGGCTTCAACGACCTGGTACGCCCGGCCATGTACGAGGCCTACCATGAGATCGTGCCGCTCATGCGCGACGCCTCCCGCCCCGCGTTCACTGCCGACATCGTGGGCCCGATCTGTGAGAGCGGCGACACCTTCGCCACGGAGCGCAGCCTTCAGCAGTTGGGCGAGGGCGAGTTGCTGGCGTTCATGAGCGCCGGGGCCTACGGCTTCGCCATGGCCAGCCGCTACAATGCGCGCCCTCTGGCCGCCGAGGTGATGGTGCGCGGCACCAGCTTCGAGCAGGTCACCGCCCGGGAGACCTACGAGCAGATGTTCGCCAACGAGAAGCTGCCCGCGTTTCTGGCGTAGGCGGCGGCACTCCCGCGACCATCCCCCCCCAAGCAGCTCGTCACAGAGTCACAAGTACAAGCCGGGAGAGCACCTAGAGTTTGGAGGGGAAAATCCCGTTGGGCACTTTCACCGTTTGGGAGAGTGCTTCGAATGAGGTTAGTTTTACCAAGCACTTCGCTGTGTTCTCCTCCCGCCGCCCCCTCCCTCTCCGAGCTGCCTGAACCGTCGTTTCCAGGATCAACCGCGCGGAGGGGCGCCACCAAACCCGATACCGTTCGCGGTGGGGGGCAGGATTTGAAGGATTCCAACTCGTGGATGCTTCCTTCAGCCCCACCCACAGCGCTCAAAGAGCCGAGGGAGCCGCTACCGGGACCCAGGCCAAACGTCGCTTTCAGCCACTCCAGCCCCTGTGCGCGTCGCGGGATAATGCTTGCACGCGATCCGTCGTGGGCGACCGGGAATCGCGTGCAGGGCACCAGTAACCAATTCATGGTCGCGGCCTAAGCCGCTACCTCCGCACTTACTTTACGGGAGCGACTACAAGCTCGGCGTTGTTCGGGTTGCCGCGCGTGAGCACCGGCACGGGCCGTGGCGTGGCGAAGAGCACCCGGCCTCCGGCGATGATTCTCGCCTCCAGCCCGTATCCTTGGCGACCGCTGATGGCCCCGTGTGCGTGGCGAAGGAAGAACTCCAGCGGCATGGTCACCGGGCGGGAGTAGTTTTCCTCGGCGATCACCCGGCCGGCGGTGCCCTCTCGGGTGAGCTCGACCAGCTTGATCTCGAATACCGCGTCGGGAGGTAATTGGACGTTGGTGATGTACATCACTGTGCCGGCCACTCCAGGCCCGGAGGGGCGCTTGGGCTTGTCGGCATGTGTGCAGCCGCACAGGACGAGGCCGGAGACGAGAGCGAACAGAAAGACAAGGGGACGCAGGGTGGGCATGGGGCGAGCGTGTAGTTTCGCCGGTGTGAGGCAAACGGGAATCGGCCATCGGTTGATCCGCCACAGGGGCGGTCGCCGGCGCCTATGAACGGTGCGGGCTGCGCCGGCCCCTCCTCCTTGCCCGCAGCCGGTTGGTGGTTGTCTTTCCACTGCAGCCTGGCCCCGAAAACTGGGGTTGAAGCGCGCGCCGGGCCGGCTACTGCTTGGCCCGCCGTGACTGAAAAACCCTCCGCTCCCTTCACCGCCACCGGCCGACCCCTCGTCGGCATCGTCATGGGCAGCACTTCCGACTGGCCCGTCATGGAAGCTGCCGCCCGCCTGCTCGACGAGTTTGGCATCGCTACCGAACGCCGCGCGCTCAGCGCGCACCGCACCCCCGACGCCGCCCTGGACTGGGGCCGCGGCGCCGGCGGGCGAGGGCTCAAGGTCATCATCGCCGCGGCCGGCGGGGCTGCGCATCTCGCCGGTGTGATGGCGGCGGTTACGCCGTTACCCGTGCTCGGCGTGCCCATGGAGTCGGCTGCGCTCAAGGGCATGGATTCGCTGCTGTCGATGGTGCAGATGCCGGGCGGCATTCCTGTAGCCACTTTTGCGATCGGCAAGCCCGGTGCCATCAACGCCGCGCTCTTCGCCGTGGCCACCCTCGCCCTGAGCGACGAACGCCTGCGCTTGGCGCTCGATGCCTATCGGGCCGCGCAGACCAAGAAGGTTCTCGAAGCGCAGTTGCCCTGAGCGCCGTGGCGCGTCTCCCGCGCCTCCTTTCTGCCGCGGACCGCTGCAGCCTAAAAACGCATCGGTCAGCGCCGCCCACCACATCACTCTCCCCGCGCCCGGAGCTCACCTCCGGGCAATCCCGCGATCAACCCAGCCACCGCCATCCTACCCATGAGCACCACTCGCACTCCCGGCCTCGGCACCCGCGCCCTCCACGCCGGCCAGACGCCCGATCCCACCACCGGCTCGCGCGCCGTCCCGATCTACCAGACGACGAGCTACGTTTTCCGCGACACCGAGCACGCCGCGAACCTCTTCGCACTGAAGGAGCTCGGCAACATCTACACGCGGCTCATGAATCCCACTACCGACGTGTTCGAGCAGCGCCTGGCCGCACTCGAAGGCGGCAGCGGGGCTCTCGCCCACAGCTCGGGCCAGGCCGCCATCACCGACGCCATCCTCAACATCGCCGGTGCCGGCGACCACATCGTGTCGGTAGCCCAGCTCTACGGCGGCACTTATAACTTGTTTCACTACACGCTGCCCAAGCTCGGCATCGAGGTGAGCTTCGTGGACGGCGAGGACCCGGAGAATTTCCGCAAGGCGCTTCGACCGAACACCAAGGCGTTCTACGGCGAAGGGCTGGGCAATCCCCGCCTCAACATCTTCCCCTTCGCCGAGGTGGCCGCCATCGCCCGAGAGGCCGGCATCCCCACCATCGTCGACAACACCTGCCTCACCCCGCTGCTCAACCGCCCGATCGAATGGGGCGTGAACGTGGTTGTCCACTCCACCACGAAGTACATCGGTGGACACGGCACCTCGATCGGCGGCATGGTAGTGGACGGCGGCAACTTCAACTGGGGCAATGGCAAGTTCCCCGGCCTGAGCGAGCCCGACGCCAGCTACCACGGCATCCGCCATTGGGATGCGTTCAAGGCCTTCCCGCCCGCCGGCGGGGCGAACATCGCCTACATCATGAAGATGCGCCTGCAGCTCCTGCGCGACATCGGCGCCTGTATCAGCCCGTTCAACTCCTTCCTTATGCTCCAGGGGCTGGAGACGCTGCACCTGCGCATGGAGCGCGCCTGCTCCAACGCGCTCAAGGTCGCCCAGTTCCTTGAGGCCCACGACCGCGTGGCCTGGGTGAACTATCCGGGACTCAAGAGCAGCCCGGCCCACCAGCTCGCCAAGAAGTACCTGAGTGGCGGATTCGGTGGTCTCGTCGGCTTCGGCGTGAAGGGCGGCTTCGAGGCCGGCTGCAAGTTCATCGAGCGGCTCAAGCTCTTCAGCCACCTCGCCAACATCGGCGACGCCAAGTCGCTCGCCATCCACCCGGCCAGCACAACGCATTCGCAGCTCACCCCCGCCGAGTTGGTCACCACCGGTGTGTCCGCCGACTACATCCGCCTCTCGATCGGCATCGAGGACGCCGAGGACATCCTCGCCGACCTCGCGCAGGCGCTGGAGGCGAAGTAACTGCAAATCGGAGACTAGGCCCGGCACGAGGCGGGCTTTTTCAGCCCGTGATCGGGCGGCGGCCTGTACGAGCTTCTCGAGCGCGTGCAGGCACGCCGGCTCCGCGACCTCAGCCGGAGTGGCCGCGGCCGAATTAGGGACAGGTCAATTATGCCTTCTCGTAGCCTGAGTTTTCGAACCTGAGTTTTCGCGGGTGGCGCGGCCGGGCTACCGATCAGCCACGCCGGCTCCGGTCAGCGTAGCGGAACGGCTTCCGTTCCAAGGGCGGAAGCAAAGCGCTTCCGCTACGTTCTGGCCTAGGAGCCTGTCGGACTGAGAAATCAGCCCTGCCGTCGGTGCGACCCATATTTTCACGGTTATTGGCCTAAAACCGTTTTCCGAGGAACCGAAACCGATTGCGTCCTCGCATCGGGCGCGTTGTCGCTGCTATTTACC
>CAJCBL010000037.1 GCA_903960515.1 uncultured Verrucomicrobiota bacterium
CGGCCGCCGGCTACCGCCGGCGGCCTTCTGTTTTTGTCCAGCCAACCGCGAAATGCTCCGGTTGCCTGAGACATCCATCACGATTGAACCGGTGCGGGCGCAAGATCCGACCTCAGCCCTGAGGAAACCGGAGACATTAAGGTCGGCGCGGGGCGTAGGTGAGTGCGATCCGGACGGTTCGGACGTAAGCGGGCGGTCCTCGCTGAAAATCTGCCGCTCAACCCAGTGCTCGGATGAATTCCAGCAGCGGTTGCGGATCGGAGAAGTCGCGCACCAGCAGGTCGGGGTGGTGTGCTGCCAGTTCCTCGAAGGAGAAACCGCCGGTAGCCGTAGCAACGGCACGGGCACCAGAGGCGCGGGCGCAGGCGATGTCATGTGGGGTATCGCCGACCACAATCATGTCGCAGGGCCGTAGGTCGACTCGGGCGAGGTGGTGGCGGGCGCGTTCAAGTGCAATAGGCCCGAGGCGGTTTCGCTCGCCGCTATCATCGGCGAAGGCGCCGAAGGGGAAGAAGTGCCAGATACCGAAGTGCTCAAGCTTGGCGCGGGCGCCCGCCGCAAGGTTGCCGGTGAGCAGCCCTTGGGTGATTTCGGGGGAGGAGTGCACGTGGTTCAGTAGTTCGCGGATACCGGCACAAGTGTGCGCGTTCGGATTGTGCAGCTCACGGCGGAGGTGCTCGAGATACACCGCATAGAAGGCGGCGACCCGCTCGGGCGGGGCGGCGAGGCGATGGCGCTGGCAGAGCAGATCGAGCACCCAGGGATCGGTGCGCCCGCCGAAGTCGAAATCGGCGAATGCCTCTTGCAACCCGAATACGTCCCGGGCGGCGGCATTCATCGCGCGGTGGCCGGCGCGGCCTGAGCGCAGGAGAGTGCCGTCGATGTCCCAAAGCAGAATCTTCATGGCGGCCGGATGAGGGACGGTGGAACCGGAAGCGAGTTGAAAAGGTCCCAGCGTCATGAATCATCCACACAGCCCACCCATCATGAAACGTTTTCTTCTTTTGTTTGGTTGTTCCCTTGGTCTCGCCTTTTTGACCGGCTGCAGCACGCCGCAGGCGCGCATCCGGAGCAACCCCGAGCTGTTCAACAGCCTGCCGCCAGCCGAGCAGGCGCTCATCCAGCAGGGCAAGGTCGCCGTCGGCTTCACTCCCGAAATGGTCAAGCTGGCCGTGGGCGAGCCGGATCGGGTGTATTCCCGTACCGAAGCCACGGGCAAGAGCGAGGCTTGGGTATACACCAGCTACAGCTCGCATGGCGGCACGATGATGTACTACCGGGGCTTTTACCATCAGCGGCATCCCGGCCAGTATGCCTACTGGCTCGACTACAACGACCGCGAGATCGTCGAGCGCTACCGGGTGACCTTCAAGGATGGCAAGGTTGCGTCGATCGATGAGATGAGCGGCGATTGACCAAGTACCGCTTGCGCACTTTTGGGAAAAAAACGGGCCCGCACCGATCAAGGTGCGGGCCCGTTGCTTTGAGCCACCCGTTGGCTCGCTTCCGTTCGGGCGGAGTTGAGCCGAGGCTGGCAGTATCATCATCGACCGGGCGACTCGGACTCGCGCTGCATGGGGTGGGCCTCGTCGGATTTGCTGAGGCCTGCCTGGCTGCGCATGTCGGAAGCGCCGTAGTGCGGTGGTGGTACTCTTCCTACGCTGCCATGAGCAGCGCAAGGTGTTCGCAAAAGATCGCCTCTCCGGCGGCCGCGCGTGCAAGAAGTTCTTCGGCTTGGTCGTCGGTGAGGTCGTCCCAGAAGCTATGGATGTTCCCCGTCATGGTATTTTAGATCGTCACAAACATTGATAAGTTTCGGGGAAAAGAGTGACTGTCCCCGAATTTTTTCGGTGTGGTCGGTCGCAGCCCTCGCGGCGGTCGAGCGGGTCGAAGATAGCAGCATTTTGGCGGTTGTCGCGCCGGGCGCATGATTGTCGCAACAATTTTGCACACGCCGGCCATTCGGGCGCGCGGGAGACTTGCCTGACGTAGGGGTTTCCCCTTGGTTCGTGCCCTCATGACGGGTCTCCAGAACAAAAGAATCTTCATCAGTGGGCATCGGGGAATGGTCGGTTCGGCGCTGCAGCGCCGTCTGGTCTCGGCGGGGTGCTCCCGCCTGCTCGTTCGCACCCGCCAAGAGCTCAATCTAGCCAACCAGGCGGCGGTGGACGCCTTCTTTGCAGCCGAGCGGCCCGAGGTGGTGCTCGTGGGCGCAGCGAAGGTCGGAGGCATCCACGCCAATAATACCTACCCGGGCGACTTCATCTACGACAACCTGATCATCGCCGCCAATATCATCGAGGCGGCGCGTCGCCATGGCGCGGGCCGCCTGCTATTCCTGGGCAGTTCGTGCATCTACCCCAAGCTCGCCCCTCAGCCCATGACCGAGGAATGCCTGCTCACCAGCGCGCTGGAGCCGACCAACGAGGCCTACGCCATCGCCAAGATCGCCGGGCTCAAGCTCTGTCAGTACTACCGCAAGCAGCACGGTGTGCTCTTCCACTCCGGGATGCCGACCAATCTCTACGGCCCCAACGACAACTACCACCCGCAGAACTCCCACGTGCTGCCGGCGCTCATCCGGCGCTTCCACGAGGCCAAGGAGGCCGGCTTGGCCGAGGTCGTCGCCTGGGGCACTGGCACGCCCAAGCGGGAGTTCCTCCATGTCGATGACTTGGCGGACGCCTGCCTGTTCCTGCTTCAGCAGGACAACCCGCCCGACCTGATCAACATCGGTTCGGGTACCGACGTGACCATCAAGGAGCTCACCGAGACCGTCGCGGGCGTGGTGGGCTTCAAGGGACGCATCACCTGGGACTCCACCAAGCCCGACGGCACCCCGCGCAAACTCATGGACGTCTCCCGCCTCAGTGCTCTCGGCTGGTCGGCGAAGATCGGGCTGCTCGAAGGCGTTCAGCGTACCTACCGCTCGTTTCTCGAGGAGAAGGCTGCCGGCCACATGCGCGGCTGATCCGCCACGCCCCGCTCGCCGTGGATCCCCGCTCTGGCGGGAATCCACGCTCCGGGGACCGTCGCGGAAGGAGCGTGCTTGTACGCGATCTGCGCCCGGTATCGCGTGCAAGCACGCTCCTACGAAGGAATGGTTACTGCTGGGACTCGCAGCGTCTTCAGTTCTCCGCGTGGTCAGGTGAGCCGCTCGCTGCGGGCTGCGGACTTTGGCATGGATTCCGGGCGGCCGGTATGAGTTAGTCGTCTCCCGATGAAAGTCCCGTTCCTCGACCTCACGCTTTCGCATCAGCCCTTGCGCGCCGAGATCCTCGCCGCCTGGGCCTCCACGCTCGACGGCAACCGCTTCTGCCTCGGACGCGACGTTGAGGAGTTCGAGAAAGCCTTCGGTGCGGCCTGCGGCACCACCGACTCCGTGGGGCTGGACAATGGCACTACAGCGCTCCAACTCGCCGCGCAGGCCCTCGGGCTGGGGCCGGGGGACGACATCGTGGTGCCCGCGTTCACCTTCATCGCCTCGGCATGGACGGCCACCTACATCGGGGCGCGTCCGGTTTTCGCCGACATCGATCCGGCGCATTTCTGCGTTACCGCCGCCACGATCCGCGCGGCGCTCACCCCGCAGACCAAGGCCATCGTGGTGGTGCACCTCTTCGGCCAGCCGGCTCCGATGGACGAGATCCTCGCGCTGGCTGCCGAGCGTGGCCTCAAGGTGATCGAGGACTGCGCTCAGGCGCATCTGGCCCGGTATCGCGACCGGCCGGTGGGCCTCATGGGCGATGCGGGCACGTTCAGCTTCTACCCGACCAAGAACCTCGGCGGTTGTGGCGAGGGTGGGGCGCTGGTCTCCAGGCATGCCGAGGTGTTGAAACGCGTCCGCATTTTGCGGGTGCACGGGTCCGAGCGGCGCTACTACCACGACTTTGTGGGCGGCAACTTTCGCATGGAGGGCCTGCAGGCGGCGGTGCTCAACATCAAGCTGCGTCACCTCTCCGGCTGGACGGCGCGCCGGCGCTCGATCGCCGCCCGCTACCGCGCGGGGCTCAAGCTTGCCGAGTTGGCGGTGCCGCAGGTGCCGGAGTGGGGCGAGGCGGTGTTCCATCAGTTCACCGTTACTCATCCCCGGCGCGATGCGCTGCGCGAACACCTGGCCAAGGCCGAGATTGCCACCGACCTGATCTACCCGATGCCGCTGCATCTGCAGCCCTGCTACGCCTCTCTCGGCTACCGCCCCGGTTCGATGCCGCAGGCGGAGCGCATCTGCGCAACCTGCGTGAGCCTGCCGATCTTCCCCGAGCTCACCGAGGAGCAGGTGGACCACGTGATCGCCTCGGTGAACTCGTTCTGACCGATGATCGGGGGTATCCGCGTGAAGGTTTGCGGGCTCACCTCGGCGGCCGACGCCCAGGCTGCTGCCGCCATCGGGGCGGACTTCCTGGGATTCATCCTGTATCCGAAGTCGCCCCGTTATCTCTCACTGCCCCAGTTTGCCCTGCTGCGGCCGCACCTGCCGGACCTGCCGAAGGTGGCGGTGATGGTGGCGCCCGGCGAAGCGGAGTTGGCGGCGGCGGGTGAGGCGGGTTTCGACTTTTTCCAGATCCATTTCCCTGCGGGCGACATTGGGGCGGCGAGGTACGCCGCGGCCCGGCTGGGGGCGGAGCGGTTGTGGCTGGCGCCGAAACTTCCTCCCGAGGCGGAGCTGGATCCGCTATGGCTGCCCCTGGCGGCCACATGGCTGCTGGATACCTACCGCGCCGATGCTTTCGGGGGCACGGGGCACACGGGCGATTGGGCGAAGTTCCGCCGCTATAGCCTCGCGTATCCGGAGTGCAGGTGGGTGCTGGCAGGCGGTTTGTCTCCAGACAACGCGGCCGCGGCGGTGGCGGCCACCGGTGCGCAGGTGATCGATGTGAACAGCGGAGTCGAGCTGGCGCCCGGCCGTAAGGATACGGCGAAGCTCGCGGCGCTGCGGGCTGCGCTTGGCGCGCCGGCTTGATCTGTGGCGGGCAGCGGAAGCCGGGAGACTCTTGGGGGAGTGTCGAGGGACTGGAGATTGGGAGAGGGGGGCCGTGCGCAGTCGGTTGTCCTCGGAAACGGGATTGAAACGTGACGCGCGGGCCGCAGCGTTTTCCCATGACCTTCGTCGAACTCGCCAAGCCCCACGTCATCTCCCAGCCCATCTACGAACCGGGCAAGCCGATCGAATACGTTGCCCGAGAGCTAGGGCTCGATCCGGCGACGATCATCAAGGTGGCCTCCAACGAGAATCCGCTGGGGCCCTCGCCCAAGGCGGTGCAGGCCGCACGGGCCATGCTCAAGGAGGCTCAACTTTATCCCGACGGCGGCTGCGTGCTGCTGCGCGAGAAGCTCGCGGCCAAGCTGGGCCTGGAGCCGGCGCAGATCGCCGTGGGCAACGGCTCCAACGAACTGCTGGAGCTGCTGGGCGAGGTGTTCCTGGGGGCCGGCGACGAGGTGGTCATGGGCAAGCCGGCCTTCATTGTCTACAAACTGGTTACACTGCTGTTCGGTGCCAAGCCGGTGGAGGTGCCGCTGGTCAACCATACCCACGATCTGGTGGCGATGGCTGCAGCGGTGACCCCGCGCACCAAGCTGGTCTATCTCGCCTGCCCGAACAACCCCACGGGCACCGCCAATTCGCAGGAGGAGATCTTCGCCTTTGTCCGCGGGCTGCCCGAGCACGTGGTCTGCGTGTATGATGAGGCCTATGCCGAGTATCAGGAAACTCCACCGGATCTGCGCCCGCTCATCGCTGAGGGGCGCAAGGTGATCTGCCTGCGCACCTTCTCAAAGATCTACGGGCTGGCCGGTTTCCGCGTGGGCTACGGCTACGCGGCTGCGGAACTGGTGGGGCTGCTCAACCGAGTGCGCCAGCCCTTCAATGTGAATGCGGTGGGGCAGGCGGCGGCGCTTGCCGCCCTCGACGACGAGGCGTTTGTCCAGCGTTCGCGCCGGGTGAACAAGGCGGGGCTGCGCCAGCTCGCCAAGGCCTTCAAGGCGCTCGGGCTGGAGATGGTGCCCAGCGCGGCCAACTTCGTGCTGGTGAAGGTGGGCGATGGCGACGCCGTGTTCCAGCGCTTGCAGCGGGCGGGCGTGATTGTGCGTCCGGTGCGCGGTTATGGGCTGCCCGAGTGGGTGCGCGTGACCGTGGGTACGCGGGCGCAGAACGACAAGCTGCTGGCGGTGCTGGGCACCCCGGCCTGAGGCGTAACCAATTATTTGTAGGAGGGTGCTTGCCCGCGATTGAGAGCACACATCGCCTGCAAGCACGCTCCTACGGCGGACACCGGAGTTCGTGCGCTGCCAGGGCCCAGGCGGTCCGGACGCGAGGTCCGACCCTATGGGAAGCGAAGGCGGAAGGCTGAACGCTGAAGACTGAAGGCGGCCCCCGGGCAGGGTCCGGACGCGAGGTCCGACCCTACGGGGAAGCGAAGGCGGAAAGCTGAAGGCAGCCCCCGGGCACGGAGCGGATACAAGGTCCGCCCCTACAATCGGACTGGATCGCCTTGGATGAGCTCAGAACGCGTAACTCAAGCTGGCCCAGATCTGCGGGTGGTGGCTGCCGGCAACTACCGGCGCACCGCCTTGCGTGCGCCACGCCGCATCCACTCGGGCCGTCCAATTTTGCCGGTAGCTCCAGCGCAGACCGGCACCCACTCCGCCCAAGGTGCGGCGGTTGTCGCTGCCACTCACCACCGGCTCTCTCGCGGTCCATATCGTGGACTGGTCATAGAATACCACGCCTTGCCAATTTCCCGTCGCCCTAGGCAAGGGCAGTGCATGGCGCAGCTCGGTGGTGAAGAGCAACCCTTGGTCGCCAAATTGCTCGCCTTGC
Source organism: uncultured Verrucomicrobiota bacterium (assembly GCA_903960515.1). GTDB lineage: Bacteria > Verrucomicrobiota > Verrucomicrobiia > Opitutales > Opitutaceae > CAJCBL01. Next base: position 6,821 of record CAJCBL010000037.1, read on the forward strand.
GGAAAGGCGCGCACCCCATCGGGCCCCGCGGCACCGAACTGATCGCCTGTATCGAGGTTGCCGCTGGCCAACTGCCCGCTCGCATTCAATTCCAACGTAAACCCGGCCGGCAGGTTCTGCAGACGTTGCACTTGTAGCTTCAAAAATGCCGCCCCGCCCTGGGTACCGAGTCCTCCCGCATCGGCCTCCCGTGCCGCTTCATCATAGATGTCCACTTGGGTAAAGGTCCCCGTAAGCCCGCCCGAGGTATAGCCGCCGCCGAGCAGCCCGTCGCGCAGGCCACCAGTCACCCCGGCGATGATGGAGTGCAGGTGTCGCGCCGTGCGGGTGTCGCTTGAGTCCACCCTGTCGTCGAGGTTGCGATAATCGTAGCCGAGGCGGGTATCTACTATGGCTTCGCGGCTGCGCAGCAACGGGCGGGACACCCAGAGCTGGGCCACGTCGGCTGTGCCGTGGGCGTCGAGGTTGGCAAAGTTTTGCCCTAGTTCATAGGCGAGGTGGGAGTAGCTCGCACCCACCCGCAAACCTTTGCCGCCGAGCGCGTAATCATACGCCGCCCGGCCGTAACGCATGCTTTCATGGGCCGGCATCGTGGTGAGGCCTTGCAAGGTCAAGCGGTCGCCTTGGCCCAAGGGGCTGGCCACTTCGGCTAAGGCACCGAGGCGAATCGCCCCGCTGGTGTCGCCGCCGGAATTGTCCAAGGTAACCGAGCCGGATACTCGTTTGCCGGGCGTGGCCGTGACCACCAGATCGGCGGTGCCGGCAGCCGCGCCGGGGTGCAACAGGGAAGCGGTTTGCAGGCCGGGAACTTCGCGCAAGCGCATCAGCACGTCTTCGATCTGGGCGCCATCGACCACGGCACCCGTCGCCAGCGGGGCCAGAAAACGGCGCACTACCGGGGCGGCCACCAGGCTGGAATTGTCCAACTTGGCTTCGCCCAGCCGGCCTTCCTGTATAGCGATCGTTACCACCCCATCCGCTTTGATTTCCTGGGCGGGCAAATAGGCGCGAGCCAGTAAATAGCCGCGGGCCACGTAGGCCTGAGTGATACGCTCAGCTTGGGCGCGCAGCTCGGTGAGGGTCACCGTGGTGCCTTCGACCTTGGCCGCCAGCACATGCAACTCGGCGGTGGCGAGGACGGTATTGCCCGTGATGACTATGGTTTTGACCGAAATGGGTGTGGTGTCGGCCGGCGCGCTCGTCGCCGCCGGGGCATCCGGTGTGGTGGTCACGGATGGGGCCAGTGAAGTGCTGGGCAGCGACGGCGGGGGAGTGATGTCCCGAAGGAGCTGACCGGCACCGGGCCGGATGGTTTGCGCCGCCGCGAAGGCCGGCAATATGAAGGCAAGCGAGATAAGCTGTTTACGGCGGCTCAGGTGCATGGTGGAAATAGTATGAGTAAAGGGTAGGGCCCTGGCTCGAAGGCGTGGGGTAGCTGTAATTATTTAGGAGTTGCAGGAGCGTGCGTTCACCCGATCCGAGTGCTGAAGCGGCTGTGGGAACATGCTTGGTCTCTGCTTATCCGTGACCATTCATTCGTAGGAGCGTGCTTGCATGCGATCTGTGCTCTGAAGCGCGTGCAGGCACGCTCTTACAACTGGCGCTGTTATGTCTTAGTTATTGGCGGTTTCGAGGGTGGCGGGGAGCGGGAGCACTTGGAAGTGCAGCTCCACTCGGCCCCTCTTGTCTTCATCCGGCCCGTTGGCCCGGAGCGTGGGATCCTTCGATGCGCCGTCGTCGCCCCTTTGGGCCAGCTCCCAGGGGCCGACCGGTTCAAAGCCGAGGCCAGATTGGAGGGGTGTGAAATGTTTGAGGAAGCCCGTTTCATGGCTGGTGATCTGCGCCATGGTACCCGGCTTGCCGACACCGGTTCCGCCACTGATACCGCCCGGTACCCTGCCGCCCGCCAAGCCGCCGGTGCCGCCCGAGGCGGGGCCGCCGAACAGGGATACGCCGCTCACTGAGCCTCCTTCACCGACCATCCCGAACAGGCCAACATAGGGAATATTAAACAGGCCGAGAATTGTGAAGTTGTTCCCTACGAAGATGCCGGTGAAGGGCGTGGCTATACTGCCCACCGGGACGAAGCCGGCGCTGCCCCAGATACTGGCGGCTTTACTGGCAAATACACCGGCGTCCACGTTGCCGCTGGTGGCGCTGGCTTCGACGTCCGCTGCGAGGGCGTATGCCGCACCCAAATCGAGCGCCATCAGTTGGAGCTGGTGGACGTTGGTAATGGAGGTGCTGGCTTCGGAGCGCAGCAGCGGTCGGGTATCGCCCGCCATCCACCACACGTTGGCAAAATCAAAGCCACCGTAGTTCGTGGCTTTGTTGTCCGCGTCCCGCAGTTGCGTCGTGGTTTTACCGGTGCCGCCTGCACTGGTGGCCTGCCCCGAGGTGACCGTGTCCCAATAACTGTTGCTAACCGGCCTCCCCACCAGCGATTCTGGGGTATTCCCCACCAGCCCGCCGGCATTCTCACTACCGCCCCAGACGCGTCCGGTGCTGTAGGATTGGTCGATCCAGCCCCTATTCCCGCCCACCAGCCCACCGACATAGTCGAAGCCCCTGACTCGGCCAGTGCTGTAGGCTTGGCTGATCCGTCCGGTGACGTTTTCTCCTATTAGCCCACCGACGCAGTAACCATCGCCCGAGACGTCGCCGGTGCTGTAGGATTGGCTGACGCCTCCGGTGACGTTCTCCCCTATCAGCCCACCGACGTAGTCCCCCCCGAGACGTCGCCGGTGTTGTAGGATTGGCTGATCTCGCCGCCTTCGTTCCGCCCAATCAGCCCGCCGACGTCGTCACCACTGCCCGAGACTCTGCCGGTGCTGTAGGCTTGGCGGATCGTACTGCCCTCCTTCCGCCCCACCAGACCGCCAACGTAGTCACCACCACCCGAGACACTGCCGGTGCTGTAGACTTGGCTAATCGCGCCGTCACTATTGTATCCCACCAGCCCGCCGACATTGGCAGCACCGCCCGTGACGCTGCCGGTGCTATAGGCTTGGCTGATCTCACTACCGTTCCAGCCCACCAGCCCGCCTACGAAGGAACCACTGCCCGAGACGGTGCTGGTGCTGTAGACTTGGCTGATCGAGCAGAGCGCGTTAATTCCCACCAGACCACCTACATAGTCGGCGCCGCCGGTTACATGGCCGGTGCTGTAGGCTTGGCTGATCATCCCGCCGTGGTTCTGCCCCACTAGCCCTCCAACGTACCCACTACTGCCCGAGATGCTACCGGTGCTGTAGGCGTGGCTGATCGTGCCGCTTTCGTTCTTCCCCACCAGCCAGCCGACGGAACTGCTCCCCGAAACGGTGCCGCTAAGCAGGCCGACGTCGCGCAGGGGTGGCACCTGAGGCGTAACCAAATAGGCCGACGAAAGCCGTGTACGGCCGGGCGATGGTGAGTCCGGTGATCGTATGCCCAAGGCCGGCGAACGTGCCGGTGAATGGAGTGGTATCATCGCCGATCGGGGCGAAGCCGGCGGCGTAGTTCCATGCCGTAGTGGCGCTGGCGTCGAGGTCGCCACCGAGCGCATAGTTTCCCGCCAGGTTGCCATTCATCCCCTGCAAATCCGTGCCGGTGGTGGACCCGGCGGCTCCGAGGCTGGTGATGATTGTGTAGGCTTTGGCCGTGCCGTCGGTGCCGAGCTTCGTGCTGAAATTGGCACCGGCGGGCAGAGTGACCTTAGCTCCGGTGGCGAGGATATAGTCGGAAGCATTGCCGGCGGCCACCGCGCCTTGACCATACAGCAGCGCCAGTTGGGCCGTACCGGAGCCGGTCAGGTTGGCGTTGATAGAGATATTGTGGTGGGCCGAAAGGGTGAGCTGGTTGGCCGACCACGCCACGGCGGAATTCACCAAGATATCGCCGAGGGCAGCGCCATTGGCGGTGGCGGAGGTCGCCAGGGTGATGTTACCAGAGTGCAGATTGGTGCCCAAGGTGTCCGCGCCGATGCCGGAGGTGGTCAAAGCGCCGCTGCCGGCGGCGATGGTGAAGTTGGTCGGGTCGATCAACCAGGTGCCGGTCTGGCCAATAGAGTCGGCGGAGGCGGCGGCGGTGGTGATTCGGGCTGCGTCGTCCACGCGGACGCGGGCGGCGGAGGTTTCAACAAATCCGCCGTCGCCGCCGGCTGGCGCGGAGGCATCGAGAGTGCCGGCCACGGTGGCAGTGCCGGCCGCCATGCCGCCCAGCAGGATGATTCGCCCCGCCTGGTTTTGGACGGTGCGGGCCTCGATCACCCCGGTGTTGTTGACCACGCTGGCCACCAGACTGTCGCGGCCACCGGCGCTGAGATACACCTGGCCGCCGTCGGCACGGAGCAGTCCGCCGTTGGCAGCAAGGGCGTCCACGGCGTTTTCGGTAACGGCTAGGCCTAGCAGCCTGTCGGACTTCGAGTTTTGTTCAAAATAGTTGCATATTTTGTTGACAGGCAACGTCATGCGGTATTTTAATAGGCCATGGCCGCCCGCTTCTTCAATCTCGACCGACAGACCCCGATGCTCCTGCCCTGC
>CAJCBL010000038.1 GCA_903960515.1 uncultured Verrucomicrobiota bacterium
CGATCTGCGCTCTGAATCGCGTGCAAGCACGCTCCTACGATTCCTAGGAAACAGCCACTGATTCTTCCCGGCCGGCGCAAAACCCGTTTGCGGTGGGGGCTGAATGGTTACGGCTCAGTGCATCCGGCGCTTCATCTCACGAACGGCTTCTTCGATGCCGGTGAAAAGTGCGCGGCTGAGGATGCTGTGGCCGATGTTCAACTCGTGCAGACCGGCGATAGTGCGGATCTGGGCGATGTTAACGTAGTTGATCCCGTGGCCGGCGTTGACCGTGAGGCCCAGGCGCTGGCCGAGGGCGGCGGCCGAGCGCAGGCGTTCCAGTTCGAGGGCGGCCTGGGCCGGGGTGAAATAGGCGTTGGCGTAGGCGCCGGTGTGCAGCTCTACGAAGGGGCTCTGCATCTCCGCGGCGGCTTCGAGCGAGGCTGCGTCGGGATCGATGAATAGGCTGGTTTGAATACCGGCGGCGGTGAGTGCGGCCACGGTGTCGCGCACTCGGCTGCGTTGGCCGGCGACATCGAGTCCGCCTTCGGTGGTGACCTCGGTGCGGTTTTCGGGCACGAGGCAGGCGAACTCGGGCTTCAGCTTGAGGGCGAAGGCGACCATGGCGTCGGTGCAGGCCATCTCGAGGTTGAGGCGGGTCTTGATGCACTCGCGCAGGCGCAGGACGTCGCGTTCCTGGATATGGCGACGGTCCTCGCGCAGATGCACGGTGATGCCGTCGGCCCCGGCGCGCTCGGCGGCGAGGGCGAGTTCCACGGGATCGGGCTCGATCATGCCGCCGCAGGTGGTGGCGGCGGAGCGGTAACGAGCCTGGCGCAGAGTGGCGGCGTGGTCGATGTTGACGCCGAGAAGGATGGGCGAGGAGGACATGGCAGGGGCAAGGAGGATGATCGGGATACGGCGAATGGGAAGGCTGAACACCACAGGCTGAAGAACTGGGTCCGGCGGGCGGGGGCATGCCGGGTGCTCGCCATCTGGTGGCGAGCCGGAGAACGTGCAGGAGTGCCCGACGCCAATGGAAACGGCGCGCTCGGGCGAGTGTTCAAGTCGGCCGCCGAAGCTGCGCGCCCGAAAAGCCTGTTCAACGCGGCGGGGTTCGGCTCAATGGCCCGCAACATGAGCGCTCCCGCCACAAGCATCGCCCGCCCTGAGAAGCAAGAGAACATCCTGCTCAACTTGGCGTGCAATGTCGCCCTCCCTTCGTTTATCCTGATCAAATTCAGCGCTCCGGCGAAGGTGCTGTTCTGGCAGAGCCCGGGGCTGGGGGCTGTCGGGGCCCTGGTAGCCGCATTGGCGTTTCCGATCCTTTATGGCGCCTACGATCTGGTGGTGCGGCGAAAGTGGAATTTTTTCTCGGTGATCGGATTCATCTCGGTACTGCTCACTGGAGGGTTGGGTCTGTTCGAGGTAGCCGCGATCTGGATCGCAGTGAAGGAAGCGGCGGTGCCGCTCATCTTTGGCGTGGCGGTGGTGGGCTCGCTGTGGACGGATGCCCCGCTGGTACGCACGCTTCTTTACAGCGACAAAATCATTGATACCGAGCGGGTGGCGCTGGCGCTGTCCGAGCGCGGCGCACAGGCGGTATTCGACCGGTTGCTGGTGCGGGCCACCTGGCTGTTGGCCGGGTCGTTTTTCCTCAGCGCGGTGACCAATTTCGTGCTTGCGCGAGTGGTGCTGCGCAGCGCGCCGAACACCGTGGAGTTCAAGTCCGAGATGGGGCGCATGCTGGCCCTGAGCTGGCCTGTGAACGTGCTGCCGAGCATGGTGGTGACATTGTTGGCCCTCTGGTATCTGCTGGGCGGGATCAAGCGGCTGACCGGGCTGACTCTGGACGACATCTTCCGCCAGCCGCCGGAGAAGAAATAGGGGCGAGGCGGAAGGCTCAAGGAAGGCTGAAGGCTGAAGGCGGATCCATCGGATGAGGGCCGATCAGCCCGATCCGCCCGATCGGCCCCGATCCGCCAGAGCCCGAGCACCGGGAATCCCTCGGTGCCGCAGGCTCCGCGCTTCCCACTACGCACGGCTTGCTACTTGGCACTTCGACTAGGGAGGCGGCCCGGGGCACTGGAGCGGTGGAAACCGGTTGCCTCGTAACTGGCCAGACTCCACAAATCCGGCACCCGTGAGCCAACAACAACCCCCGCGTGATCCCTTTGTTCGTAACTTGATTGTTGGCTGCGCGCTGGGACTGCTGCTGCTCGGCGTGAGCGTATTGGCGGGCTGGTTGATCGGTCTGCCCGTGCTTGTGACCTGGGGAGGCAACAGGGCGCCGGTGCCTGCCAATGGCGCGATGGGTCTGCTGTTGTTCGGGCTGGGCCTGCTCGCCAGCGCCCGCTGGGGACGGCGCTGGTTGGCCGTGGGGTTGCTGCCGGCGGCCGCCGGGCTGTGGTCCTTGCTGGAGGCGTGGGCGGGAGTGCCTGTGGGCTTTGACCAATGGATGCTGCGCCACAGTCTTGATCTTTCGGCGACGCCGGGGCGGCTGGTGCCGGCTGTGGCGGGGTGTTTCCTTTTGGCGGGCACGGCGGTGGCGCTGCTCGCCTTGGTGCGCACCGGGCGGGTGCGCTTGCTGGTGCTGGCCGGGCTGGGTTCTCTGGTGGGGGCCGCCGGCTTGGCCGCGCTGCTCGGGCATGCCACCGGATTGGCGCCGGCCATGACTCTGGGCCTGGCCGCCCCGGTGGCCCTACCGATGGCAGTGGGGTTGCTGGTGCTGGGCTGCGCGGTCGTGGCCTTGGCGGTGTCGGCGCGCGCGCCCGACTCGGGCCCTGCGCGCTGGCTGCCGGTGCCGCTCATGCTCGGCTGCGCGGCGGCGACTTTTATTGTGTGGGTGGCGCTGGGCCAGCGCGACGCCGCGCAACGCAAGGTGGCCCTCGAGTTGCATGCCGCCTCTGTGCCGTCCGCTCTCACGGCGGAGTTGGAGGGGCCGTTCAAGGCTCTTCGGCGCATAGCCGATCGCGAGGTGACCGGCGACACCACCGATCGACTACGGCAGGCCGATGCGCTCGGCCTGATGCGCGACTATCCCTCGGTGGAGCAGGTGGTGTGGCTGGACAACGCCTTCCGCCCCTTGCGGTCGCTGCCGGCCGAGAGCGGCGCCAAGCCCCCCGTAGTTGACCAAGGTACGAATACTCCGCGGCGCTTGGCGCTGATGCGGGCCCGGGACCAACGGCAGGGCACCGTGGCTGCTCCCGTGACCGGTGCCGACGGCCGGCCCGCGCTGATGCTGGGCGTGCCGATCTACCGGGGAGAGAAGTTCATGGGGGCTGTGGCCGCCGAGGTGCGGGCAGCCGACTGGGTGGCCGCGGGCTTGGGCCGGCTGTCCCCGGCGCCTTCGTGCACGGTGGCACTCGGCCTTGGGACCGTGGCGCTCTGCGGCGAGTTGCCGCCAGCCGACAAGCCGGCGAGTGCTGGCGCGGTGGACCGCATTTTTAACGTGCTTGGCCAGCCCGTGCGCTTGGTGGTCTCCCCCGGCGCGGCCGCTGCTCAGCCGGCACCGCCGCTGACCGATGTGGTGCTTTGTTCCGGGCTGGTGTTTGCCTTGTTGCTGGGCCTAGTGGTCGATCTAGCCCAGAAGGCCCGATACCGGCAACTGTTGGCAGAGGACTCCGCCGACCGGCTCATCGCCGAGGATAAAGAACGGCTTGAGGTCGAGGCCCGCCTCAAGGTGAGCGAGGAGCGGCTGAGCTTGGCCCTGGAGGCCGGACAGGTGGGCATCTTCGACTGGGACCCGATCGCCGGCCAGGTCCACTACAGCCCCGGAGTGTGGCGGATGCTCGGTTACGACCCCGCCCAGATGGCTCCCCGCCCAGCCCAGTGGGACGGGCTGATCCATCCTGAGGACACCGCTGCTGTACGGCGCAACTTCAGCCGCTCGTCGCGGCCCGGCTTCCTCGAATCCGAATATCGGGTGCGCAACGCCTCCGGCGAGTGGCGCTGGATGCTGGAGCGCGCCAAGTGCGTGGCCTTCGCTGCCGACGGCGCCCCACGGCGCATCGTGGGCACCGTGCAGGACATCAGCCCCCGCAAGCAGGCCGAGGAGGCGCTGCGCCTGAGCCAAGCCGAGGCGCGCAAGCTGGCCATCGTAGCGAGCATCACCGACAACCTGGTGGTGATCACCGATGGGGCCGGGCACATCGAGTGGGCCAACGATAGTTTCGCACGCCTGCTGGGCTGCCCGCTGGCTGAGGTGGCCGGGAGGCCCATTGCCGAGGTGCTACTGCCTCCCCCCGGAGAGCCGACCGGGGCCGGGGAGGTGCGCCAGGCGTATGCGCGCCGCATGCCCACCAGCACCGAGATTTCGGTGGTGGTCCGCAGCGGCAAGGAGTTCCACCTGAATCTGGAACTTCAGCCGGTGCTCGGCGAGCGCGGCGAGATTGAGAAGTTCATCGCGGTGCTCCACGACATCACCGCCCGCACCGAGACCGAGCGGACCCTGCGGCTGGCCAAGGCGCAGGCTGAGGCGGCCACGCGGGCGAAGTCCGATTTCCTCGCCTCGATGAGCCACGAGATCCGCACGCCCATGAATGGGGTGATCGGGCTCGCCCGACTGTTGCTGGATACGCCGCTCAACGCCGAGCAGGAGGATTGTGTGCGCACGATCCAGTCCTCCGGCGATGCGTTGGTGACTATCGTCAACGAGATCCTGGATTTCTCGAAGATCGAGGCGGGCCGCATGGAGCTGGAGCGGTATTCGTTCCAGCCTGCGGATTGCGTGGAGGAGGTTATGGACCTCTTTTCCTTGATGGCTGGCGAGAAGGGCGTGGAGCTCTCGTATTGGATCGGTCCCGGCGTGCCGGAGGTCGTGGAGGGCGACGTGGCGCGTCTGCGGCAGGTGCTGGTCAATCTGGTGGGCAATGCGGTGAAGTTCACCGCCGCCGGGCGCGTGGCGGTGGAGTTGCGGCCGGGCGGGGCGCCGGGGTTGCTGGCGTTTACTGTCACGGATACCGGGGCCGGGATCGCGCTCGACCGCCTCGACCAGCTCTTCCAACCCTTCAGTCAGGGCGATGCGTCGATCACGCGACGCTACGGCGGCACTGGTCTGGGGTTGGCGATCAGCAAGCGACTGGTCGAATTGATGGGCGGCAGCATTGGCCTGGTGAGCAAGGTCGGGGAGGGCACTGAGTTCCATTTCACGGTGCAGATGCCAGCCTCGCCGGAGCCGAGTGCTCCGGCGGATCATCCCACCGGCATCGGCCGACGCGCGGTGGTGGTCGAGGACGACCCGGTGGCGCAACGCTTCATTGTGCAGGTGCTGGAGCGCGACGGCTATCTCACGCTCTGCTACTCTTCGTGTGCGGCGATGAAGGCCGGGCTGGCGGGCGTGGCCGCGCCCGATTTGGTGCTGGTCGACCACTCGCTGCCCGACGGCAACGGGCTGGACGCCGCGGCGGCGGTGCGTGCTGCGTATCCGGGCGTCCAGGTGCCCGTGGTGCTTGCTTCGCTGGCGGGCAAGGGTCCGGCGCGCGAGGAGCTTTCTGCAGCCGCAGTGCGCGGGTATGTGGCGAAACCGCTGCGCCGGCAGTTGCTGCGTGAGCGCATCCTATCCGCTCTGGCACCGGCCAGCGGGCCGGCAGCCTTGGATGGGACGGCGGTCAAGGCGGGCCTGGTTACGCTCGCCCGGCGGCTCCCCTTGAAGGTGCTGCTGGTCGAGGACAATCCGGTGAACAAGAAGGTGGCGTTGCGGCTGTTGGGCCGGCTCGGTTACAAGCCGGATTCGGTGCCCAACGGCGCGGAGGCCGTGCGGGCCGTGGCTGAGGGCGCATACCAGCTGGTGTTCATGGACGTGCAGATGCCCGAGATGGACGGGTTGAATGCCACCCGCCGTATCCGCGATTCCTTGCCGAAGGAACGCCAGCCGGTGATCGTGGCGCTCACCGCCAACGCCATCACGGGCGATGCCGAGCGCTGCCGCGCCGCCGGGATGGACGACTATGTGGCCAAGCCGGTGACTCCGGAGGACATCTACAACGCGATCGTGCGCCAATTTGGCCGGGTGCTTGGGCTGGAGGAGATCCGCCGCTCGCTTTGAGGAGAGCCGTAGCCATGCACTCGCACCGCTTTGCGCTCGGAAAGGCCCCGAATTTCGGAGACCGCCACAGGAGCGTGCTCGCACGCGGTTTTGAGCGCAGATCGCGTGCACGCACGCTCCCTCAGTGCCCCGGCATTCGCCTCCTCCCTAGAACGATCGGGATTTTGGGGAGACGGAAGCCTAATCAGCCATGAGCGGGAGTTCGGAACCTCAGGTACGCCGTGGCTTCCCGGGCCCCGGGCAGGCAGTCGGGCTGGTGCTGGCCTTGCTCGGGGTGCAGCTCGCCGGCGGCATGGTGGTTGCGCTGGGCCTGGAGGTGCTTGCGCTCGCTGGGGAGCGTGGCGGAGCCGCTCCGGAAATGCCCTTGGCCGCGATGCTCGCGGTGAACGTGCTGGCTTTCGCTGTGGTTGGGGGTTGGGCACTATCCAAGACCCGTGGGCAGTGGTGCGAGATTTTGATGGGAGGGCTCGCGGGGGGCGCTAGTTGGCTGGCTGCGCTGCCGATGTTGCTCGGGACCACCTTGCTGGTGGCGGAATGCAGCGCCGGCCTGCGGATGGTGCTGCCGCTGTCGGCTTCGATGTTGCAGACCTTGCAGACGGCTACCGATCTGGTCGCGCAGCCCGTGTTGGCGGTGCTCTTGGTGGCCGTGGTGGCCCCGATAGCGGAGGAGTTCCTGTTTCGAGGAATCATTTTGCGCGGGTTGCTCGGGCGCCTGCGCCCGTGGGGAGCTATCGGGCTCACCACGTTTCTATTTGCCGCCATGCACATGAATCCCTGGCAGGTCCCAGCCGGGCTGGGACTGGGATGGCTGTGCGGCTATGTGTACCTGCGGACGCGCTCGCTCACGCTCTGCATTTTGCTGCACTTTCTGAACAACGCAGGGGCGTTGTTTGCCTCCCGTCTGCCCTGGGTTGTAACCGGTCTCAATGACGAAGAGGGGCGGGCTGAGCTCCTGCCTTGGTGGCTGGTGGTGGCGGCCTTGGCGGCGCTGGGCTTCGGCTGGTATTGCTTCCGGCGAACAACTGAGGAAACGATGCAGAGCACTTCGCCTTTGTTGGCGGTCGAGTTGGACTCCGCTGCAGTTGATGAATCCGATACACCGCCCGCTGCCTGAATACGGTGCCGGCTGGGCCTAGCCCTACTGTACCGAAACGATGCGCATGGCCGCCCGGCCCTCGACGGCGGGCAGGGCGTCGCCGCTATGGCGGCCGAGCAACTTGGCGCAGAGCGGGGAATGCGGGGTGATCACAAAGACGCTCAACCCCTCGCATAGTACTTCAAGGCCGCCGGCCCGTGGGCCCACAAAGTAGAGAGTCTTCTCGGTGCCCGATTCGGTTTCTACGAGGGCGCCCAGCCCGATAGCCTCATTCGGGCCGAACTCCGGCAGCGGCAGGGTGCGGAACGCGTCGATGGATTCACGCAGCTCGGTGGCGACCTTGACCTGGCCCTCGGCGATTACTGAGGTTTCCAGGCCGGGGGTCTCGAACTGGTTTTTATGCAGTTCCTCGTCGTGGGTGGCCTCGTCGTGGGCGGTTCTGGCCGTGTTGGCCATCAGCTCCATCTCGGTGCGGAGGAGGCCGATGATCGAGTCGACAAGCTGTTGTTTGTTCACGATGCCGGGGGTTGGAGTTGGCGCGTGGAGGCACCTGGGCGCGGGAGATCGAATCGGCGTGGTGCTGGGAAGAATCAGGGACTGAACAGAGCGAGTCCCTGGCGGCGGGGGAGATCAGCGGCTGGGCGGGAGGTCAGCCCGGGTATTGGTCGGAAACATAACTACGCAGGGTGGCCGCCTCGAACTGGAGATGCTCGACGATCCATTTGTTGAGGTCGCCGATGGAAACCAGTCCAATGAGACGGCCGTCCTCGACGACGGGAAGGTGGCGCATCCGTTTGTCCGAGATCAGGGCCATCGCCTTTTCGAGAGTGAGTGAGGCCTCTACGGTGAACGGCTCGGGCGACATCACTTGGGAGATCGGGGTGGTGCGCGGGTCGATGCCAGGGACGATCACGCGGGTGATCACATCGTGTTCGGTGAAGATGCCGGTGAGGCGGCTCTCATCTAGGATTAACACGCAACCGATGCGGTATCTGGCCATCGCTGCCACGGCCTCCTGTACTGTGGACGTCGGTGCAACAGAGCGGACGACGGGGTCTTTTTTCGCGAGCAATGCGGCGATCGGGGTCTTCATCGGGGTGTGTGGCAGAGACTAGGGTACTTACCCCGGTGCGCAAGCCCGTGTGCGGGCAATCATGATGCCGCGTCCGCTCCGCCGGGAAGCTAGGCCCTCATCTGAGGGTGGGGGCCGGCCGCAGGCGCTCGCTGGGTTTGGGCTATGCGGCCAAAGGCATGGGCGGTGGCTCCCCATTTGGCCGCCCCCAACCGCCGGCGCAGGCGTCGGGTCCAGGGTCTGGCGACGGGGCTCGGGCTTGATGCCCGGCCCCAAGCGCTCACCCGCGGCGCTTCCAGCGGGCGGTTTCCTTGAGCTCGATGGCGCGCGTCTCGATGAGCACTCCGGCAAGCGCGGGGTGTTTGTGGATGCGCTGAAAATCGACCGGGTTGAGCTTCCAGTTGAGCGCGCCGGCGGTCTCGGCTACGGCCAGGGTGTCGTCGTCAAAAAGTACCGCCACTTCGCTGCGGACGTCGCCGGAGATCTTCAGGAGGGTCTCTCGCAGCTCGCTGAGGAACTCGTCGTTGCGCGGGTCGTCGGGCCGGATGATCCAGGTGATCTTCTTGATGTTCTGGATCATGTGCGATTCGAGCGGGTAGCACTCCTTCACGTTGAGCCGGGCGCCGTCCTCGCTGCGCAGTATGGTGCCGAGCACGACCACGGGTTTCTCCGCCTCGAGGTGCTTGGCGTAGAGCTCGTAGGCGTCCGAGTACATGTTTACGGGGACGTTGGCCGCACGGGTGGCCACCACGAAGGGCGACCATGGGCGGTTGTCCTTCTTCGAGAGTTTTTTCTGGATGCTGGTGGCGATGCCGCAGAGGCGGAACTCGGTCTTGTCGCCCAGGTTGAGCAGCTCGTCCTCGCGGTGGCTGTTGAGCGCCTCGGCCAGGCCGGAGTAGGCGGCGAGGGGATGGCCGGATACGTAGAAACCGAGGAGCTCCTTCTCGAAGAGGAGTTTCTCGGCGGGTGGGAAATCTGCGACGTTTTGCGCGACCACGCTGCCGGCGGAGCGGGAGCCGCCCTTGGCATCGCCGGTCTGGAGCATGTCGAACATCGAGGACTGGCCGGAGGCGGCGTCGCGCTGGCTGGAGGAGGCGGCTGCGATGGCGGCATCGATGGAGGCGAAGAGGGCGCCGCGGTGCTCGGTGCCGAAGTCGAAGGCGCCCGTCTTCACCAGACACTCGAGCACGCGCTTGTTGACGGCCTTCGCCTCCACGCGGTGCATGAAGTCCTCGAAGCTCTTGTACGGGCCGTGGGCGTCGCGCTCGGCGATGATTTTCTGGGCGGCGCCTTCGCCCACGCCCTTGATACCGCCCAGCCCGAAGCGAATCCAAGCATTGGCTTCGCCAGAAGTTCCAAGTGACAAGTTGGAAGTGCCAAGTTCGGAGGGAGAAACAGCAGCACCGTTTCTGGGTCCGTCATTTGTCACTTGTCCCTTGGCACTTCGCTTCGGCACTACCGGGGTGAAGTGCTCGCGCGACTCGTTGATGTCGGGCCCCAGGACGGTGAGGCCCATGCTCTCGGCCTCGGCGATGAAGTGGGAAACCTTCTCGGCGTTGCCCAGCTCGGCGGTGAGCACGGCGGCCATGAACTCCACCGGGTAGTTCGCCTTGAGGTACGCGGTCTGGTAGCTCACCAGCGCGTAGCAGGCGGAGTGCGACTTGTTGAAGCCGTAGCTGGCGAACTTGTTGAGCAGGTCGAAGATTTCGTTGGCCTGCTTCTCCCCGATGCCGTGCTTGTCCTTGGCGCCGGCCACGAACTTGATGCGCTCCTTGGCCATGGCCTCGGCGTCCTTCTTGCCCATGGCGCGGCGCAGCATGTCGGCGCCGCCCAGCGTGTAGCCGGCGATGATCTGGGCGCACTCCATTACCTGCTCCTGATAGACGATGATGCCGTAGGTTTCCTTCAACGACTTCTCCAGGAGCGGGTGCGGATAGGCTACGCTGCCGGGGTCCTTCTTGCCGCGGGCGTAGTCGGGGATGAACGCCATCGGGCCGGGCCGGTAGAGGGCGCAGATGGCGTTGATGTCGTCGATGTTGGAGATGCCCACGGTTTTGCAGGCGTTTTGCATGCCGCCGGACTCCAGCTGGAAGACGCCTACGGTCTTGGCGGAGTTGAGCAGTGCATACGCCTTCGGGTCCTCGAGAGAAAGGGTCTCGATGTCGAACTTCGGGTCGGCGGTGCGCCGCACGTTCTCTACGGCGTCGGAGATGACGGTGAGCGTCTTGAGGCCCAGGAAGTCCATCTTCAGGAGACCCAGCTTGGTCACCGCGCCCATGTCGTACTGGACGGTGACATCGCCCTCCTGGGAGGTGAGCGGGACGAACTCCTCCAGCGGCTTGTCGGTGATGATGATGCCGGCGGCGTGCTTGCCGGTGTTGCGTACCATGCCCTCGAGCACGCGGCCCTGCTCGATGATGTTTCTGGCCACCGGGTTGCGCTCGATCTCGGCACGCAGCTCGGCGGACTTGGTGATCGAGTCCTCCAGCGAGATGTTGATCTCGTCGGGGATCATCTTGGCGATGCGGTCGGCGTCGGCGAAGGCCACGTTGTGCACGCGGGCCACGTCGCGCACGACCATCTTCGCGCCCAGGGTGCCGTAGGTGATGATGTTGGCTACGCAGTCCTTGCCGTACTTCTCGCGCACGTAGTCGATCACCTCGCCGCGGCGGCGCATGCAGAAGTCGATGTCAAAGTCGGGCGGCGATACGCGCTCGGGGTTGAGGAAGCGCTCGAACAGCAGCTTGAAGCGGATGGGGTCGAGGTTGGTGATCGAGAGCACGTAGGCGACGATGCTGCCCGCGCCCGAGCCGCGCCCCGGGCCCACCGGGATGCCGTGCTGCTTGGCCCAGGCGATGAAGTCCCAGACGATGAGGAAGTAGTCGGCGAAGCCGGTGACGTTGATGATCGTCAGCTCGTAGGCCATACGCACGACGAGCTCCTCGTCGGCGGGGAGCACAGAGTAGTCGGGCGCCTTGGGTTTCTGGCCCTCGGGCAGATTGGTGAACTTGGAGAGGATTTCCACTACGGACGGGCGGGCGGCCACCGAGTCGTAGTCGCAGCCGTAGCGCGCCTTCAGGCCGTCGACACAGAGCTGATGCAGGTAGCTGGAGGCGTTGAACTTCGCCTTGATCTCGATGGGCAGAGGGTAACGCGGATAGCGCTCGGAGCCCTTGGGGAAGGGGATGGCGAGCTGGCACATGTCGGCGATGGCCACCGTGTTGGTGAGCGCTCCGGGGATCTCGCCAAAGAGGGCGTGCATCTCGTCGCGCGACTTGAGGTAGAACTGGGTGCCGTCGAAGCGCATCCGGTCGGTATCCTCAATCTTGGCTCCGGTCTGGATGCACAGCAGCGTGTCGTGGGGCTTGGCGTCGGAGGCGTTTACGTAGTGGACGTCGTTGGTGCAGATCACCTGGAGGCCGAACTCCTGGGCGAGCTTGAGCAGGCCGGGGATGACCTTGCGCTGCTCGGGGATGCCGTGGTCCTGGATCTCTACGAAGTAGTTTTCGCGCCCGTAGATGTCCACAAAGCGGGCACAGGCCTTGCGGGCGCCCTCGTAGTCGTCGGCCAGCAGGCGCTGGGGGATGATGGCGGCCAGGCAGCCGGTGAAGGCGATGAGGCCCTTGGAGTACTGGGCGAGGGTTTCCCAGTCGGCGCGCGGCTTGTAGTAGAAGCCCTTGAGGTGCGCATCGGATACGAGCTTGAGGAGGTTCTGGTATCCGGTGAGGTCGCGCGCGAGCAGGCCGTGGTGGAAGTAGGCTTTGCCGTCGGCATCGCGGCCGGCCTTCTCTAGGCGCGAGCCGCCGGCCAGGTAGATCTCGCAGCCGATGATGGCCTTGAGGTTGTTTGCCTTGGCGTTGTTGTAGAACTCGATCGCGCCGAAAAGATTGCCGTGGTCGGTCATCGCCACGGCCTTCTGGCCGAGCTCGACGGCCCGCTTCATCAACCGGTCGATACGGCAGGCGCCGTCGAGCAGGCTGTAGTCGGTGTGGAGGTGGAGGTGGACGAAATCTGAGGCGGCGCCGGACACGCCGAGCATCGCACGGGCCGGCGAGGTGCGCGGCAAGAGGGAAAGGGCCGATGGTAAACGCGGTTGGCCGGGCGAGCCTATTCAGGCCCCAGGGGAAGGGCCTGGAGGAGGTTGAAGCGAGGAGCCAGGCGGCAGCGCCGGGGCAGGTTCCTAGCACCGGCGGCCGCCTGGAATGTGAGGAAGCGGCGCGCTCGGCATCAACTAGGCAGTTGCCGCTCTTTGCCCCAGGAATCCCGAGCAAGCACGCTGCGGCACCGAGCACCACATGCGGTGCCGCTTTCCAAGCAAGCGCGTGCAAGCACGCTCCTCCAAATATCTGGTTACTGCTCGGCTCGAAGCCGCAGTGTCACCGGCGCACGGGGATGTCGCGGCTGGCGAGATAGTCCTTGGCCTGCGGCACGGTGAAGGTGCCGAAGTGGAAGATCGATGCGGCCAGCACTGCGCTGGCCCCGCCCTTGGTGAGCACCTCGGCGAGATGCTCCAGGGTGCCGGCTCCGCCGGAGGCGATCACGGGCACCTCCACGGCTTCGCTTACGCGGCGGGTGAGCTCCAAGTCGTATCCGTTGAGCATGCCATCGCGGTCCATCGAGGTGAGCAGGATTTCGCCCGCCCCCAGGGCCACGCCGCGGCGGGCCCACTCGATCACATCGATCTCGGTGCGGGTGCGGCCTCCGTGGGTGAACACCTTCCACTCCTCCTTGCCGGGTTCGCGGCGCGCGTCGATGGCCAGGACGATGCACTGGTTGCCGAACTTGCGGGCGCCGTCGCGGATGAGATCCGGATTTTGGACGGCGGCTGTATTGAGCGAAACCTTGTCGGCGCCGGCGTGGAGCATCACGCGGATGTTTTCCACATTGCGCAGGCCTCCACCGACGGTGAGCGGCATGAAGCACTGCTCGGCGGTGGCGGCGACGACATCGAGCATGGTGGCCCGGTTGTCACTGGAGGCGGTGATGTCGAGGAAGACCAGTTCGTCGGCCCCCTGGGCGTCGTAGGCGCGGGCGCAGGCTACGGGATCGCCGGCGTCGCGGAGTTCCTGAAACTTTATGCCTTTGACGACGCGGCCGGCGGTGACGTCGAGGCAGGGGATGATGCGCCTGGAGAGCATGGGTCGAAAAAAGAGCCGCCCGGAGGCGGCTCGTGTGAATCGGGATGAGGGGAAGCTCAGGCTTCGATGAGCGTGATGTCGGGTTCGAAGCTCACGGAGAACCGGTATTGCTGGCCTGGGCGCATCGTAAGGGCGTGATCGCGCACAAGGTACTGCATGTAGTGCACCTTGCCGTAGTTGGTGCGGTAGTTGGGATCCGCACTCACGACCTCGGTTTCCTGCCACACACCCTGGAAGTCGTCCTTGATCACGCTGCAGCGCACGCCCTGCTGGCCAAGCATCGGGGAGGTGCCGAGGCGCTGGTGCGAGTGCGGGGCGGCGATGGCCAGGGCGAAGCGGAACTTGTCCATCTGGACCTGGGTCTTGACCGTGTAAATCCACTCTGCGGTTACCTTGGCGCCGCTGAAGGTCCAGTTGACCTTCACGCTGCCGATGCCCGGGCAGATCTTCTCCTGGAGGTTGATGAGATCGGGCTGCTCGTAGCGGAAGAAGAAGGAATTGCGCAGGCCCAGGCCGGTGACGCACTGCTTGCCGTAGTAGCCGGGCACAGTGACGTTCTCCCCGAAGGTGAGTTCGGGTACCATGACGGGAGCGTAGACGCCGGCCGGCCAGTCGAAGATGCCGGGGGCATGGGGGAAGGGCAGGGTGTCCGCAGCCGGAGCGGAGCCGGAGCTGACCAGCGGAAGCTGGATATGCAGGCCGCTGTCGGCGTCGCGATATAGGAAGAGGCCCTGCTCCTTGCGGTTGCTCTTGTCGTAGATGACG
Source organism: uncultured Verrucomicrobiota bacterium (assembly GCA_903960515.1). Lineage (GTDB taxonomy): Bacteria > Verrucomicrobiota > Verrucomicrobiia > Opitutales > Opitutaceae > CAJCBL01. Next base: position 14,097 of record CAJCBL010000038.1, read on the forward strand.
AAGCGGCCGCTGGTGCGCAGGGGGTCGGACTTGGTGGCCTCGGGGGCGTTGACGGTCTTGGCCAAACGCGACCATTGGCTGAGGTAGCGGGCGCCGTCGAAGTTGGCCAAGCGGGTGGTGTGGCCCTCCATCGAGGTACGCTCGCCATCGCGCACGACCATGAAGCCGTGTTCCTGGTCGAGGTAGGTGGCGTAGAAAAAGAAGAAGAGGCGCCGGAGGATGTCGTGATACTTCGCCTTCTGGTCGTCGGCGATCCAGCCGTCGCGGAACGCCTGCAGGATGATGCTGATGCAGTGCATCTGGCCATACGCGCCGGCGCTGCGGCCGTGGGCCCAGCCGAGGCCGTCGGCGCGCACGAGATCGGGCATGAGCTTCACGTAGCGCTCGGCGAAGGTGCGCAGGGTGGGCAGCTTGCGCTCGCGCACGCCGGAATTGGCGTGGAGCTGGAGGGCCTGGCGGATGAATACAAAGTTCATCACGCCGTAGAGGCTGAAGTTGCCGCCGATGCCCTCGGTGGCGTCGTCGAAAAAGCCGTTGGAGCTGGTGGCCTCGATACGCTCGACCATGCGCTCGATGATGCGGGAGGTCTCGTCCTTCTTGGAGAGTCCCAGGCTGTAGCGTGCTACGGCCTTGGCGACGTTGAAGGACTGCCAGTGGTTGTCGTAGTCGCTGCGGGTGAGCAGCTGCTTGTCGAGGCGCTGGCGGGTTTCCTCTACGAGGCGCTCCCATACCGGGTTGCGCTCCTTGGAGGGGCCGAAGGAAAGGAGGCCGAGGGCGGCGTAGGCGAGGCCGTTTTCGGCTATCGGCTCGGTGAAGGCCTGGGCGGTGATGCAGCGGGCTGCGAGATCGATGAGATCCTTGCCGCCGAGGGTGGTTTCGCCGGTGGCGCGGAAGAATTCGCCGATGGCCATGGCGGCGTGGCCGGGATCGTCGGGGCGCTGAACTTCCCCGGGGACGGGGGTAACGGTGCCGTCGGGATTAATCGCGTCGATATTGTGGCTCAACATGGAACGGGCCATGTCGAGGCATTGCGCCGAGAAACTTTGCATGTAACAGTATTTTGGAACGGAACGCCGTGCACCCGGGTGGCGTGTCGGCAGGGAAACCGAAGTTGTTTCGGGTTTCGCCGGAGGCGGCAAGTGGGAATTTCGCTGCGCAGGGAATTTCGCTGCGCCGGGCGTGTTCATGAAGCCCGCATGCCGTAGCCGATCCCCCAGGGCTGCGGCGGTGCAGCGCCGCCGTCGCAGCCCTGGCCACCGGCCGAGAGGGCGGGGGCTGCACGGCTGCACTCTAAAGATACTGGGAGTGCCTGAACGACTTGGTCGTTCAGCTACGAGAGGGCGTGGGCTGCAAGGCTGCGCCGCCAAGCGGCTGTTCGCCGGGGCTGGAGGCCCGGGCGGGCGCCCCCCAAGGCGCACGCGATTCCCGCCCCCGGTGGCGGCACCTACCCGCCGAGGACTTTCTTGAGAATCTTGCCCAGCTCGCCCACGCGGAATGGCTTGGAGAGATAGCCGCAGAAGCCCATATCCAGAAAGCGGCGCATCATGTCCTCGCTGTCGTAGCCCGAGGAAATGATGGCGCGCAGGTCGGGGTTGAGCTTCTTGAGCTGCCGGAAGGTCTCCTCGCCGCCCATGCCGCCCACGATGGTGAGATCGAGCAGCACGCAGTCGTAGGGCCGGCCTACGTTGAGGTAGCGCTGGTAGAGGGTGATGGCGTCGGCCCCGTTGCGGGCGACGTCGAACTTGTACCCGAGGTTCTCCAACATGATGCCGGTGAGGTGGAGGATCTTCTCCTCGTCGTCCATGACGAGGATACGGCCGGTGCCGAAGCGCAGCGTGGGAGCTTCGCGCTGGATCTCGGCCTCGGGCTGGTCGGCGCGGGGCAGGAAGATCGAGAAGGTGGTGCCCGCCGCCGAGGAGGTGACGCCTACCTGGCCCCCGTGGGTCTTTACGATGGAGATGACGGTGGCCAGCCCCAGGCCGGTGCCGGACTTCTTGGTTGTGAAGAAGGGTTCGAAGATCTTCTGCAGGTGCTCGGCGGGGATGCCGCTGCCGTTGTCCTGCACCTCGAACTGGACGTAGTCGCCGGCGGCCAGCGGGGGGATGTCGCCCTCGTTGAGGGTGGAGTTGGTGGCGCGCACCCATACGTGGCCGCTGCCGCCGGGCATGGCTTGGATGGCGTTGATGATGAGATTCTGGAACACGCGGATGATCTCGGCCTTGTCGGCGTAGATCATGTGGAGGTCGTCGTCGACCTTGAGTTCGACCTTCACCGGGGTGCCTACGGCGGCCAGGCGTACTGCCTCCGTGAGGATGTCCCCGGGGTTGAGTATTTGGCGCATGTCGGCACCGCCGCGGGCGAGGGCGAGCAGTTGGCGGGTGAGGGCTTTGGCGGCGATGCAGCCCTTCTCGGAGTCCTCGAGTTGGCTGTTGTCCTTGGCTTCGCGGGCGATGGAGATGCCGCCCAGGATGGTGGTGAGCAGGTTGTTGAAGTCGTGGGCGATGCCGCCGGCGAGCAGGCCAAGGGTCTCGAAGCGGTTGGAGCGGATGAGCTCGTCGGGGGTGAGTGACATCTCCTCCGGGTCGCGGAACACGAATACGGCCCCCTGCACCTTGCCCTCGGGGTCCTTCACCGGGGTGCAGGCGAAGACGATGCGGCGCATGCCTCCGGCGTAGGGCAGCGAGTGCTCGTCGTTGAGGGGGATCACCTCGGCGTGCTCGATGACGCGTGCGATGGGGCTCTCGACAGGCAACTGGTTGAGGCGGTGGATGAGCCGGACAACCTCGGCGGCGGGGCGGCCCTCGGCCTGCGCTGCGTCGGTGCAGAGCAGCCGGGCGGCGCGGGCGTTGAGGAAGACGATACGGGACTCGCGGTCGGTCACCAGCACGCCTTCGCTGATCGCATCGTAGGAGGAGCGCAGCAGGATGGGGGGCATGCGGCCGGGGGCTCCGGCGGTGGCCCCGGGGACGAAGAAGCCGATGGCGCGCTGCAGCGCCTTACGGCGGTCGAAGGTGCGCACGAAGGTGGCGTGCACCAGTATGGGGTGCCCGTCCTTGTGGGTGATCTCGATGGTTTCCTTCAGGATGCTGGCACCGGGCGAATTCTCCCCGAGCCAAGTTTGGATACCCCGAGGCACCTGGTCGGCGGGCAGAAAATGGGCGAAGCTCTCGGCGCTGGCGGGCAGCTCGGAGTCGCGGTATCCGGTGAGTCGGCGCAGGCCGTCTGAGAACCAGAAGGTGCCACCGGCGAAATCAAGGTCGAAGGCGGCGAGTTCGCCGGCCCGCCCGAGTGCATCGAGCCGCTCCTCGCTGGCCACGCAGGACTCCTCAAACTCCTTGCGCTCCTGGATGCTGGACGTCGCCCCGAGCACGCGCTGCAGCGAGCTGTCCTCCCCGAAGATCTGCACTCCGTTGGCCAGCACCCACTCGTAGCCGCCGCTCTTGGTGCGCATCCGAAATTCGGTGCTGAAGGGGCGGGTCTGGTTGGGGAACTTGCGGTCGGCGCTGTCGGGAGCGGCGGCGGAGTCGTCGGGGTGGACGAGGTCGCGCCAAGTTGTTTCCTGGTTGGGCAGCTCCTTGTCGAGGTAGCCGAGCAGGTTCTTCCAGGCCGGCGAGAAGTAGAACTGGTGCTGGCCGAAATCGAGGTCGAAGAAGCCGAGCTGGCTGCGCTCGATCAACGCGGTGAAGCGCGCTGCCGGGCCGGAGGCCGTGCTGGAGGAGTGGATGGCCCCGGGCTCGGAGCCGGAGCGGTCGGCCGCTGTGGCCTTGCGCACGTGGGCGAAATACAGCGCCGGCTGTGCTCCTACGATGGGCTCGATGGTGACGGTGACGTCGAAGGGCGGTGACAGCTTGGGCTGCGCGGTGAGGGTTACGCCGTTGGTGATGCTACCGGTGTCGAGCAGAGCCGACCACTGGGTCTCCAACCACTCCGGGTCGGAGGAGACCACTTCGAACACGAAGAGGTTGGAAAACGAGTCGCCGTGCAACGCACCGGGCGCCACCTGCCACCATTGGCTGACGATGGCGCTGGCGTATTGGATGGTGCCGGTCGCAGTCAGAAGCAGAATGGCTTCGTCGCTCACAGTGGGCTGGGTAGAAGGGTGGTGACGTTTTGCGCGGTGGGGCGCGGTGCGGGATGGAGCGTCACGCTAGGGGTTTATCCGAGTGACCCAATCCGAAAGTCGTTAAAAAACCGTAAGCACGGGCCGGGGGGCTGGTTCGTGGGCTGTGGTAGTTCGGTGGAGGCGGGTGTCACCGCCCGGCGTGCCGGCAGGTGCTCGCTGTATTGTCGCCGATCCCCGCTCCGGCGTTCGTGCGCCGGGGCAGGTCTGAGCGAGGGTATCCGGTGGGCTCGGCAGGCGCGGCGCCCGGCAGCCGGGTGCTGGGAGGCTCAAGAGCGAGCAACTGCCGTGGTGGCCATCCAAGCACGGGTGCGGCGAGCAAGGAAATCGATGAAGGCGGGCTGGTCGTTTAGACAGGCGATCGGGTGGAAGTGGGTGCCGCCGGCATCCATGAAGGTCTTCTTCCCCTCAACGGCGATTTCCTCCAGCGTCTCCAGGCAGTCGGCTGTGAAGGCCGGCGTCATGACCAGCAGCTTCCTTACGCCCGACCTGGCCAGGCGCACCAGTTCGCGGTCGGTGAACGGTTCCAGCCAGGGCTCGCCGGGTAGTCGCGATTGGAAGGAGACGGAATACTTCCCCGCCGGCAGCCCGGCGCGCGCGGCGAAGGCGCGGACTGTGCCCAGGCATTGCGCACGATAGCAGGTGGCGTGGGCCGGGCTGGGGACGGCGCAGCAGTCGGCCACGCACTGGCAGTGCGCACGGGAGGAGTCGGCCTTGCGCAGGTGGCGCACGGGCACTCCATGGAAGCTGATCAACAGGTGGTCGTAGCCACCGGCTAGGGACGGTGCGGATACGGCGTGGAGCGCCTCGATGTAGTCGGCGTCGGCAAAGAACGGTTGCACGGTGGTGAAACGCAGTCCGGGGGCCACCCGGCGCGCCTCCTCGTGTACAGCCACCACCACCGTCTCCCAGCTCGACATGGCGTAGTGGGGATACTGGGGGATGAGGAATACCTCGCGCACGCCCAGGTCGCGCAGCTTGGTGAGCGCGCCTGCGATCGACGGCTGGCCGTAGCGCATGCCGGCAAGCACGGGGAGGGAGAGGGGGCCAGCCGCGGCGGTGGACTCGGCGCCGGTGCGCCCGGGAGCGAAGGCGGGAGAGCCGGGGGTAGCGAGGGCGGCCTCCAGTTTGGCCCGTACTTTCTCCGTGGTCACCAGCAGGGGGGGGCCGTCGGGGGTCCAGACTTTCGCGTAGGCGTGGGCGGATTTTTTTGGGCGTACTCGCAGGATGATGCCCTCAAGCAGCAGCCAGCGGAACCAGGCCGGGTAGTCGATGACTCTCTCGTCGCCAAGAAACGCGCGCAGGTAGCGTCGAACGTCCGGGACGGAGGTGGAGGCGGGCGAACCGAGGTTGACCAGCAATACTGCTTGCTCGGGCATGGAGCCGATGAGGCCCCGAAACCCCGGCCGGAGTCAACGGGCAACCCGTGGGCAAATCCCAGGTCTTGCTCGCGGCGCGGTTTCGCCCCCGGTTTTCCCGGTTGCGCTCCGCCCGCCTCGCCCTTTCTTGTCCGCCCTTCCCATGGCTCGTGACCGGCTAGCAGGCATTGAAAACTACTACGACGTTGTCGTGATCGGCAGCGGTCTCGGCGGCCTCACCGCCGCCAATGTGCTCGCCAAGCAGGGACGCAAGGTGCTCCTGCTCGAGCACCACTCCCAGCTCGGAGGCCTGGCCACCTGGTTCCGCCGCAAGGGCGGGCACATCTTCGACGTCTCCCTGCACGGTTTCCCGGTGGGCATGATCAAGTCGTGCCGCAAGTACTGGACCGCCGAGATCGCCGACGCGATCGTGCCGCTCAAGGGCATCCGTTTCGTGAATCCGCAGTTCGATGTAGCCACCACCTTCGACCGCACCGATTTCACCCGCCTGCTGGTGGAGAAGTTCGGCGTGCCCGCCGCCCGGGTGGAGGAGTTCTTCGCCACTCTGCGCGCGATGAACTACTACGACCACAACCCCGAGACCACCGGCGAGTTCTTCAACCGCTTCTTCCCCGGGCGCACCGACATCGCGCGCCTGCTCATGGAGCCCATCGCCTATGCCAACGGTTCCAGTACAGAGGATCCGGCGATTACCTACGGCATCGTGTTCTCCAACTTCATGAGCAAGGGGGTGTACACCTTCCGCGGAGGCACCGATGTGCTGGTCGGGAAGATGGCTGCAGAACTCAAGTGCAACGGGGTCGACATCCGCAACCACGTGATGGTCGAGCGGGTGCTCAGCGAGAACGTCGACGGCCGCCGGCGCGTGTGCGGGGTGGTGGCCAACGGCCGCGAGATCCGTTGCGGGGCCGTGCTCTCCAATGCCAACGTGCTCAACACCATCTTTCGCCTCGCCGGTGCCGCGAACTTCGACCCGGCCTTCGTGCGCGAGGCCCAGGCGGTGCGCGTCAACTCCTCCTCCTGCCAGGTGTATTTCGGTATCCGCAAGGGCGAGAGCCTCCCGCATATCGGCGACCTCATCTTCACCTCGGCCGCTCCCGAGTTTTCCACCACAGAGCTGGTCGCGCCCCACACCACCAGCCGCACCTTCTCGCTCTACTATCCGGACACGCGCCCCGGTTCCGATCGCTACACCATCGTGGCGTCGCTCAACGCATGCTACGCCGACTGGGCCAAGCTCACGCAGGCCGAGTACGAGGAGGAGAAACGCCGCCTCGTAGAGGAGGCCCTCGTAGCCCTCGAGCGGTTTCTGCCCGATGTGCGCTCGAAGATCGATTGGACGGAAGCGGCCACCCCGCGCACCATCGAGCGCTACACCCAGCACTGGGAGGGCACCTCGTTCGGCACGAAGTTCGAGGGGCTGAAAGTCTCCATGGAGCTGCCCAACCAGATCGCCGGCCTGCACCACGCCGGCTCGGTGGGCATCATCATGTCGGGCTGGCTGGGCACCATCAATTACGGGGTCATCGTCGCCAACAACCTGGACAAATATCTCCACGCCCGAGGCGAGGCGGCGGCGGCCGGCTGAGTCGTGGTCACGCAGTTCGGAAGGTCGATCCGGCGCCGAGCCCGCACCGTCTCGGAGTATTCGGCACCCGGTATCCGCTTTCGTGGCAACCAGGGGCGCGGTGCGGCGGTATGCCACCTTCGGTGGAGAATCGACCACGCTGCAGTGGCTTCGCTACGCGGCGAGGCCCCCGGGGGGCGAGAAATCGGTCCAGTACCGAAGCGCGGACATGGCCCGGCGCAGTACGGCTGGCGTCCAAGGAGCGCTCGGCCGCGAAGCGAGCAAAGGCAGGGGCCCCGCAGCGGGCACCGGAGTTGCAGCCACCGCCTACGGAGCGAAACAGGCGGCGCTGGCGCCTGGTGTAAATGATTCGATACAGCTGGGCGGCGACTCCACCGCCCGGCTGTGCTGCGGAATCCGATTGCGGATCAGTGCGTGTGGCCTGCGGGAGCGGCCTTCGCTGGCGCGGGGGCGCTGTCGAGCTTCGCCAGGAACTTAGCCGGGTCCTTCTTGAAGTCCTTTACGCAGGCCTTGCAGCAGAAGCGCACCAGGCGGTCGGGCTTGCCGGCTTCCTTGTGGATGTAGTCGATCGGCCCGCCCATGTTGTTTTCAATCTTTTCGCCGGTGACCACGCAGGTGTCGGTCGGGTAGGCCGCCTGGGCTTTGGCGAGGTCGAAGCCTTCCGCTGGCGACGTGACGGCGGGCGTGGCGGCCGGGGGCAATGCATCCGCCGCGCGGACGGTCGAGGCGAGGAGCAGGCTGGCGCCGATGAGCAGTGTCACAACAGTTGAGGTACGGTTTGTGTTCATGGATCGTATTTGTGTGGTGGGTGAGGACGTGAGGAGAAGAATAGTTACTGCTTGGTGTTCTCGTGGATGGAGCGCTCCCACTCGACGAACTGGTGGTTGAGGTCCTCCCACTTCTTGCGCGGGGGCTTCGGGCCCTTCACCCACTCGACGTGTCGGCCTCGCCACAGCGAGTAGATCGCGGGCACGATCTCCAGGGTGAGGATGGTCGAGGTGATGAGCCCGCCGATCATCGGGGCGGCGATGCGCTGGATCGCCTCCGCACCGGCCCCGTGTGCCCAGAGAGCGGGCACGAGGCCTAGGGTGATCATCGCCACAGTCATGATCTTCGGTCTCACCCGCTGCACCGCCCCGTAGGTGATGGCCTCGAAGAGGTCGTGCTGGGTATTCATCCGGCCGGCGCGCTGGTAGGCGTGGAAGGCCTCGTCGAGGTAGATGATCATCACTGTGCCGGTCTGCGCGGCGAGACCGGCCAGCGCGATGATGCCTACCCAGACGGCGATGCTCAGGTTGTAGCCCAGCAGCCAAAGCAGCCAGAAGCTGCCCGTCATCGCGAAGGGGATGGACAGGAGAATGATCAGCGTCTCGGGCACGCTTTTGAAGTTCAGATACAGAAGCACGAAGATGAGCAGGAGCGTCAGTGGCACTACGACTTTAAGGCGCTCGCGCACCCGCAGCATGTTCTCGTACTGGCCCGACCATTCGATGCGGTAGCCGGCCGGCAGCAGGCCGGCCTTCTCGATCTTGTCGGACACGAGCTTCTTGGCCTCGTCCACATAGCCGCCGATGTCGCGGCCGGTGATGTCCACATACACCCAGCCGGTGAGCGCGCCGTCCTCGTTGCGTAGCATCGGAGGCCCGACGGCGGTGCGGATATCGGCGAGTTCGCCCAGCGGGATCTGGCGCAGCGCTCCGGCGTTGGCGCCACCGCCGGTGCCAGCGGCCATGGGGTCGCCACCGCCGGAGGCCGTGCCCATCGGGGCGGCGGTCACTGGAACGAGGATGCGTTTGAGAGAGTCGAGGTCGTCGCGAAGTTCCCGGCTGTAGCGCACATTGATGCTGTAGCGTTCGCGGCCCTCGATGGTGCGGGCCACGGCCATGCCGCCGATGGAGGTTTCCACCTGCATGAGCACGTCCTCTACGTTGAGCCCGTAGCGGGCGATGGATTCCCGGTTCGGAACGATGTCCAGATAGTAACCACCGGTGGTGCGCTCGGCGAAGACGCTGCGGGTGCCGGGCACCTCGCGGATCACCGACTCGAGGTGCTCGCCCAGGCGGCCGATCTCGGCGAGGTCGGGGCCGAAGATCTTGATGCCTATGGGGGTGCGGATACCGGTGGTGAGCATGTCGATGCGGCCCTTGATGGGCATGGTCCAGGCGTTGACCTGGCCGGGGATGCGCAGCGCGGTATCCATTTCCGAGGTGAGCTCGTCCCAGGTGAGCGGGCGGGACTCGGGCCACACCTTGCGCAGGCCGGTCCTCAACCAGTCCGGGGCCCAGGAGGTGTACCAGCGCTTCTCGTCGATGTGGCGCCATTCCTTTTCGGGTTTCAACTGCACGACGGTTTCGAACATCTCCATCGGCGCCGGATCGGTGGCGGTCTCCGCGCGGCCGGCCTTGCCGTGCACGGTGAGCACCTCTGGGAACTGCATGAGGATGCGGTCCTGGATCTGCAGCAGCCGGGTGGCCTCGGTGATGGACACCGTGGGCAGGGTGGTCGGCATGTAGAGGATGGTGCCCTCGTTGAGCGGGGGCATGAACTCCGAGCCGAGTTTTTTGTAGATCGGATACGAGGAGGCGACCGCCACCACCGCGATCGCGATGGAGAGGAAGCGGCGTGTCATGAGCAGGCTCACCCACGGGTAGTAGATGCGGTGGAGCAGGCGGCTGATCGGGTGCTTGTGTTCGGGAATCACCTTCGCGCCGGTCATCAGCACGATGAGCGCTGGCCCGAGCGTGACCGAGAGGAAGGCGGCCCAGGCCATGGTGAAGGTCTTGGTGAACGCGAGCGGCTTGAACAGCCGGCCCTCCTGCGACTCGAGGGCGAATACAGGCAGGAAGCTCACGGTGATCACCAGCAGTGCGAAGAAGAGCGGTTTGCCCAGCTGCTTGCAGGCGGTGATGATCACCTCCTGACGCTGCTTGCGGTTGAGGCCCGGCGGGGCGTGTTCGAGGTGCTTGTGCACGTTCTCCACCATGACGACCGCCTCGTCGCAGAGCGCGCCGATGGCGATGGCGATGCCGGCCAGCGACATGGTGTTGGCGGTGAGCCCCATGAAGTACATGGGTATGAACGCCAGCGCGACGGCTATGGGCAGGGTGATGATCGCCCGGGCCGCTCCACCGAAATCGAGCAGGAACACGATCACGATCAGCGAGACGATGATGGACTCCTCCACGATGGTGCGGCTGAGGGTGGCGATGGAGCGGTTGATGAGGTCGGAGCGGTCGTAGGTGGTGACGATCTCAACACCCTCGGGCAGCGAGGGCTTGATCTCGGCGATCTTGGCCTTCACCCGGTCGATGACCTCCAGTACGTTCTGGCCGAAGCGCACCACTACGATGCCGCCGGCAGTCTCGCCCTCGCCGTTGAAATCCGCCGCCCCGCGGCGCATCTCCGGCCCCAGGGTGATGTTGCGTGCCACGTCGCTGAGCAGCACCGGGGTGCCGCGCGCATCGGCGCCGATGACCACCAGGCGCAGGTCGTCGAGGGATTTGATGTATCCTTTGCCGCGGACCATGTAGGTGGTGCCGTTGCGCTCGATCTCGCGGCCGCCCACGTCGTTATTGGCGCTCCGGATTGCGGAGACGATGCGGGTGATCGGGATGTTGTAGGCGAGCAGGCGGTTGGGGTCGACCTCCACCTGGTACTGCTTTTCGAAGCCGCCGAAACTGGCCACCTCGGCCACGCCCTCGACGCTTTGCAGCCAGTAGCGGAGGTTCCAGTCCTGGAAGCTGCGCAGGTCGGCGGCGTCGTGTTTGCCGCTGCGGTCGACTAGGGCGTATTGGAAACCCCAGCCCACGCCGGTGGCGTCGGGCCCCAGGGTGGGGGTGACGCCGGCGGGCAGGTTGCTGGAGAGGCCCTGCATGTACTCCAGCACCCGGGAGCGGGCCCAGTAGATGTCGGTGCCGTCCTCAAAGACGGCGTAGACAAAGGAGTAACCGAAGAACGAATAGCCGCGCACCACCTTCACCCGCGGCGCGGAGATGAGCTTGGTGACGATCGGGTAGGTGATCTGGTCCTCCACGAGGTTGGGGCTGCGGCCCTCCCAACCGGTGAATACGATCACCTGCGCGTCGGAGAGGTCGGGGATGGCGTCCAGCGGTGTGTGGCGGATGGCATAGACGCCCCCGAGTGTGAGCGCCCCGACCATGAGGAACACCAGGAACTTGTTGCGGGCGCTCCACTCGATGATGCGCTCGATGAGCGCGTCCTTGTGCGGCGGAGGCAGAGGTGAAGAGGGGGTGGACATCGAGAAATGGATTCGCGGGTCGTATCAGTGCTTGTGTTCGCCGGCTCCGCCGATGCCGGAGATGGCGGCCTGGAGCTGGCTCTCGGAATCGACCAGGAAAAGCGCCCGGTTCACCACCTGCTCGCCGGCCTCCAGCCCCTGGCGCACCTCCCAAAGTTCGCTCGTCTTGGCGCCGATCCTCAGCTCGCGCGGTTCGAGCCGGTCTCCGCCAGCGGCGACGAAGGCGACGAAGCGCTTGCCGGTGTCGATCACCGCGCTGGCCGGCACGACGAGCTTACTCCCCAGCGGTATCTCGATCTCCACGTCGGCCCACATTTCGGGCCGCAGCTTGTGTCCCGGGTTGTCGAGTTCGAGGCGTACGGTGCCGCGCCGCGTTTGCGGATCGAGGTGTGGGTCCAGAAAGGTTACCGGTGCGGTGAGGGTGAGGTTGCCGGCATGGGGGAAGGTGACCATCGCCTCCTGCCCTGCGGCGAGCAGCGGCAGGTCCGTCTCGGATACTGTCGCCAATAGCCAGAGGTGGGAGAGGTCGGCGATCTCGTAGAGCGACTCGCCTGCCATGAACGACTTCCCCTCCACCGCGGACTTGGCCAGCACGTGGCCGGAGAGCGGGGACCGATAGACCAGCTCCTGGCTGGCGGTGCCGCGCTGCTCGATCTCGCGCAGTTCATCGTCGCCGATCTCCCACAACGCCAGGCGCATCCGGGCGGCTTCGCGTAGGGCGTTTGTGGAGTCGCGCTGGGCGGAGGGGGCGTCGGCAGGCAGTTGCTGGGCCGCGCGCCAGGCGATGAGGTAGTCGCTTTCCGTGGAGAAGAGCTCCGGGCTGTAGACGGTGAACAACGGTTGCCCCTTCTCGACCGGAGCACCGGTGAAGTTCACCGCGAGCTTGCGTACCCAGCCGCCGAACCGCGGGGCGATGCGGGCGTAGCGCGTCTCGTCGTGCTGCACGACCGCGGTGGTGCGCACCGTCAGCGTGAGCTCGCGTTGCTCCACCTTGACCAAGTTCAGGCCGATGAGCTGCCGCTTGTCGGCGGAGAGGCTGACGCTGGCGCGGCCTGCAGCGGCGGGGGCGGCCACCGGGGTTTCCTGTCCTGAATCGGCGGAGTCGATGAGAACGAGTTTCATCCCGCAGATGGGGCAATCTCCCGGCCGGTCGCTGACGTAGGTCGGGTGCATCGGGCAATGGTACTTCGCCGCGGCGGGAGCGTGGGCGTGGTCCGTGTGCTCCGGTTCGCTGGTGGCGGGCTTCGCACAGCCGGTGAGGCCAAGCGAGGCGGCCACCATGGCGAAGGAAACTGTTAATACAGCGAGTGGAAATTTCATGGGAGGAAAGGGAGGCGGCGGTTCAGGGGGAGGCCGGGGCGACTTCGGAGGTGATGGCGAGCAGGTCGACAACGGCCAGTTCCCGCTCGCGCAGGGCTGCGAGGCGCTCGGCGCGCATCGCCAGCTCCATGCCGCCGGCTGCGGCAATCATCGTGGCACCGGAGGCTCCGGTGCGATAGCCGGACGTGGCGGTGGCGCGGGTACGCTCCAGCGAAGGGAGGGCGGCGCTGTCGATATATCCAATCATGCGATCGGCTTCGCGGACCATCGCGAGCATCTGGGCGAGTTCGGCGGCCATGGTGAGTTGCTCGGCGTCGACTCTCGCCGAGGCGGCTTCGTGGCGGGCCTGGGCTGCGGCGATGGTTTCGCGGATTTTGCCGCGCCAGATCGGCAAGGTCATGGTGGCGGTGGGGCGCCACATCCACGGGGCCTGTTTCACATCGGTCATCAGGCCGACGGTGAAGTCGGGTGTGCCGCGTCGTTGCGCTACGTCGACGCCGGCCACAGCCATCTCGACCATCGCGCGCATGGTGGCCAGGTCGGGGTTGGCCGTCTGCACTCGCCGCCAGAGTTCGTCGGCAGGCGGCAGCGGCGTAACCGCGAGCTGGTGGCGGGGCCATTGGGGATCGGGGTCGGTCGGGAGCAGGCCGAGTGCGGATTTGAGGCGGGCGCGGGCGGCGATACGGCGTTCGCCCAGGCCGGCGCTCTCCGAGCGCAGCCGGGTGGCCTCGTCGGCGCTTTTCAACTGCAGGTCGAGGGAGGCGCCCATGCCGCGACCGGCTGCGTATTCGGAGGCTGCGAGGGCGGCGGTTTGTTCGGCGGAGGCAACCGAGGAATCGCGAAGGCGGATGGCCTCGTCGAGGTAGCTGAGTTCGAGCAGCGCTTTGCGCGCCTCTGCGGCCACCCGAACCAGGGCGCCTTCGTATTGGCGGCGGGCGACCGTAGCGCCTGCTTGGGCCTCGTGGCCCATCGCGGCGCGTTTGCCCGGTGTCATCAGGTCGAACATCACTCCAGGCATCAACGACATGAGGGTGGAGGCGATGTCGGCCTGGAAGGTGAGTTGGGGGTCGGGCAGCGAGCGGGCCGGCATGATCGCCGCCTCGGCCGCGCGCCAGTCGTGCCAGGCAGCGGCGACAGCGGGATGATTGGAGAGAGCGTAGCGTACGTAGAGATCCGGAGACGCGTCGGGGGCAAGGGCTGGGAGCTGGGCGTGCAGCGGTGGTATTTCGCTTATGGGTGCAGCCGGATGCTCATTGGCGGCCGCATCGGCCCGCTTAGGGCTGGTGGCGCACCCAACCAGGAGAGTGAGGCTAGCGGCGGCGACGGCGGTGATGGTGCGGATCATGAGCGGTAGCGGTGAAAAGATTCGGGTTGCTGCTCCTCCATTACACCGTGGGCCAGGGAAGCCCTCGGGAAATCGGGCGACGCGCAGGATGTAGGGTTCAGCCCGGTAGGCGAATGGTAGCCCCAGCACGCTCGCATTGTGATGGGACATGCCGTCTGCGCAGGGCTGTGATGGGCCGGGTGCGATGCGAGGTCCGCCCCCAGCGAGGCGGGGCGACTGGATGCCTCCACATGGCGATGACTTCGACCCGGCTAGGGGCTTGCCTTCGCCCCGGGGGGCTCGGCGGGCCGGCCGTTGAGGGTGTTGCCGGAGATCTCCGCGGGTCGGTCGGAGCGCAGGAGGAAGACTCGCGGTTTGGTCGTAGCGACGATGCGGTTATTGCGGATGGTCAGGCCGCCGGGGGCGTCGAGCTTGTGCGATTGGATATCGCACGGCGCGTCGAAGATGTTGATCGGCCCGCCGGAGACGACGATCTGGTTGTCCTCGATACGGAGGTCCCCGCAGGAACGGCCCACGATGATAGCTTGCCCGAGACTGGCCGAGGCGGCGATGGAGCTGTGCTGGAGCGTGCCTGCGAAACAAAACTCGGAGAAGGCCACGTTGGTCGCTGCGAAAGTGCAGTCGGTGAAGGTGATATTGCCGAAGGAGCGGGCGAACTGCATACCGCACGGCTCGGTGCCGCGCACGGTGCAGCGGGTGAATTCGGCGAAGCGGCCGTCGTCGCCGTCGATGGTGAGGCCGCCTTTGACGGAGGCGTCGGGGCTGCGCACGAAATCGCAGTCGAGGAAAGTGGATCCGTAACTGTTGGAGACGTTGAGCGCCTTGCGCCGGCCGTAGACGCGCAGGCCTTCGGCGTGGAAGTCGCGGGTGCTGCGTGAGAGTTTGATGACGCTGCGCGATTTGCCGATCGTGGTGGCGGCGGGGAGCACCGTGCCGGGCGGCGGGTTGTTGTGGCCGGGATTGCGAAGCGTGATGGAATCGCCCTTGCGGCTAACGATTTCCAGGAGCGCTTCGCCTACGGTGATCACCCCGCGAGAGGGGAGTTCGAAAAAGCCTTCGCCGCTGCGCACTCGAACGGCGACGGTTTTCCCCGGCTTCGGGAGCGCGAGCGGCTCGGCGGTCTGGTTGGCCCAGTTGAAGGAGGGCAGGGTGTAGTCGCGGGAGAGCGGATGCTTGAGGACGATGTCGCCGTCGGTAGTGGTGCCGGCGATTTCGTTGAACTCGCCGTAGTCCTGGTCGAAACGGCAGGCGCCGTTGCGGATGAAGACCAGTTCGCCTGGCTGGAACTCGGCAACCCGGGCGGGTTCGCGCAGGCGGACCTTGTCGTCGCCGTTGATACCGCTGTCGGAGGCGAACGGGTACTCCCTGTCGGCCCCATCGATCCAGCCTACATGGCGATAGGGCGAGAGCACGAGCCCTTCTTCGAGCTTAGGGCCGGTGGTGAGGGTGGTATTGCGGAAGCCGGCACCGAGGAGGCGGACGTGGTCGCGGTAGATGCGCCAACCGTAGGCGGTGGCGATGTATTTGCCCGCTGGGATGCGGATGGTGCCGCCTGCCGGCGGGAGGTCGTGGAGGGCTCGTTGGAAGGCGGCCTCGTCGGCGCTCCAGTCCAGCGAGGTGACGAAGGGGTAGTCACGCTGGATGTCGCGGAGGTTCTTGTACTTTTTTGCGGCGATCCACTCGCTAACGGGGTGGGGCTGGCCGTCGCCGATGGCGCCGAGGGTGCGGATGTTGAGTTCGGGGGCGGGCGCGGCAGGCGCGGAGGTCTGCGGTCGGGCATCGGAAGAAGGGGCGGTGGCCGGCGCCGGCGGGGCCGGCAGGGGCGCGGGCTCGGCGGGCGGCGCCGCGTGTAGGGCTGCGGCAAGGGCGAGGAAAAGAAGCGGCGAGCGCATGGTGCGGTGTACGGTCGGCGGAGAGATCGGTCGGATCGGTCCGCTCAGGCTGATCAGGGCGATCGATCGGATCAATCAAATGGATGCAGCGTGGCGCCGGGCGGCCAGGCATCAGGATGTTCGCTACTCGCTTCCCGCTGCTCGCTCCTTGGCCACGATCTTCTCGCGCAGATACGGCGCGGTGGGGCTGCGCTTGAGCTTGAGCAGCCCGGACACGGGGCCCTGGTAGAGAATCTCGCCGCCACCGGGCCCACCGTCGGGCCCGAGCTCCACGATCCAGTCGGCTTCGGCCAAGAGGTCGAGGTGATGCTCGATCACGATCACCGTGTGCCCCTGGTCTACGAGGCGGTGCAGAAGGTGAATCAGCTTTTCGCAGTCGCTGAGGTGCAGCCCGATCGTGGGCTCCTCCAGGATGTAGAGGTTGAGCGGTTTCAACCCGCGGCTGCGCTCCTTGTAGGACTGGAGCCCGTGGGAAAGTTCGGTGACGAGCTTGAGGCGCTGGGCCTCGCCTCCGCTGAGGGTGGGGCTGCTCTGGCCGAGCGTGAGGTAGCCCAGTCCGGTTTCGCACATCAGCGCGCAGACTTCACGGAGCTGGCTGTGGAAATCGAAAAACTCGCGGGCCTCCTCGAAGGTGAGTTCCAGGATGTCGGCCACGGTTTTGCCCTTCCATTCGATCTGGAGCACCTCGGGCCCGTAGCGGCGGCCGTTGCAGGCGTCGCAGGTGACGAAGGTGTCGGGCATGAAATTCATCTCCAGTTTCACCCGACCGGCGCCGGAGCAGGTTTCGCAGCGGCCGCCGGCGGTGTTGAAGGAGAAACGACCGGCGGTGTAGCCGCGGATTTTGGACTCGGGGATGGTGGCCAGAAACTGGCGGACGAGGTCGAAGACGCCCAGGTAGGTGGCGGGGGTGGAGCGCGGAGTGTGGCCGATCGGGGACTGGTCGACCTCGATGATGGCCTTGAAGCCGCTGGCGCCGGTGAGGCGGTCGAAGGGAGCGGATAGGTCCGATGTGTCGGATGGGAGGACGCGGATCCGACGTTTGGTGACTGCGGCGGATATGGCTGCGGTGTTGGTGGAGGCAGGGGCAGGCGTGTACTCGGCGGCGGCGGAGAGGGAAACCTCGTGCGTGCACTTGGGCGCGAGCTTGAGGAAATCGCGGCCGGTAAGGCGCTGCTTCTGCTGTTGGATCGCGCAACCGGTGGCGGGATGGAGCAGGTCTCGGAAAAGCGTGGATTTCCCCGCCCCAGAGGGGCCGGCAACCATGATCAGCCGACCGAGCGGGAGGCGTAGATCCACGTCGTCGAGATTCCGGAGGCGGGCCCCTGTGAGCTCCAGCCAGCCAATCGGCTCAAATGCGGATTGCGAAATTCGGAGTGCGGAATGGGCGGGAGAAGCCGGGATGATTTTTGATTTCCGGTTGGCAACTTTCGCTTGGGCGGCGGGAGCGCGGAGCTTCGCTCCCTTTGGCAGCTTGCCATCGGCGTCTGCGATACTCCGGTACGATCCCCGGATGGGGTGCGGAATGCCTTTGCCCAGGTAGAGGCCGGTCAACGAATCGGCGTTCTTGCGGATGTTTGCGGGGGTATCGTTGGCGAGGAGTTGGCCGCCATGGCGGCCGGCTCCGGGCCCGAGGTCGAGGATGAGATCGGCGTGGTCCATCACCGCGTCGTCGTGTTCGACCACGAGGAGGGTGTTCCCCTTGGACCGGAGGCGCTCGAGGGTGGCGATGAGCCGGTCGTTATCGCGCGGATGCAGGCCGATCGAGGGCTCGTCGAGAACGTAGAGCACACCGGAGAGGTTGGAGCCGAGCTGGGAGGCGAGGCGGATACGCTGGGCTTCGCCGCCGGAAAGGGTATCGGCGGAGCGCGCGAGTTCGAGGTAGGCGAGACCCACCTCGTCCATGAATTTCAACCGCTCTTCGATCTGCGGAATGATGTCGCGGACGATGAGGTGGCCCCGCGCGTCGAGGTTGAGATCGCGCAGCGAGGCAAGGAGCTGGGATGGGGTGAGGGCGATGAGCTCGGGCAGCGAGAGGGCAGGGCCGTGGTGGAAATCCAGTTTCACGGCACGCGAGATGCGGTTGAGGCGGCTGCCTGCGCACTCGGGGCAGGGTCGGTACTGGGCCCCGCTGTCGTCGTCGAAGAGATGGGCAAGTTCGGCGATCTCGGGCGGGGTTTCGTCGTCAGGATCGGTCTTGAGCATCCAGGGGGCTATGCGGCCGTGGCCCCGGCAAACCGGACACCAGCCCTTGGGCGAGTTGAAGGAGAAATCTTTGGGGTCGAGCTCGGGGAAGGTTTCGCCGGTGGCGGAGTCGGTGCGCGTGGTGGAGAACCAGGATACGATCTTGCCGTCGGGCAGCAGCAGGAAGCAGGAGCCGTGGCCTAGGCGGAGGGCTTCGGCCAAGACAGAACTGGGAGTGCAGAGTGCAGAAGTCGGAGCGGGGGAGCCTTTGGGCGGAGTCCCTTTCTTCGTGTTGGGTTTTGGCTTCTCGCTCCGTGAGTCCAGATTCTTGAGATCGGCCACGACGACCTCGACGTTGTGCTCCTTGAAGCGGTCGAGCTTGGTGAAGTTCTCGACAAGCGTCAGGCGGCCGTCGGCGCGCATGAGGGTATAGCCGTGGTCGCCGATCCAGTCGGCGATGGGCTGGTGGTGGCCCTTGCGGCCGCGCACCAGCGGGGCGCAGAGGTAGAGATGCTTGGCCCGGGCGGCGGCGGGAAGGCGCAGGGCGGCAAGGAAGTGTTTTTCCAGCTCAGCCGTGGTGAGCGCGCGTACCGGCGCGCCGCTTACGGGATGGTGCTGCACTCCGAGCTTGGCGTAGAGGAGGCGCAGGTACTGCGCGACTTCGGTGATCGTGGCGACGGTGCTCTTGCGTCCGCCGCGGGTGATGCGCTGCTCGATGGCGACGGTGGGTGGTATGCCGGTTACGCGGTCCACGGCCGGGCGCGGTAGTTGTTCGACGAACTGGCGCGCGTAGGGCGACATCGACTCCATGAAGCGGCGCTGCCCCTCGGCGAACACGATGTCGAAGGCGAGAGTGGACTTGCCCGAGCCCGAGACGCCGGTGACGACCGTGAGCTTCCTCAGCGGAATGGATACCGAGAGGTTGCGCAGGTTGTTTTCCCTCGCGCCGGTGATCTGGAGGAAGTGCGGAGTGGTGGCGAGAACTGGGAATGGGGCGGATGGGGCCGACGGGGCGGATGCGGAGACAGGTGAACCGGAGGCGGTAAGCTCTGCTGTGGGGCGTTCCGCGTTCGGAATCCGGAGTTCCGAATTTGCGAGCGCAGAGCGCAAATACGGCGCAGTGGCGGTGCGGGTGAGTGCAACCTGCTCGGGAGTGCCCTCGGCAACTACGCGGCCCCCGCCCGAGCCGGCCTCGGGGCCGATTTCAAGGAGCCAGTCCGCACTTTTCAGGACGTCGGTGTTGTGCTCGATCACCACAACGCTGTGACCGCGGTCGACGAGGGCGTGGAGCACGGTGAGCAGGCGGCGCACGTCGTGGCGGTGCAGGCCGGTGGTGGGCTCATCCAGCAGGAGCAGCGCGCCCTGGAATTGCGGAGTACGGAGTGCGGAGTGCGGAGTGGAGGAAGGCGGGGCCGGCTGAGTTTTGAATGGGTCGGCTAGGTCCGATGGGACTGATGGGATGGGGGCCGGGTAGGCCGCTGGGATACGGGGTGGACCCGCTAGGCTCGTATCGGTGTTCGGCGAATGGTTTCCGAATTCTCCGGCTCCGGTGAACGTACCGAGGTATTTCACCAGCTTGAGGCGCTGGGATTCGCCGCCGGAAAGGGTGTTGAGCGGCTGGCCTAGAGTGATGTATCCGAGGCCTACGGCGGCGAGGGGGGCCAGTTGCCGGTGTATCGCGGGCTTGGCTGCGAAGAAGGCGAGTGCGTCGTCGATCGTGAGGGCAAGGACGTCGCTCACGCTGCGGCCCTGCCAGGTGCAGGCGAGGATCTCGGGCTTGAAGCGCCGGCCTTCACAAATCGGGCATGGCACGTAGACGTCGGAGAGGAACTGCATCTCCACCGCCTCGTAGCCTAGCCCCGAGCAATGGTCGCAGCGGCCGTCGCCGGCGTTGAAGGAGAAGCTGGATGCCGAGTATCCGGCTTCGCGGGCCGCGTCGGTGGAGGCGAAGAGGGTGCGGATGTCCTCCCATGCCTCGGCGTAGAGGGCTGCGTTGGAGCGCGGCGTGCGGCTGAGCGGGGACTGGTCTACGAGCACGATCTCTCCCAGTGTCTCCGCCCCCTGGATGGAGCCGATGGCTGCGGGGTCGTCGGCGAACTGGCGGCGCTCGGCAAGCAGGCCCTGATGGATTACGTGGTTGAGCAGGGTCGATTTGCCCGAACCGGATACGCCTGAGAGCGCCACGAAGCGACCGAGGGGCAGCCTCACGGTGAGGTCGCGCAGGTTGTGCTTGGTGACGCCGGTGAAGGTGAGCCAGGAGATTTCCGATTTTGGATTTCCGATTTTCGATTGAGGTGCCGATTGCGGATCGGGGACTGGGGAGTGCGGAGCGGCTGCGAATGCGTCGGAAGGTTCCTGTGACGCTACGCGGCGGCGGAGGTCGGGGATGGGGATGAACTTGCGACCGCTGAGGTAGTCGCCGGTGATCGCTTCGGTGGAGGCGAGCAGGGCGGGGACGTCGCCCTGGAATACGACATGCCCGCCGGCGGCTCCCGGTGCCGGCCCGATCTCGATGACATGGTCGGCAGCTCGGATCATCGACTCGTCGTGCTCGACTACGACCACGGTGTTTCCCGCGTCGGTGAGCGAACGAATGATACCGATGAGACGGTCGATGTCGCGCGGATGCAGGCCCACGGAGGGTTCGTCGAGGACAAACAGGGTGTCGACCAGCGAGGAGCCGAGGCAGGAGGTGAGGTTGACGCGTTCGACTTCGCCGCCCGAGAGGGTGCGCGACTGCCGGTCTAGGGTGAGGTATCCGAGGCCGACCTGCGCCAGGTAGTGCAGGCGGGTAAGGATGGCGTCCAGGGCGAGGTCGGAGGAATGCGGATTGCGGAGTTCGGATTGCGGATTCTCGGAGGCGGGCGAGGAGAGCGGATTGCGGAGTTCGGATTGCGGATTCGCGGAGGCGGAGTGCGCTCCGAGCAGTGTCAGAAGTTCCGCGACGGGGAGTTGGTAGAGCGCGGGCAGGGTGCGGTCCCGCCATTTCCAGCAGAGAGCCTCGGGCTGGAGTCGGGAACCGGCGCAATCGGGGCACAGGTTGTAGGCGCGGTAGCGCGAGAGGAAGACGCGCACATGCATCTTGTAGGCGCGAGCCTCCAGGTAACGAAAGAATCCCTTCACACCGTACCAGGCCGCCGGCCACTCCAGGCCGTTGGCGCCGTAGCCCGGTTCGCCGTCGATCACGAAGGACTGCTGCACCGGGGTGAGGTCGGCGAAGGGGATGCCGGTGGGGATACGCTTTTTCTTGGCGAAGGTGAGCAGGTCGCGCTTGGACTCGCTGTAAACTTCGCCCTCCCAGCACTTGATCGCCCCCTGGTCGATGCTCAGCGACTGGTCGGGGATGGCGAGGCGGTAGTCGATATCAATGATACGGCCGAAGCCGCGGCACTTCGGGCAGGCGCCGAGCGGGGAGTTGAACGAGAAGAGCGGCGGCGCGGCCGGGCGGAATCGGCGGCCGGTCTTTGGCGAGTGGAGACCGCGTGAGTAGTGGCCGAACTCGTGGTATTTCTGATTTTCGATTGCCGATTTGCGATTGTCGGAAGCGGGCGGATTGGCGGCGGAGGCCAACTCCCCGAAGAGGCGCACCTCGCCCTGGCCGAAGTGGAGGGCGGTTTCAACGGCTTCGATGAAGCGCACCTTGGCGGTATCCTCGATGGTGAGGCGGTCCTGAACGACAAAGAGTGCGTTGGCGGAGGCGGGCAACGCGGCGAGCGGCGCGGGGTCGGCAAGAAGGGCGTCGATACGATGGAGGTGTTCGCCGCCGGTCGGCTCGGAGAGCAGCACTCGTTGGTAGGACTGGCCCTGGAGATTCTGGAGAATTTCGCTCCATTCGAGGTTGTCGGGGCGGGAAACGCGGAAGGCCACGAGCACGGTAGTGCCGGCGAACTGCTCGGCGGCTCTGGCCCAGATCGACTGCGGGTTGTCGTCCTCTACGCGCTCCCCGGTGGCGGGATCGAAGCAGGCGGCCACGTGGCTGAACCAGACTTTGAAGTAGTCGCAGAGCTCGGTCATCGTGCCCACGGTCGAGCGCGATGTCTTGACTGTGTTGGTTTGCTGGATCGCGATCGAGGGGCGGATGTTCTCGATTGAATCGACGTCGGGCTTGGCCAGCAGTTCGAGGAACTGGCGGGTGTAGGCGCTGAACGTCTCCACATAGCGGCGTTGGCCCTCGGCATGGAGAGTTTCGAATACCAGCGAGGATTTGCCCGCGCCGCTCAGGCCGGTGACGACGACGTAGCGGCCGAGTGGAAAGTCGAGGTTGAACCCCTTGAGGTTGTTCTGGCGAACGCCGCGCAGACGGATGGTTTCGAGCGTGGGCATGCGGGGCGCCGAGTGTTATGGGAATGGTTGCGGCGTGCAACTCGGGGGATGGGCAGAGGGCAAGTAGTAGGCGCAGTGTGGAAGACCGAACGCCAAAGCAGCAGATCGATAATCAGCCCCACCGCCCCGCATGCCGGATTTCATCAGGGGCGGCACGCGCCACGGCCTGACCTGGGCGGCCATTCCTGCCGACACGGCCATGGATACGGAAGCCTCACCGATTGTTGGTGGCGGTTCAGCCAAGCAGCTGCGCGAAGAGTGCCAGGTGGGCCTCTACTTGGCGCTCTGGGCTGAAGCGCTCCCGGGACCATGCTTGGGCGGCGGTGGCCATCGAGGCGCGGCGCTCGGGCTGGCCGAGCAGTTCGGTGAGCGCGGCGGCGAAGCGAGCCCGATCGCCGAAGGGAATCAGGTGGCCGGTAATGCCGTCGTGGAAACACTCGGCGGCGCCGCCGACCTCGTAGCTCACCACGGGCAGGCCGGCGCATTGGGCCTCGACGAGGAAGTTGGGCAGCGATTCGCGCCGGGAGGTGAGCACCGCGATGGCGGCGCTGCGGTAGTGGGGTGCCGGATCGGCCTGCCAGCCCAGGAAGGTGACCCGGGCGCCGAGCCCAAGCGCGGCGGCATGGCGTTCGCAGGCGGGGCGCGTAGGGCCGTCGCCAACAAAGCTGAGGCGCCAGTCGATCTGTGCGGGAAGTGCGGCGACGATGTCGAGGAGCTCACGCTGGTTCTTCTCCGGACGGAATTGGGCGACACAAAGCAGAACCGGTGGACGAAGGCTGAAGGCTGAAGGCGGAACGGGGAAGGCTGAAGGACCGAAGGCTGAAGGCTGAACGGAGGACGGCTGAATACTGAAGGCTGAAGCAGGGGAGTCGGGCGAGGTCGCCGGTGGACTGTTGTCGTTGGACTGTGGGCTGTGGCCGGTAGCCGTTGCGAGGCTGTCAGTGAACTGCTGACTCCGGACGCCGGACTGTGGGCGGTTCCCCGCAGGCGGACGGGCTTCCAGCAGGGCGGAGTGTAGCAGGGCGTTGGGGATTACGGTGCAGCGATCGGCTGCGTTCTCCGGGGCCACGAGGATACGGCGGGCGAACTCGGAGTTGGCGATCACATGCCGGGCGGCCCGCAGGCCGCGGCGGTAGAGCCACGGTAGGGGCTTGCCGGTGCGAACTGTGGCTACCACTGCTGCGCCCGGCAGGCTGCGCTGGAGTTGGGCGGCGCGGCAGTTGGCCATGCGGCCCATGCACAGGACGATGTCGGGCGAAGCGGCGCGGGCAGTCCGCACCAGTCGGGGGGCGAACCAGTCGAGCCCGGTATCAAAGGGCTGGAGGGAGCGCAGGGCCACCCCGCTCCCCCCAAGCTCGGAGGTGAGCATGCCGCCTGGGCGGAAGGTGAGCAGTGTTACCGCATGGCCGCGCGCAGCGAAGGCGCGGGCGAGGAAAGCGCTCTGGCGCTCGGTGCCGCCACCGCGCAGCCGGTCCTGCACAAGGAGAATTTTCATTGCTCCGGGATGCTAGGACGCGAGATTCCGGGCGAGACGACGATGAACAACGGTTTATTCAATCTGGTACTGCGGTGGGTTTTCCTGGCGCTTGGCGTGGCGTTGGCGGCTAGGATCGTGCCCGGTATCGCCTACGCTGATGCTTCAACGCTCTTTGTTGTCGTGGTTCTGTTGAGCCTCTTCAACGCCTTTCTCAAGCCGGTGCTGGTGCTCTTCACTCTGCCGCTGGTGATTCTCTCGGCCGGGTTCGGCCTGTGGCTGATCAACGCCTTTCTGCTCTGGGGCGCGAGCCGGTTGGTGGACGGCTTTTTTGTCCAAGGGCTCTTTGCCGCGTTGATGGGGTCGGCAATTATCAGCCTCACCAACATTGCGTTCTCTACGCTGGTGGGGCCGAACAAAGTCCGCGTCCGCCGCGGGCCGGCGCCGCAGTCGGATCGGCGACCCCCGAGCCCGCCTCCGGCCGGCAAGGGCGACGTGATCGATGTGTGAGGACAGCGGGCGGGCAGGAGCGGGAGGGCGGCCACCGTATTTTGCAGCCGGTTGCTCAAGGGGCTTTGATAGCGTGTTTTGAGCGGGCCCGACAGCGGCCAAGTCGTGAAGTAGCACCGTACCAGCAGGTGATCTCCGGCCTGCGCGCCAAGGGCGGGCATGGTCTCGGCAATGTCGACACTTTCTACGGGACGTGAGCGGCTTCAGCCCGCTAACGGATCATTCTGTCTAAGGCTGGGGATCCATCCCGGCGGCTGGATCGAACAGCAGCGAGGAGAGCATCCCACCGCGCTTGGCCTCGGCGGTGATGCGGCGGCGAATTTCGTGCAACTGCCTCCGATGCACCCGCAGGTGGGAGACGCTCAGGCAGTGCCAGCGGTGCACGTCGAGGTCGCCAAAGAACGGATGTCTATGCAGCGTCGTGCCCGTTGTGCTCCCGAGTTCGGTGCGTACCAAGTGGGGATAGTCGCGGGACAGGCGGCGCAAATCCTCCATTACAGCCACGCCTTTGCCGCCGCGGGGCTTCAAGTCTTCGCGCCTGAAGGCGTCGGGCGGGGACTGGTTGCGGCTGAGGAAGATCAGGGTGCGTCCGATGGTTTCGCCCACGAGCACCGAGTGCTCCACAACCAGGGCTGCGGACCAGTGGCGCTCGTCATCCTCCAGTCCGACCATGGGCGGCACGGTTACGCGCCGGCCAAAATCTTCCGGTGAGAACCGCCCGCACAGATCCTCGATGCGTCCGATCTCGGCCTGGAAATCGCGGGTAACGCGGTCGAACGACGTCGTGCGGCAGTACGCAGGAAAGGCTACGTAGCGGGCGACGAAGTCCTGGACCCATGGCAGGCCTAGCGCCTCGGCGGCGGCGTCGGCAGGGGATGGTTCGGACTCGGGCATGTCGGTGCGGACACTAGGGGGCCGCCGGCAATAGGCCAGCCCCGAGGCTGCGAGCCAGTGTCGATTCGTTGGATAAAACTATCGGCTAGATGAGGGGCCACGCGCTGCTCGGCAGTTCATGCCCGCCAATACGCGCAACTTCACCCCTGTGGGCTAGAGCCTCGCAACTCGCCATTTTGGGGGGCGCATCCGTTTCATCCCAAACCAACGAAGCGTGAACTCCGCGTCACTCCTTCGTCGGAGCGTCCTTGGGGATCTTGTTGTCGGTGGTGAGCACGAGCACCGGGGTTTTCGTCTTCACCCAGACCTCGACCTCCTTGAAATTCTTGGCCGGCACGCACTCGAAGGCCTCTCCCATCGTCTCGGCTGGCAGCTTGCGACCGCGCAGGGAGGCGTTGAAATCGTAGGTCGCCTTGTGCACTCGCTCCTGCAGGGAAAGCGCACTGGCCTCCTCCGGAATCTGGAGCACCCAGCCGGCCAGCTCCTGCTCGGGCATCTGCCCCTCGGGGTCGGAGACGAGAATGACAAACTGCTTCTTTTGGGAGGGCGGCTTTTCCTCGTCCCCCACGGTGGCATCCTCGGTCACCTTGTTGATTTGCTCGATGATGCGCCGCATGACGGCGGGCTCGAGTTCGTTTTGCCGGAGAATGTCAGCTACTTTGGCTACGTCGATTTTGGCCATGGTGTTTGTGTGCTGTTGTTTGAACGCCCTCCGTGCCGGGGGGCCAGCCGGAAATGAGGCCCGGCGATTTAATGGCATCCCGCTCGCGCAACAAGCCACCGGCGGCAGTACATCTTGGAGTCCGGTGCTTTTCACCTCGATGAAGCCGGAGGCGAGGTCGATCTCCGACCATTGGAGACGGTCGATGAAGCCCTAGCCGAGCCACGAGGTGCGGTCGCCGTGGTGTTTCCAAGTCACCAGACGCACGGATGGCCGAAGCCGCCCTTGCCCAACTTTCCGCGTTACCGTGGGGGACAAATGCAACCAGAGTGCAACGAAGCTAGGTTCCCCAGACTGCGATCGTCGCCCAAATCTTGGATTATCACTGGAGCCGGCAGTCGGATTCGAACCGACGACCTACGGTTTACAAAACCGTTGCACTACCACTGTGCTATGCCGGCCAGCGTGAAGTCAGAAGAATAGGAAGGGAAGGTCTTACCTGAGTTGAATTTAGTGCGACACGGCGGGTGGCTCAGAACCCGCTGTACGCCCAAAAAACCAATTCAGATCGGTGCATTTCGATTCCCCGTTCGGCCTGACTCTCAAAAAACATTTCAAGTTACCCGACCACGTTTACCGGGAGAACCGCGCCGCACAAGGAAAAGCTTTGATTCCCGAACTGAGTCGTAAACGTTCTGTTGTAGAAGTGTCCTCGGACGCTCTCCATAGCGCCGATCGAGAGCAGTCACGCTCTTCCACCCGACAACGAAGCACTCGCCCCAGCCAGAGTGGATAGTCTCTAGGTAAATGGTTACGGATTGGGATCCGAGGGGCTGTTCGTCCTGCCTGGAGTGGCCCCACCTGTTGTTGGATCCTAAGGGGTGCAGTTGGCAGACGTGGTGGAGGTTGTAGGCCTCCCACCTGGCGCCGGACCGCGTGGTGCGCACTAGCAGCACAAGGCGGTGGCCGCTTCCGGGTGCGAGCCGGTTGGGCAGGTCGTTGGCGAGTGCGCACACGTTGTCGGGCTGGGCCAGGGGGCCTCGGGTACCTCAGGGCGCACGGGTATCAGTTCACTGGGTGTAACGTATATTGCGACACATTTTCAAACCGCCCCAGCACCCCGGCCACACGGACGGCACTCGGGCGTTCGAGCAAAGAGGGGGGGCGAAGGGCCGGGCTCGATGAGCGCACGCGCTGCCCGTGCCGGCAGCACTGGCAACCTGGCTTCGTTTGTGTCATTAATAGTTGATTACTCCTGTCTTCAGTGCAGGGCGTGGCCAGGATCGAAGCCAGTGCTCGTTATTCGGGGGCCAGGAGGCCTCCGAAATCAGCATCGGCAATACCCGCGGGCGGTGGCCGTGGCCGCCGGCTACCCTTGCGCTGGGCGGCGACTCGCCTCGTAGGCTGCCTTCACCCGGGCAAACTCGGCCGCCCCCCAACGATCTCGAAGCTCGGCCAGCCTTGGGGCGAAGGTAGCCCGGCCCTCCTCGGGCCCGAGCAGGTCGCCAAGGGTCGCGTACCCGGCCGCCAATGCCGCGTAGGCACCGACCCGATCGCCGGTGTGCTCCTGCAGTTGGGCGATGGAGGTCGTCGCGGCGACGTAGCTCACCGGAGTATTCGCACAAAGGGCATGTTCCCGGGCTCGGCGGGCCGCTGCGAGCGCTGCGTTGGGATCGTTTTGCCGAAGCGCGGCGGCGGCTTCGAGCAGCTCGAGATCGGCAACGGCGGCGTTGTCGGCCATCGCTTGCGCCTGCTCGAACGCCTCGGCGCGCAGAGCGTCGGCTTCGGCGGAGAGTGCACCGTCGTGAGCGGCCGTTGCCGCTTCCACCAGGGCGCGCAGCGCGCCGGGGCGGTCGCCGCCGGCAGAGAGGCGGGTGTGCGCCTTGCGAAGCTCGGTGATGGCGGCGCCGGGGCGACCGGTGGCGCAGAGTGCGGCCGCGTATTTGCGGCGCAATCCTGTCTCTTCGGCGGGCGCGAGCGGGACGGTGGCGGCGTGCTCCAGCGCCTGTCGGAAAGCCTCGGCGGCGCCGGCCGGATCGCGCAGCGCCAGAGCACATTCGGCGAGCTCCGCTGCAGCAGAGACGGCGGCGGGGCTGCCCGGGGCCGAGAGCGCGGCTGCACGCATGGCATGGATGCGGGCGGCGGCCGGGTTGCCGAGCAGGCGCGCCAGCGTGGCCGAAAACTGGAGGCAGTGGCGCTCGTCCGAGGTGCGACCGGTCTGCCGATACTGCTCGGCTGCGGCGAGCAGGTGTGCGAGGGCCTCGGGCAGGCGCCCGCCGTCGGCTGCACTCGTGGCCTGCGCGACCAGATCGTCGGGGTTGGTGCGAGGGGTGGCGGTGTGGCGGATCATCGTTCGTGGGTCGCGGTCACGGTCAGTCCCAGAGCTTCAACACGTGCCTGGGTGGCGGCAAGCGCGGCCTGGCGGGCTGCGCGGTGGTTGGTGGCCCAGGACTGCAGCTGCTGGGCGAGGGTTTCGGCGCTCCCTTCCTGTTCGTCGATGTTGGCGTCGATGGTCTCGGTGGCGGCGGTGGCGGCGTCGCGCCGCCGGGTGGCATCGGCGACAGCCTCGGTATTGCGTTCCTGGAGCGCGGACGCGTGGGTGTTGGCCGTTGCCATTGTTTCCTGGGTGGTGGCCGCCTCGGTGCTGGAGGTCTGGATCTGCTCGCTCTCGCCGCGGAGCTGCTCCTGGCAGACCTCGGCCCCCTGCTGCTGGCTGGCCATCGTGGCATCCATCTCGTCGAACGAGGCAAGCATCGATGTCGCATCGCGGTTCATGTCCGCCATGGCTCTGCCGGCGCTGCCCGGAAGGTAGGAGGCGAGGTCCATCATCCCCTGGAAGGCCCGCAGGGGTGTGCGCAAGCCGTCGATCGCCCCGCTGTGGTCGTCGTACTGATCCACCGCCTGGGACACCCCCTGTTGGCGTTCCTGCTGGGCGGCGTTGGCGTTGGCGGTGCACTCGAGCCTCTCGTCGTGCTGGGTGAGTGCTTCGAGACCGGAGGCTGTTGTATCGACACTCTGTTGCAAGGGCTCCTCGTTGGCGGTGTGGGTGGCCAGCTGTGCATCCATCTGCGCCTGGGCGGTGGCGGTCTGGGCGCGGGCCTGGCGGAGTTCCTCGATGTGGCCGCGAATGGCCGCGATTTGGGCCGGCGTACAGGGCGGGGCGGTGTATTCGGGGTTGGCGCGTTCCTCACCAGGAATGGGAGGGAAGTCGGCGGCGAACTGGGCGTTGAATGCCGCCCGCTGTTCCTCGGGGGATGGCCCGTGATGGCCGGCGGCGAGAATGGGGAAGAACGTCTGCAGTAGTGAGGGTTCGGAGCCGCTGGGGGCCGCGCCGCGGTCCGATGCGGTGCGCCCGCGCACGGAGCGGGCGGCCTGGGCGGCGATGGCGGCCGTACCTGGCCCGGGGGCGGCGGCTGCCGGTGGCCGGCCGGTGGCCGGGGTGGCGGGCTCGGCGGCCGGGCGCACGCCCACTTCGGTGAGCGGCGCTGGCGGGCGAGCGCGAGTCTCGGCCGAGATGGGCTCCATGAACATGTAGACGGTGCCGGGCCGGTCCTGAAAACGAAAGCGGGCCGCCGCGTCCTGGATTAGCAATTGCCGCTCCGCGGCGGGCATGTCGGGCGCCAGCAGGGAGGCGCGCAGGCTGGCCTGGGCTTCCTCGGCCCAGCCGTAGCCTCTGGCATCGGTTACCGGATGCGTCATTCCGGCCTGGGCGGCCTCCCGGTGCCCCAGGATCTCATGGTCGATGACCGACCGGGGCGCCAGGGCGGCATTGGCGGGATTGGGCGTATCCAGCGGGCGCTGGGCAGGCGGGAGCGGGTTGACGTCGGGGCCGATGCGGAGGATGTCGAGGCTCGAACCGTAACCGGTTTCCTGTGAGGCGGAGGAGACGACGTTCTCCCGAGGCAGGCCGCGGCGCTCGGCGTGACGGGTGAGTTCTTCGAGCTGGCGTGGCCCAACAGGTTCACTGCTGCGGGTGCCGGTTTCCGCTCCCGCCCGGAACGCGCCGGAGCCGCCGCCGGGGGCCCGCCCCGCCGCGGGGCTGGTCGGCTCGAAGCGCAAAGGGAGCTGACTGGGGTCGGCGCGCTCGGGGAAACGCAGACTCAACTGTTCGGGCGGGCGTGGGCGCGGAGTCATCGCCTCCATTCCCGGAAGCGGGAGTTGGGACCCGTGCGGAGGAAGGGGCCTATCGGACATTGCGCTAAAATCGATGTCACGGACGCCTCCGTACGGGTCGGCGGCTCGACCCACTGCGGTCAACTCCGCCCCGCGGTCTCGGTTGCGAGCTCCGGTGCGCACCCTGCCTGTGCCGATGTCGAATTGGTGTTGGAGCTGCGAGGTGGCCCCATACACGGTTTGGCCCGGTGTGAGAGGAGAGCCGGGAGTGGCGGCGGCGGCCCGGCGTGTTTGTTCGATGGATGGAAGGTAGAGGTCGGAGACCACATTCACCGGTTGGTCGGCCGCGATTCTATCCTGGATGGCTCGGGTGCGGCGATTGTCGCTCAGTGGGCCGGTGTGGGTCTTGTAGTCGGCCACCCCGGTGTCGACGCGCACGGTGGTATCGCCTCGGTAATGCCGGCCGGTTTGGCTCTCGTAGACCGGGCGCTGGGGCACCCCGCCAACGGGCGGCGGGGTCGTAATCGATTCCCACTGTGCGCCGGGGATGACGTGTTCGGAGATCTGGGATGGGCCGCGAGGCTGCTGCCTGCGATGGGGCGCGGCAAACCCGACGTCGGTGCTCCCGACTCCGGCGTGCGGGTACTCTATGGGCAATACGATGTCGGGCCTCGTCTCCTGCCAGCGGGGCTTGAAGGCAGGCGGCGCCGGTGGTGCCGATGGCGTGGCGAGGGCCTGCTCCATGCCCGGCAGTACCAGTTGTTCAGGGACGCGGCGGGCGGGCGGGGGGGCTTCGGCCGTGGGGCGGGGGGAGGGAGGGAGGTTGCCGGGGTCGGTGGCGGGGCGGAATGTCCCTGGCGCCTCCGGCGGGGTTGGGCGGGCCTCGAAATCGACGCGCGGACCGGCGCCTTCGGCCGGCGGAGGGGTATCGTCGCTGCGCCGGGTGGTATCGGGTGCCCGGGGATTGGGCCGGCCCCGGCCTATGCGGGCCCCGCGGGCTCCGAGCAGGCCGCCCAGGGCGCCGCCGTTGTTGGCAGCCGCGGCGGAAAGCGTCTGGCCGTCGGCCACGACTTCGCGCGGGTCGGACTCGCTGGTGAAGGCGTGCATGGCCCGGAACAGTGTCACCGCGGGCTGGAGCACGAGCATGTTGATCGCGTCGAGCGCCAGGGTGACCACGCCGATGGCCAGGGTGATTGCGGTGAGTGTGCCGGCCAGCGGGGAGAGCGCACCGGCGCTGAGCACGGCTGCGATCCACAGGCCGACGGTGATGGCGCCCATGATGCCCGCGATCACGTTGAGCGTGTTGGATACTATATCCACGATCTCACTGATCCCGGCGATGGTGTTTGCGAGCTTCTCGTACTTGGACCCGCCTTCTCCCATGTTGGCGAGAGTCTGCCGGGTTTGGCGCCAGTCGCGGGTGTAGAGGCTGTGGAAAGAGATCACCCCGCCAATTACAGCGCCGATGGCAGGCAGCGGCGTGAATCGTGCCGTCTGTGCGGCTACACGCGGCCCGAGCCGGCTGCCTAGCCGCCCGGCCATCCGGGCTGCGGCAGCCGCCGCCTCGCCGGTGCGGGCGAGGGCGGTGCCACCCATGCGAGCAGCCAGCCGGCCGCCAGCGCGGGCGGCGAGTTGGCTGCCCAGGCCGCGGTGGAGAAGGCCGAGCGAGAGGCCCATGCCCAGACCTCCCGCCGCGCCGGCGGTGAGCCCCTCCCGGATCTGGTTGAGAACAAAGGCCGCACGTTCGGCGGAGCCGGCCGCGCCCACCGTATGCGCGGCGCCACTCCAACGCTGGTGCTCGGCGAGTTCGGTGTCGATCAGATCGAGGTCGCCCGCTCCGAGCTCGCCCATCGACTCCATGGCGAGTGGTGCTGGGGCGCCTTCACCGGTAGTGGTGGTGCGGAGGGCAGGAGCGCCCTGGCCGGGGCCGCCGCCCCGGGGCGGAGCGGGCGTTTCTCCTCCCGGTGTCGCCACCGCCTGGTGACCACCGGTGGGTCCCTCGGGCCCGCTGCCGGCGGGAGCGCCCGCCGCGCCGCTGGGCGGGGTTTCCTCGGTGGGGGACTCGCCGCCGGGGGATTCCGTTGCCAGGGGCCGCTCCGGTTGAGTCGAGGGAGTGAACAGCGACTCATCCGTTGAACTTTCCTGGAGCGGAGGAGAACCGAATTCTGCAAAAGAATACACGTCCTGAGGGGAACTCATGCCCAGCTCGGAAGGCGGCGGCACTTGGGTGGATGCTCGCGAGGTTCCTTCGGGGGGAGTCAACGCTGCGGCCACCGCACGGGCCTCCGGGCTGGGGGGCGGCCGGCCTGGGTCGTCGCGTCGTGAAGTTTCCAGGGCCTCTGCGGCCGCGGCCGAGCGGCGCATTTCCTCCCCCCGGCGCTCGCCATCCCTGAGTGCCTCGTCGGGGCGCCGGAGGTAGAGCGGCAGGCCCGGCCTGGCGGAGGGGGTGGCGCGCGGCCCGGCAGCGGTGGGCTGCCTCCGGGGCGCCGGTGCTGGGGCTGTGGTTAGAGGGGGCGGCATGGCGGCGGTGCCCGGCCGGAGGCGAGTTCATTGGGCAAGGGGCGGCCGAGCTTGCGGTACTCCTCCTCCAGCCCGCGGACACAGTCCGGGAGGCAGATGCGCCGGCCGTGTTGGCGGGCGAGCAGGGCGGCGGTGAGCACCGCGTTGCGAATGTGGCCGCCGGCGAGGTCGGCGATGGCGGCGAGTTGATTGAGCTCGGCGGGTGCGAGGGTGTGGTGGAGGCCCAGATGCGCGGCCCACAGCTCGCGGCGCTCGCCCGGATTGGGAAGGGGAAACTCCAGTACGACGTCGAGCCGGCGGGTGAAGGCGGAGTCGAAGCGGGCCTTGCTGTTGCTGGTGAGCAGGACCAGGCCGTCGTAGCTCTCGATGCGCTGGAGCAGGTAGTTGGTTTGGGCGTTGGCGAAGCGGTCGTTGCTGTCGCGAATGTCTGTGCGCTTGCCAAAGAGCGAGTCGGCCTCGTCGAAGAGCAGGATGACCTCGGCCTGCTCGGCGCGGGAGAGGAGGCGTGCGAGGTTTTTCTCGGTCTCCCCGATGTATTTGCTAGTAACATTCGCGAGATCGACCCTGTAGAGCGGCAGCCCCAGGCGGGTGGCAACCCAACCGGCGGCGAGGGTCTTGCCTGTGCCGCTGGGACCGGTGAAGAGCGCCCTCACGCCGGGGCGGTAGCGGGTGGTCGCGGCTGTGCCCAGATCGTCGACCAGGCCCTCGCGGGAACGGCAGCGCAGCAACAGCAGATCAAGGGCGGCGCGTAGTGAGGGTGCGGCCACCAGGGCGGCGTCGGGTACCGGCGAGCGCAGCGGCTCGGCAAGCGCATCGAGCCCGCCGGCTTCGCCTGTCCATGCCGCCGCGGTTACGTCTGCGGAGGTTACGGCGCGGGGTTGCTCGTGGTCTCCGTTTCCGGCCAGGTGCGCGTAGTGCCGGGCCAGGCGACCCACCTGCGCGATGCGGCCGGCGCCATGGCGGTGATGGGATGCGAGTTGGTGTGCGAGATCGGAGGACGCCTCTCCCACAGCGCATTGCCAGAGCGTGGCGCGTTCGGCCGGCGAGGGTATCGGGATTGTCCAGCCCGGGATTGGCCCGCACGGGGAATCGAAGTTTCCCTCCGGCCCGCCCAGGGCGAGCACGGGGCCGCCGTAGCCGTGGAGCTCGGGCAGGACCCTGTGCTCGGTGGGGGCCAGCTCGGCGACGAACACCGGCAGGAGTCGGCGCAGTCGCAGCCATGGGCCGAGCCCCGCGACTTTGTCGGTCTCGACGAAGGCGGGTTTGCGGCCGAGCAACTGAGCCAAAATTGTGGCTACGGCCCGCGCCTCGCTGTGGGAGCCGCAGCGGATTAGCAGCGCGGCAGAGTCGGGGCCGACCAGCGCCCGGGCCTGGTGGCGCGCTGCGGCCACGATGGATTCGGGCAACGGAACTTGTAGGGCCGCCGCTGATCCGACTGTGATGCCGGGCCAGTTCGCGGCATGGCCAGCCAGTGCCAGGCAGAGCTGGACGGGGACTGCCACGGTGCGCTCCGGCAGAGGCGCGGTTTCGTTCTGCACAGAGAGGATACCGGTGCGGATGGCGGGTCCGTTCAGCAGCAGGTCCCATGGCGAGGTGTGGGCCTCCAGCATGCGGCCCAGAGCGGCGACGATCAGCCCGAGTGTAGGCCGCCCGCCACCCACCGGTGACTGGACGCGGGAGAGCGTGCGGCCGACGAAGGACTCGTTTTCCACGGCGGCGGCCAGGGCGATGGTGAGAATCTCGAACGCGCTGAGGTCGAGGTCGGCGGCCAGGTCGAGCAGGTGGCTGTCTCCAGGAGCAGGAGTTCGCAGCGTTCCAAGAAGCACCTGTCCCCATTCCCCCCACTGGGCTACCGACTGCTGCTGACTACGCAGGTAGCCCACTTCCTGATGAGCGTCCGCCGCAGGGTGAAGCACGAGCGCCCCCACCGCCGCCAAGGCGAGTTCGTAGAGGCGGGGCTGCGCAGGGAGGGGCTCCGATGTAGTAGCGGTGGTGTCAGTGCGCATCGCAATAGTGGTAACTGATCACGAGGCCGAGCCACGGCACCCAGCCGGGGTCGAGGTCTAGGCCGGCCCGGCGCAGGCGGAGATCGGCCTGTGCGGGGGCGAAGGAGATTTCGATGTGGGGCGGCGCGAGGCGCACGATGCCGGGGCGGCGGACGATTTCCCACAGGTGCAGGCCGGTGCGCCGGCGACACCAGTGGCGCACCGCTGCAAACCAGGGCTGGAATGGGAGGTCCACGGGGGGCGTGTCCGCGCAGGTGGCCTGAAGCGCGCAGGTGAGCGGATCGGTATCGGGGAGGCCGATCCGCTGGCCGAGGTGCAGCAGGAGGCGGGCGGGGAAACCGGAGTCGAGTATCCAGGGATCACGGGCGAGGCGGGCTTCGATGCCCAGGCGCTGAAGGGCGGGGACGAGGAAGCACAGGCCGGCGAACCCCGAGACTGTGGCGAGCTCTGGAGGCTGGCCGAAGGCGGAATCCAGCGGGCGGATGCCCGGGTGGGGCGGGCATTGCTTATCCGACCGATCCGACCGATCCGACCGATCGGGCCGATCGGACTGATCAGACTGATCCGCCAGATCCGGCGATTCCCGAAATGAAACACCGGGGCCGGTTGCGCGAGCGGCGGCCATGTGGCGCGCCGGTTGCCGGCCGCGGAGGCCGGCGCTGGCCGCTGCCTCCGGTTTCTCGTGGCCGACTGCAGGAGAAGCCGTATCCGGTGCTTGCAGGTGCAGCGCCGCGGCTGCGAGAGTGGACTGTACCCGGGCTGGCAGCTCAGGATCGGCGGCGAGGGAGGGGTGGCGTGAGAGGGCGAGCATTGTGCCCATCCACAGGATGCGGTCGTCGTCCGGGGAGAGCGCGGCGGTTTGTCGCGCGAGCCACGACTCTTCCCGGTGGGCGAAACGGACCGCGTGTACTGGTGCGGGGGCACCGCCCGCCGACCAGGCGGCCAGCCGCAGCCAGAACCTGCCTCGGCCCACGGGGATGGCGGCGAGCACTTCGTCGAGCGCATCTGCGGTTGCGGCTTCGGCAACGATGGCCGCCTGAGTGGCGGGCTGCGCATGGGCCTGCTCGATCAGCCACAGCCAGGTCTCCGCATGACCAAGACTTGGATTCAGGCCGGGCAGGGCGGAGCGCCAGAACCATTCGGTGGCAGGGTGATGGCGGGCGAGGCGGCGAGCGAACTGGACGATTGCCTCGGTGGTGCTCGCGAAAATGACGGCCGGCGCCTGCGCGGCGCAGGGATCGTCGAAACGGACGGCTCCTGTCTCCAGTTGGCGGACCACGCACTCGAGCCGAAGGGCTACGGTGGCGGCGGAAGCCAGCGGATAGATCCGGCCGAGCGCAAGGCGGCGGATCACCACCACGCGGCCCTGGTCGGCGAACGGCAGACTGGCGGTGCGCAGAGCGTCCTCGATCAGGAGCGCGCCGCGGCGGGCGTGGGCGCCCGAGGCGGCCTGCACCTTCAACTGACGTACGAGGCGAGTGGTGGTGGTGAGCATGGCGAATACGCAGCGGAGTGCTCAGACCGAAGCCAGGCCGAGTGTCCTGAACGCCGCCCCTGTGACGGCGGGCTGGAACTGGACCTTCATATTGACGTCGAGGCTGGGCGTGGCGGCATCGTGCTCTTGGACACGGGCGGAAACTTCGCCATCGCGCAGATCCTCCACCAGGCCTCGGGCCACGACCTGCGTACCGCGCCAGACCTGGAATTCCATGCCCACGTGCACGAGCCGCGGGTCGATGGGGCGCAAGGGAATCAGGATACCGGTCCGGATGGGGATCGGGCGCGGCACATGGCCGAGGATGAGCTGGTTGACGGGCGCGTGGCTGGCGAGGAGCAGGCAGATGCGGATCAGATCGTTGACCAGGCTGGTGGCAGCGGCATCCGAGGTGTTGATGCGGCCGAAGAGCCAGTCGATGTAGGCTTGGAGCCGCAGTCGGGCGGCGCGAGTGAGAGATTCGGAGCGGGGCAGTGTGGTGATGTCGCGCAGCGGAGCCGGGCGGTCGAACTGGCTGCAGCGCTCCACCCAGAGCATGCGGATACCCGGTAGCACGCTGGCAAACTCGGCGTGGAGCGCGGTGGCGACCTTGGCGATGGCCTCAATTTCCTGGGCCGCAGCGCGAGCGAGAGGGGCTATGCCGTGGGTGCCGTCGATGAGATCCCCCAGAGTGGCGTGCTCGGTGGCTACGCGGCGACACTCCTCCCAGGCCGAGCCCAGTTTCATCAGAGGCAGGGCGACCCTGTTGCGGCCGAGTCGCTCGACTATGGCAAAGCCGGCCTGGTAGGTGGAAAGGCTCGCGCCGGTGCCCGGAGCGAATACCGGGGCCGGGGCGGCGAGCATGCGGCTAGCGTTGGACTGGGAGGCAGTAAGCAGATTTGTGAGGCGCTCGCGGGTGTTGATCTCCGGTAGTCGCGGGGCGAGTGCGCGCAACCAGCGTACCGGGGCGTGCCGGAACAACTGGAGATAGTACTCCAGCTCCGGCGGCGGTTGGCGGTCGGCGAGCAGCGCGGCGGGAACCGGTGCGAGCTCGTCGGAGCGATCGCATTCGACCGAGGGGAGATCGCGGCGCACCAGGTCGATGCAACGAGGCCGCACATACGCGAGTTGCGTCACCTGGGTGGCCAGGAGGTCGTCGCGGCGGTTGTTGATGGTGTCCACTCGCTGGAGCTCCTCCTGCCAGAGGGTTCTGGCGACCGCCATGTCGTGCCTCGCCTCGGCGAGTTTGCCCTCGAGAACGGTTGCGTTGGCCTCCGCGGCGGCCTCCTGCTGGGCGACGGCTTGGAGGAGTTGGCGGCCTTGGGCGAGCAAGAGGCGGCGGCGGGCGATGTAGGTCTCGACCTGGCGCAACATGAGCACGGTGAGATCGGTGCGCCGGAT
Organism: uncultured Verrucomicrobiota bacterium; assembly: GCA_903960515.1. Classification (GTDB taxonomy): domain Bacteria; phylum Verrucomicrobiota; class Verrucomicrobiia; order Opitutales; family Opitutaceae; genus CAJCBL01. The sequence goes on from CAJCBL010000038.1 coordinate 51,556, forward strand.
GCCCTTCGCCAGGATCTGGGCGGGCTTGTCGGATACGGCTTCCGGCGCGGTGATGCTGCGAACGATGCGCGACTCGGAGATTTCAATGGTGTCGAGAATCCGGTCCTCCTCGCGCGAGCCGGCGGCCACCGGGGTAAGCAGGGCGGCGAGCCGGCCGAAGGTGAGCGCCTTGCCCCCTACGGTGGTGTCGGGCACGGAGAGGCTGTCGTCGTATCCGAGGTCGAGACGCGCGACGATGGAGAGAGCGTCGCGGAGGTGTTCGTGGGCCTCGTTGTAGGCGTCGATCGTGAGGCCGGCGTCGAATACGCGCGGGATGGTCAGTGTGCGCAGCGGGAGCTCGGCATTGAGTTTGAAGATCTGGCCGCCCTTTTCCGCCGGGGCCGAGGAGGCGGCCATCATCCTGGGGGCGGCGTTGTTGTTGGCGCCCGGGGGCTCGTCAGGGATTTCCTGGGCCGTGGCAGAAACCTTCTTTGAGAAACGGCTGCTAAGGTCGGCGGTCTTGACCAGAGCGGGCTTGAAGGCGGTGGCGGAGCCTACTGTGGGCGAGGCGAGCAACGAGTCGGCGGCCTCCTGCCCGAGAAGCACTTGGCGGAGCGAGTGGATCTTGGTGCGGGTCTTCTCGAAGGCCAGGGATACGGCGTCGTCGGCAACGTCGGCGCTGCGCTGGAGGTCGGCGAGGATGGTGTTGAGGCCCTCGCGCGCCGGGCCGCGGCCGGTGGTATGCGCGAAGTGGAGCAGCGCGGTGTTGAACGGTGTGCCGTCCGGCAGCACCGGCGTGTAGGCGGGGTCGAAGGGCGCGACGATGTGCGGGCCGTTGACCAGCGGCCAGGTACCCCAGATGCCGCGGGGGCTCAGGCGGGCCCCGCGCAGCGGAGTCCAGAGAATGGAGCGTGTGGAGTCGGCCCGCACAGACTCGATGGCGCCCACCGCCGCGCGACCGCCGACGAAGGTGATCTGCACCCCCTTGAGCTGGCTGCCGGCGGCAAGGCCCAGAGTGGCAACAGTGCGCTCGTAGCGGCGCCAGAGGGTGGCGCCCTCGGGGCTGTTGTCGGTATCGCGGCGGGTGATAATTGCCAGGGGCGGGGTTTCCCAGTTGTCCACTACATCACCGGCGACGGTCTGCCAGACGATGCACACGCGCGAGGGCGGGGTTTCCTCGTCGAGGTGGAGCCGTACGGAAAGGGCGTGGGCCTCGCCCACGGGCACCGGCGAGGTGAGCTGTGCGGTGACCGTCCAGGGTGCCCGTGTGGTGGGCGGGACAATGGCGTATCCGTTGCCCGAGGCGTTGAAGGGTTCCCACGGCTCGGGTTCGAGCGCGGGCGCCGGCGTCCACTGGCGCACCGACGCAAACCCGGTGATGAAGCACTGCATGGCACGGCGTCGGTACCACGCGTGGTCGCGGCGCTGGCGCCAGCCCTGGCGCAGGGCAAAGAGCCGGTCGAGCTCGGCCAGGAACGCGGGGTCGGGCTGCTCGACCACCAGTAGGTACGGGTCGAACACACGCTGGGGCAGCGGCACGAGCACGCACACAGGTTCGCTGCGGGCGAGATCGTAGCGGCCCAGTGGCGCACTGGAGGCGAGCAGCGCCTCGACCTCCTCGGAGGTTACGGGCACGGCACGCACAGAGTAGCCGCCGGGGAAAAACCAACTGGTGTCGGCGCGGTCGGGCTGGGCGAGATCGAGGGCCTGCTTGGTGGTGAGAAAATGGAGAGCGGCGCGGGGCAGCAGCCCGGCAGGCGGTAGGAAATCGAAGCGGGCGGCGAGCGCGCGCATCCTGCTCTGGGCCTCGGCCACGGGAGTGGTGGGCAAGATACGGAAGGCCTCGTCGCGCTGGAGGTCGGAGAGGTGTTCGTTGAGCTGGGCCACCCGAGATTGCCAGACCGCGGGGGTGCCGGTGCCCGGAGGATCGAGCCGCGCCTCGGTGCTCAAGGTCACCGCCGGCCGCAGGCGCGGCCGGGCCCGGCCGCCGGGGCGGGCCACGGCGGCACGGTCCAGGAAGAGCCTGGGCGGGAGTTCGGGGTGGGCCGGTTGCGGCTCGAAACCCACCAGGGCCAGCGGCACCCCGAAGAACTCCCAGGGGAAGAGTTCGCCCTGGAGTACGGCAGTGCTCCACTCCGGATCCCGGCCGGGGATTTCGCGGCGCAGCGTCTCCAAACGGGCGGTGCGCTCGACCTCGAGATCAGCGATAAGCGTGGCCACTCGGTTGCGCCAGGTGGCGGAGTCCTTGAAGCCCTTCAGGAGCGGGCGCGCCTGCAGTACCGGGGGAATCAACACGAGAAGGAATTGCGCCGCGTCTACCCTCCGAGGGTCGTCGAAGGCCTCCTGCGACTCGTCGATCATGCAGGGGGTGTCGGTCTCGCGCCCGGCGTTGTACTGAAGCTCCACGGGGCGCAGCACGAGCACCGCCGCCCACGGGGTGTAGCGCTTGTTGAGCAGGTGCCAGCGGACGAGGTCGCCGCCGAGGCTGAGTTCGTGAAACCAGGCGCCGGTGCGAGCGCGCTCCGCCGGCGGAGGCACTAGGTAGGCGCTGGCTGCGGTGCGTGCGTAGATTACGGGCATACGGTCGAGGTCCAGGCGCACCGGGCGGGGGATGACAACGTCCTCGCCTGTGGTGGCGATTCCTTGACCGGGCATGACGTGGGCGAAGTAGCCGCTGAGCGAGCCGGCCTTCGCCTTGAGTGTGAGCTCGGGGCGGGATTCGAGTGCGACGTCCAGCCCGGCCACGATTCCGGAGGTCACCAAGCGCCCGCGCCAGGCCAGCAGGCCGGCGCGGTATTCCTGCTCCTGGTCGAGGGCCTCGGCAGTGAGCGCCCGGCCGGACCAGAATTTCAGGCGGCAACGCCAATCGAGGTCGGTATCCGGTCGCATGACCGGATGCACGGCGACGACGTGCTCGCCCGGGAGAGGCGCAGCGATCGGGGTGACTTTCATGGCGAGGGTAGGAGGAATTTGGTGCGCAGGGCGGCGACCGACGCGGCAAGTGTGGAGGAATTGGAGGCTGCATCCTTCAACTCCCGCACAAACTCGGCGCGTTTGCCGGCCGGCACGGCGCGGGCGATCGAATCGACTTCCCGGAGCACTCCGGCGGACACCACAGCCTCCTGCGCCAGCGCCTTTTCGAGGGTGGGATCGGAGTTGGTGACAGTGGCGAGACCGTTGCCGAAATCCGGGTTGGCGGCCGGTGCGAGCGCGGCGATGACGCCTTCGGTTGAAAGCGCGGGGTCGGCTGTGGCTGCCTGCGCAAGGGTCTTGAGCAGCGCCGGCTGTGCCACCAGGCGGTGCTCGGCGAAACGGGTGAGCAGCGCGTTGATCTCGGGGATGTTTCGGGCGCGAAGAGTACTCAACTGTTTGGCGAACGCGGTATCCTGGGCGATGAGGCGCTGGAGGGCGCCGCGGTTGACCTTGGCCGGATCGGTGGCGTCCACGGCGGCCCCGGCGACATTGGCCTCCTCGGGGAGATGGCGACGGCGCACGAACCAGAGGAGGCGGCCGTCCTGGGCTTTGCGCAGAAGGTTCTTCCAGTCGTCGTTGGCCACGTTGACCGCCTCGGCCACTGGAAGGTCTGCAAGGCCGCTGTCGCGAAGGTAGTTTAGCGAGAAGGTGAGCAGGCGGGGGTTGCCCTTGAGCTCGCGCACGGGCGAGGAGAGCTTGAGCGTGCGGCCACCGAGCTTCGAATACCAGGGGGCGAAGTCGGCGCGCGAGAGCGGGGCCAGTATCATCACGCCCAGGCCGGCGAGGGTTTCGGCGGGGGCCAGCAGGTCGAGGGGGGGGAGCAGCAGGCTCTCCTCGATGATCGCGGGCAATTCGTCGTCGGCCACGAAGGCGAGCTCTACGGTGAGCGCGGGCGGGAAGAAGAGGTGGGTCATGGTATCCGCGTCGACCGACTGGGCGGGCAGGCGGCCCACGGGAGGGAGAGCGTCGAACCAGGCGGCGGCCTCGAAGGGCTGGTCCTGGGTGGTGTTGAGGACATCGGCCAGGTGGTGCTCGTATTGGAGGAGTTGGGCTTCGCGCAGGGAACGGTTGCCGAAGCCGAAATCCATCCCGGCGGGGCGCTCGGCCCCGGCGTCGCGGCGGGCGAGGTAGGGGTCCACCCATACGATCTGGTTGCCGGTGAGTGCGACGACGGCGAGCGGGAGCGTGCCGGAGGTGATGCCTCGATCGCGCCCGCCCACAAAGATCTCCCGGGCAACGCGGGCCCGGCGGCGCGCCCAACCGTCGGAACCATTGTCGGGATACGGTAGGAGCGAAACGGCCACACCCCCGATGATGTTGCCATCCTGCACGGTGCGCTCGCCGGTGAGCGAGGTGGGGTAGGCGGCGGTCGGGTTGGCCGTCCACTCTACCGATCGCAGGGCGAGCACGTAGAGGCCGGTGCGGGTGCGGCCGGACTCGTTGGGGATTACCTGGAGGCCGAAGGCGACGTCGAGCCGCTGCTGCTCCGGGATGTTGGTGACATCGAGGTCGAGGGCCTCGTCGAGCACGACCATTTCGCCGGTATCCGTGAAGCCGTAGCCCGGGGAGATGCGCAGGAGGCCGGAGCCGGTGGTTGCGTGGTCGAGGGGGGAGACTGTGAGCCCCTCGATCACGCCTGTGCCACCGGCCCGGCCAAGGTCTGCCTGTCGGAGGAGGAAATAGTTCTGCTCGTTGGAGAGGTCGCGGGCGGCGAGAAAGCGGCCGTCGAACCAGCGAGGGCGGGTGCGGCGCTGGTCGGTGACGAGGCAATGGTCGGCGATGAGAGCCTGTCGCTGGACTTCGTCGAGTTCGAGAAGGGGGGCGCGGTTGGAGCCTAGTGTATTCATGGGCATGGGTGGCCTCCGGAGGTAACGGTTCAGAGATTGTGCAACCGGCGCAGAAGCGCGGGCGCGACGACGAAGGTGCGTACCGAGTTGTCGATGTTGCTGACGTTGTCGCCAGCGGTATCGAGAGGGTGGTTCCATGCGCCCGTGGACCAGTTGATGTCCGCGGGGGCGGCCGGGGCGGCGGCGGCGGGAAGGTAGAGGCGCGCGAGCAGCACGGAGTTGGGATCGAGGGAAGCGGGGGTTTCGTGGAAATCGGCGGGCACTCCGGTGGGCGGCGGCTCCAGGTGTGTCCACGCGGCAAAGATGGCATCGTGTACTTGGCTGGTGGTGGCGCCCGGCGGCACTGTGGCCCAGGGATCGAAGGCCTGTGGGGCTATGCCGGGGCTGCGCAGCACCAGGCTCGCCTGGTAGGAATCGCGCACCCGGCTGGGCTGCGAGGCGTCGAGGGCGTCGAAGGGGCCGGTGGCGAAGGCGGGGGTCCAGCCCCGCTCGCAGGCGTGGAAGGTGAGGAATACGTCGGCGAGCACGGCGTTGGCGCCGGCATCGTAGGCGTTGCGCAGGCGGTCCACGGCTCGGGGATCTCCGGTCTTGGCGGGGTCGGAGATGAACTCGGCCCAGCGCCGCAGTCGTAGGCTTATGGGCACGGGCAGTTCGATCAGCCGCCCCGAGCGGTCGATAGCGAGCCCGGCCTCCACGATGATCTGCACCTCGCCTACAGCGCCCGGATTGGTGGGCGAGGCCACGGGGGCGGCGATGACCTTGAGGCCGGCGATGGTGCCGCTGCCGTGGAGGAAGAGCAGGGCTCGGGCGAGCTGGCGGCGGTGGTAGAGCTGCTCGGCCCGGAAGTCGTCCTGCCCGAGCATCTCACCGGTGGCGTAGTGGAGCCGGTCGGACCGGTTTTCGAGGTCGTCGGTGCGCAGAGTTTGGAGGAGCGGATCGGTCGGCATGGTGAGCGCGGTTAGAAGGTGAGGCGCGGGTCGAGGGCGGGGGTGCGGCGCACAAAGGCGTTTTGGCCCAGGTGGCTGGAGTTCAGGCGGGCAAGGCCGCGAGGCGGGGTGGGCGTGAGGCAGGTGTCGACCTCGACGAGGCTGGCCAGCCCCACGAGCAGCGGCCAGGTGGCCGGCTCGACCTTGATCGTGAGGTGGGCCGGTGCCTCCAAAATCGCGATGCGGCGGATGAGCCCGAGGTCGACCGGGGCGAGTTCGTTGTGGACGAGGATGGTTACTCGGTGGGCGAGCCGATCATAGAGGCTGGCCACGGCGGCCTTCTCCTTGCGGCGCGTTGCGGCATTGCGGCTGTAGCCGTCGCGGAAGAGCGCGAGAAACTCCTTACGCTGCTCCTCGCCCAGGATGAGCGTGTCGCCCACGAGCGAGTTGCTGCTGAAGAGCAGGCCGGGCAGCAGCGGGTCGTCCTCCACGGTGAGGTCGGCGCCGAGGATGGTGGCCATCGTGCGCCGCAGGCGGAAATCCTCGATCACCAGAATCCGGCCTTTGGAAACGTCGCCGCCTGTCGGGTACTCGCACTCGCGGCCGCCCACGACCTCGCGCACGATCCGGCCGCCGGTGGCGATTTCGAGCGCCAGTTGCAGGCCGGCGAGGGTGCCTCGGGTTTGGTACAGGCGCGGGACGGCGGCCAGCCACGCACGACGGCGCGATTCGGGGAAGGCCGGCTCGAATACCACGCCCAGCCAGGAACCGAGCCAGTTGAGGGCCTCGGCCGGGGTCGAGTGCGGGTCCATCAGCACCTGGGCCTGCGCCACGCGGTCCTCCAACGGAGTAAGCACGCTTTCGAACAGCCCGAGGAAGCGCTCGAGGAAATCGGCCGGAGTGGCGGCCCCGCCCGCATCGGCGTCGGCACCGAAGAGCTCCTCGCGGTAGAGCTCAGGCAGGTAGTGGTCGCGATACGAGTACCGCGGGCCGTAGGCGCGCAGCGCCGCCAGCTCGGGTGTGGTGTGGCCGGTGCCGTAGAGGGTGATACGCACGTGCAGGTAACGGCCGGCGAGGGCTCGCACCCGGCGGCCGCTGCGCTGGATGAGCGCGGTGAAGAGCCCGCAATGCTGCGGCGAGGGCGCGCAGCAAAGCAGGCCTCCGTGGTGGGGAATCTCGGAGCGGTCCGGCAGCCATACGCCAAGCGGCGGGCGCTCCGTCGTATCCGCCCTCGAGGTCTCCCCGAAGTGGTGGGCGAAGCGTTCGGAGGCCGGGAAAATGGAGACGGCAGGGTCGTCGGTGGCGGAGAGTTCGACAACGATGCCACAGTGCGGGGGCAGCGATGCCTCGAGGTAGAGGCGATGCCAGGCCGTGGCGTCGTTGCCGGAGTCGATCACCCGGCCGACCGCGGTGCCCCAGGCCGCCCGGCCCGCCACCGAGAGTGGCAGCAGCGCGGCGAGCTGGCCACCGGTGGTCGGATACCGAGGAGGGGCAGCCAAGCCCTTGGCGAAGAGGCGCTCGCCCAGACCGAGAAGCGGCAGGAATCCATTGCCCGGCGACGGCTGGTCGCGCTGCTCGGCCTCGTTGCGCTCAAGGTCGTAGGCGACGGCCTCGTTGCAGGTGGGCGCGGGCGTTCGCGCCGCCGGGATCACCGCGAAGCGGCTCGCCGAAAGCCAGGCAAACGACGCCGGCTGGCCGGCGCCGGGCAGTTCGTCGGCCGGCTGCCAGCGGCCGTCGGTTTCGCGCAGCCGTAGGTAGGTTTTCCCGTCGAGCCAGCTCAGCAGGCCCAACCGGCCGTCGGGTGCTGCGGCGATGGCTACGGGGTCCTCGCCGGCGGCGAACTCCGGCGGCTGTGCCTCGGGCTCCACATGCAGCGGGTGCGGATTTTCCTCCTGCGGGCGGAACACGGTGGCGGCGAAGGCGCCGGGCTCGAAGTCCGGCAGCGGCCGCCCGCGCACCCGGCAGAGCAGGCGCCGGCCGCAGTCCAGTATCCATACGCCTCCATCGGGAGCGACCGCCAGTCGCTGCGCGGTGAAGTTGACCAGCGCCAGATCGCCCCGGGCCTCGCCGGGTGCCGCGGTGGGGCTGGTGAGTGTCCAGCGCTGACGCGGGTCGATGAGCCGCAGGAAGGACCGCTTCGCCCCGGCGGTTTCTTCAAGCGCGAGGTGGAGGATTTCGTCGGTGCCGTACGCGAGATCCCGGGCTTCGTATCCTGCGATAGGACCGCAGAGCACCGGCGCCGGATGTGAGCTGCCCAGAGCGCCTGCGGCGAGCACGCGCTGGGTAGGCGCGTCCCACCAGGCCATCGTGCCGAAACCGTCCACCGCCATTGCAGGGCGGAGGCGCAGCGCGGCCAACGCCGCTGCATCCACAAGACCGGCGGGCTCGTCCGCGGCCCGTGCCCTCAGGCGCAGGCGCCGGCGGACCTCGTCGTAGTCGACGGCGCCGGTGGCAGGCAGATCGGGCCAGTCGGCATCGTCGGCCAGCATCCAGAAGCGCTGTTGGTTGGCGTCCATGCTATTGGCAGAACTCGGTAACTACGGGGACGGCCACCGCATCGGGGTTGGCGTAGGGGTTTGTGTTGCTGCCGGCGGCCGGGAGCTCGGTGGCCGCCTCGGACTCGGCGGCCACTACGACGCGCAACAGCTCGGGGAACTGCCAGTCTCCGATCGGCAACTCCTGTTCCCGGCCGCTGCGCGCATCGTCCAGCACCGACCACACGCCGTTGGCATCTGCGGTGAAGAGATTGATACCGTTGACCTCGGAGACGCCCTCCACGCGCGCCACCTCTACGGCGAGTTCGCGGTTGCTCACCGCGCGCTTGCGGCGCCAGCCCTTGCCGTCGAAGCCGCCGCCGGGCAGCGGCCAAAGCACGCGGATGAGCGCCTCTTTGACCGCGCGCAGGGTGGTGTCGGTCGCGGCGCCGTCGGCCACCGAGAGGGCTACGCTCAGGCCGAGCGGGACGTATTCGCACCCCATCACATAGAACTCGGTGCCGAGCGGGCGCCGGGCGTCGAGCCAGGCGTGCACGGCCTCAAGGAAGGGGCGGTCGGCGCGCGGATTTGGGGCGGGGCCGAGCGGAGCGCCGGGGAGTGCCATTACCGTTACGATACCGGGGACTTCGTAGGTGCGTTGCTGTGGCTTGAAACGAGGAAACAACTCCACGCGAGCGACGCCTGCTCCGGGCGTTTCCGCCGCGAGCGTGCGGTAGTCGTCCTCGGTCACGGCCCGGTCGCGGTGGCGGAAGAGGGCGGGGATGCGCCGCTCGGCTTCCGCGAGGGTCTCGGCTTCCGCACCACCGGTGAAAGCGAGCGGCTGTAGCACCACGAGGTCCGGGCCGATCCGCGTCGCGGCGTTGTCCTGGGCGGAGCCGACGACCGACTTGAGCGTACCGGCGGGCAGGTTGCCGGCCTGGCCGCCGCCGGCGCGCATCCGGCGAACCAGGATGCGGCGGCCCGTGGCGGGGATGCGGCCGCGCACCCCGTCGCCAAAGCGGATAGTGCCCGCTTCGGCGTCGAGCTGGAAGACACGGGCGTCGCGCGCCAGGGAGGAGTCGCGGTCGAGTGTGCTCAGATCGTCGGTGCGCGCCCAGAGAGCCCAGCCGGCATCTTCCTCAACGGCGATTGCGAGGGTCTCCGGCTCCACGGCGGTGGCGTTGAGCGCGAACTGCTGGTCGGCGGCGCCATTGCTTTCGCCTACGATGAGGTTCTCCCGTGTGGAGAGTTGCTCGACCGCGACGGCGTTGACCCCGATCCAGTTGATCCAGAGGTGGCGGGCCTCGTCGCGTGCGCGCCGGTCCGCGACGAAGGATGGCTCCTGGGCTCGGTTTTGCTTCCCGGTCTTTGCCGCGGCTTTGAAGCCCGCGTCGGCAGCAAGGGCCTTTTGGGGTGGCCTCGGGCGTAGGCGGATCCATGCGACGAGGCGCGAAGCCATGGCTGTGTCGTCGAGTCGCGGTGGGCGGTCGCCCACGCCGGCGTTGAGATCCTCGCGCACGTCGTTGGCGGGTGCGTGCAGGAGCGCGCCGCGTGGCAGGGCCAGGCGCAGGATACCGGCGCGGGTGAGACCGGCGGTGCTGTCGGCGACCTCGTCGAGGGTGAGGTAGTCGGGCTGCCATGGATGCAGCGCATCGATCACGGCGCCGCTGGGTCGCACGGTGATTTCCCAGAGGTGGGGGATCTGTGCGGGCCGGTCGGCTGGAGTGGCGGTGCCGGTGGTGTCGGGAACAATTGGGAACGGTTGCCCGCTGCCTGTGCCGGAGCCCGAAGGTGTGGCCGGCGGCAGCGCGGGCACGAAGCCGATGTTGAGCAGTTGCCGGGAACCGTCGGGGCCGTTGGAGAGGATCGAGGCGGTGGCGGCGCAGAGGGCGGGCTGCGAGGCGGCATCGGGATCCTTGGGCGCGAGAAGCGCGAGCCAGAGCGAGCGGTCGGAACTGCTGCCGAAGACGTCGAAGCCGCTGGAGGCGGGTTGGCCGTCGGTAAACAGCGGAGTCGCCAGGTAGAGTTTCACCGGTGCTCCGTTGTTGTGGATCCGGGCAAGCCCCTGCTCGAGGCTGGAGTCAATCCGGTCGGTGGAGACGGGGGCGCGCTTGTAGAAGGCGGCTGCGGTGATGGGCAGGGCGGTGAACTCGTCGCTGGCCTCGAACGGCAGCGAGGAGGGGAAGGCGGCGCCGGGGCGGAAGGCGAAGGCCTGCGGAGGCTTGCCGTCCTTGGGCGAGAGCGACACTAGGCCGCCGGCCGGGCGCGCGGGGCGCAGCGGCTGGCCCAGCAGGCGCAGGAAGACGAGGCGCTGGCGCTCGGGGATGAGGTTGGCGCGGTACAGCAGGGCGTCGCCAAGCCAGGCGAACAGGTCGATGAGGGTGCGGCCGGGGTCGCCAATGCGCGGGTTGGTCCATTCCGGAGTGTGCGCCGGGATACGCGCGACCAGTTCGGCAACCAGGTCGTCGAAGCGGCGGTCATCGAGGGCGGGTGGGCGGATGGGCATGCTACGTTTCCAGTTGGAGGTTCACGCCGAGGGTGCCGGCGGCGCCGGTGCGGCGCAGTCGGTAGGCGATTGTTACGTGCAGGTGGCCGGGTTGGTCGGGTGCGGGGGCGAGGTCCACCCGGTCGAGGGTGATTCGCGGCTCCCAGCGGCCGATCGACTCGGTCACTCGATCGTGGATGCGCCGGCGGGTGGTGATGGTGTCCGGGGCGCCGAGAAACCCGGTGAGCCCGGCACCGAAGCCTGGATGCATGAGCTGCTCGCCAGGGCGGGTGCTGAGGAGCACGCGCAGGCTCTGGCGCACGCTGTCGGCCAGCGCGGGGTAGGAGAGGCAGCCGTGTGCGTCGGGCAGCGGCAGCAGCGGCCAGCCGACGGGTTCGCGCGGAAAGGAGGAGGCGGTGCTCATTGTTTACCTAGGGGGCGGGCTTCTTCTTGAGGGGCAGGGGCAGGCAGATCTTCACGAAAGGCAGCCACCAGAAGACGAGATTGAGGATCTGTAGGATGATGTTCAGCACGATGAAGGCGCAGATCGTGATGATCGGGATACTGAACGAGCAGATCCACATGATGGACGGGCTCTCGGAAACGCTGGCGTTTCCCTCCAGCAGCTTCTTGGCGCTGCTTTGGTTGAGGAGGTTGGCCAGCTTGGGCGGCAGGGTGAAGGAGACGTTGGGCTTGATCTTGGAGAAGTCGCCGATGTCGGGCAGCGAGATGGTGTGCACGATCGGGCCGCTCTCCCACCAGGGGGCGATGGCAAAGGGCTCGCTGGGTGCGGACCAGTCGAGCACTGGTGGGCACTCCGCGCTGTGCCTGGTGCGTATAAAGGCGTGGATACGGTAGAGGGTGTCGTCGTCGGCGAAGCGGCGGCGGCGTGGCGGGTTGGTGCGATGGCGGGCTCGCAGGAGGGCAAGGGCGGCGGCCACGATCCGGTCGGCGGTTGCTTTGTCCGGGTACGGCCAGACTTCGGGCACGCGCAGGTAGTTGGTGGGCTTGGGCGTGAGCAGGAACAACTGGGCGGCCTCATCCAGATAGGAGCCGAGGGACTGGGGCCTCTGGATGTAGCCTGTGAATCCAAATACCGGGTCGCGGAATGCGACATAGAGGCCGTCGAGGATGGCGCGGAACTCCTTGGCGGCCTCCGAGCCGTCGAATACGCGCCAGGCGAATTGGAGTGAGCGCAGGCCGAGCAGGAAGCGGCGCAGGTTGGCCAACGGGCCGGTGGCGTTGTCGTCGAGGGAGAAGGCGGTGTCGATGTCGGCCGCGAAGATCGAACCGGGGGCGCCCTTGGGGCAGTAGTTCTCCGCGCCGCTGGAGACCAGGAACGGAGGCAACAGGGCGCGTACGTCGGTTTCGTTTACCAAGGAGTCGATGTCGTTTTCCACGACCTCCTCGGGGCTGGTCACGGGGATCACTCCGTAAAGGAGTGTGCGTCCGGCGGCAGTACAGATCTCGGGGGGCGCGAGGAAGAGCGGCGAGGTGCGCTCGGCCGGCGGCTCGAGGCCGGCATAGACGCGGGACAACTCGCGGTTGATTCCTGGATGCCCCGAGCGGAAGAGCGGGCGGCGGTGCTCGGCGGCGGGGTCTAGCTGGGGGGCATCAGGGCGGGCCCAGCCGAGGGGCTGGTCGTTGCGCAACTGCCAGGCGAGGTCGTTGACAGGCTGCGACAAGGAGGCCACCTGGCGGACGACAAAGCCAGAGGAGGCGATGTCCGTGGGATGGATGCGCGGGTGGCCGGGGGCGTCGCATACGGCCTCCAGCACCACGAGGTTGAAGGCGCGGTGGACCGCCTGGAAGAGCCGGCGGTACTCCTTGCCGTCGCGCACGCTGCGATCGATGTCATCGACTTTGCCTAGCGTGCTCCCCTCGGTGCGCTTGCGCAGGTCCTCCAGGAGGGCCGGAACAAACGCGGCCTCGGTGCGCTTGGCGATGAGCGGGGGCGCCGCGAGATCCTCGGGCGCCGCGCCGTAACCGCGAAGAATGACGCGGTGCTTCACCATATGTTGCCCGCTCCCGGGGTGTAGGTGGTGGCCACCACGGTGGTGGCGATGAGGGTGTCGCACTGGACCACGCCGGAGAACTTCGACATCGCGGCGTCGACTTGTATCATGCCGGCGGACACATTTACCTGGGAGGCGTTGACGGTCACCTTGGCGGAGGCGGTGACGGTGATGCCGGCTGTCTCCAGCTTGATGGAGTTGCCGTTGCTGTCCTCGATCGTCACCGCGCCGGGGCCGTCCTTGAGGGTGATCTTCTGGCCTCCGGGGGTTTCGGCGATGAACTGCTCCTGGCCGTCGTGATCGTCGAGGGTGACCTTCACGCCGTTCTTGGAGCGGATGACCTTGAGGAGGTTTTTCCCGCTGCTGATGGCGGCCGGAGCCTTGGCGGAGCCGTTCCAGAGGCCGCCGACCACCACCGGGAAACGCGGATCGCCAAGTATGAAGGTAACCAACACCTCGTCGCCCACCTCGGGGATGAAGAAGGTTCCGCGATTGTCGCCGGCAAACGGGCACGCTACCCGCGCCCACACCGGGCCGTCGTGGCCGTTGACTCCGTCGCTGCCGAGCAGGCGCACCTGCACTCGGGCGAGGCTGTCAGGGTCCTGCAAATCCTCGACCACGGCGAGTTGCGCGGCATGGAAGAGGCCGGGGGCCGGGATCTGCAGGAGTTGGCGGGCGCGGATCATCGGAAATGCGGATTGCTGAGTGCGGATTGCGGATTGCGAATACCGGAAGGCGGGGGCGGGTGCTGGGCGGATGGCGGGCGGCCGGTTGCTGAATCAGGGGTTGCCGAGGAAGGCCGATTCGGCGGTGAAGTCGGTTTCGTATCCGCGCTGCTGGTCGAAGCGGTGGCAGCAGCGCACCACGTAGTAGGTGTTGTTGAAACGCGGGCTCAGCCCGGCGAGGGTGAGGTGGGTGCCCACTCGTATGGCCGGGTTGCCCTCGGCGGTGCCGGTGGCTGTCACGAAGCGGCGTTGACGCTCGTCGTAGGCGGCATCCGCAAGAGCGGTGCCCTCGGAGGAGTCGAGCACCGCGAGATGGCCGAGGTGGTGCTCGCGGCGGGCCAGGGCGTTCTGCAGCAGCGAGGCGCCGGTGCGGCCGCTGCCCGGCCCTTGGTTGGCGCCGCTGCTGCGACTGGTGATGCGGCTGCCGGCCTTCGCGTCCCAGCCGGTGACGGTGACCTCGTTCACCTGGTGTGCCAGATCGGCAAGCACAGTAACGCGCCGCAACTGGCTGCCCCGTTCGAGGGTGACAGCGCCGCGGCGTATCTGGCCGCGGGGAGCGGCATGGAGCTCGGTGCCAGCGATTTGAACATCACCGTCGTAGCGCGCGAGCAGGCGTCGAAGGAAGGCGAGGTCGCTTTCGTTGCACTGCAGCTGCGTGCCGCAGCTCTGCGAGAGTCCGCTGATCTGCGGGGTGAGGCCCAGGTCGGATGCGATTGCCTGGGCGATACCGGCCACGGTGGCGGCGGTGTGCGCCTTGGTGCGACGGCGGAAGCGGGCGAGCTGGAGTTTGTCCTCGGCCAGCACGGTGAGCGTAGGCGCCCCGTCCTCACGGAACTCGGCCTCGAGGGCGGATGCCGTGCCGCTGAAGATCTCCTGGGGGGCGGCTTCCTCGCCGGTGTAGATGGCGAGGCGGTCGCCGAGCTTGAGGACGGCCTCGTCCTCGAAGGCGAAATCGGCGCCGCCGGAGGCGTTGTTGGCCCAGTTGCTCAGCTTCAGTTCCAAGGTGCTCAGGCCGTCCTCCTGCTCGTTCATTTCAAGGGCCAGCAGCAGGCCGGTGAGCCGCTCCTGCTCCCGGCCGTTGAGCCGCAGGGTGGGCCGGGCGGAGTAGAGCGCGTTGGTGCTGAGGGCGGCTTCGGGCATGGACGTGTTCAGTCGGCGTTTACGCGGGAGGAGCGGTTGGCCTGGCGCTGGAGCTGCTCGCTCCATTTGCGGCGGTCGGCCTCGGGTGAAGCGGGCCCGGCGGGACCGGAGGGCGGGGCAGCGGCGCTGCCGCTCTCGGAGGCCAGGATCTCGGTAGTCACTTCGTCGATGGTAACGGGCATGGCGGGTAGGCGATTTCAGGGATCGAAGGTGAGTTTCAACTTGAGGTTCTCGGTAGTGCCCACGTTGGTGCGCAGGCCGGCGGGGCTGTCGGAGGAAGTGCTGCCGCCGATGCTGAAGGCGGCGCCGGAGTCCACCGAGAGCTTCGCGCCCGGGAGGTTGGTGCGAAGCCGGTCGGTATCGATGGAGGGAGACGCTCCGGCGCGGGGGCCGAGTCCCGAAAACGCCCCCTCTGTCGCCGAAAGCCCGGCACGAGCGGAAAGTCCCGCCGGGCCGCCCACAGCGATACCGGCACCGGCCGAAGCGGAGATGCCTCCGCTTGCCCCGAGCGAAAGGCCGGCGGACGCTCCAGCGGTGGCGCCGAGCGAGAGTCCGCCGCTGGCGGCTCCGCCCAGCGAGAGCCCGGCTCCGGCTGAGCCATCGATGCCAGCGCTCACCGAAAACGCGGCGGCGGCCTTGAGCTGCACGCCTCCGCTGACCGTCAGGCCGCCACCAGCACTGAAGCGCAACGATTCCTCGCCGTTGCTGGCGGCGATGCCGCGCGCTGCGCCCGGGGTGCCGGCACCGGCGGCGGTCTGTGCGGGACTGTTGGAGCCGGGAAGCGAGAGGCTGTCGTTGGCCGGGTTGCTGGCCGCCCCCGAGCCGCCCGGAGAGTCGTCGAAGACCTTGTCCTGGCGCGACAGGGTGAGGTTCACCGAGGAGCGCAGCGGCACGCCGTCGGGGCTAAAGAAGTCGATGGTCTCCTTGTATGATTCCGCCACCCCCTTGAAGCGCAGCGTTCCCCATTCGAACATTACCAGCGGAGGCGGCACTTCGCGCGGGGCCTGCTGGCCGGGCGGAGTGGCCGGCACGAGGAAAGCCTGGAGCTTGCGCGTGGTGCGCATCACATCCTCGCCGGTCTCGGTGGTGTCGAAGAGGAGGTCCATCGTGAGCTTGGAGGAGCTCTTGGCGATGTACTGCTTGCGCTCGTTGTTGAGGGTATCCTTGAGCTCGTTGCTTACGGTGAGCTGCAGGGACGCGGGATTGAAATGGACCGTGACCAGCGTGCTGCTGTCGACCTGGTCGTTGGCGCCGGTGACAGCCGCCAGGGTGGCACGGGCGACGGGAGGAGGTTGCTGGGGGGCGGCGCACATGGCTATTCGAGCGTCAGGCCTTCGTGGACAAGGTGTAACTCCTCAACGGCGACCTCGCTGGCCTTGGCGCTGAGGTCGGCGCACTTGAGTTTCACCGGCAGGGCGCGGGAGAGGTGGATGCGCAGGGCCGGTGTGGTGTCGCCCGGAGGAAATACTGAGATGGTGACATCGAGCCGAAAGGAGGACTTGCCGCCCTGGTTGACGTGGGAGAACCACGACCACAGGTCCCGGTTGCTCGTCATGCCGCGTTTGAGGACCACGGTGCCGAAGGTCACCTGGCCGGCACGCTGGTTCGCTCCGTAGTTCTGGCCACCGGCGCGGATCACCTTCGCCTCCATCGTGGCCTCCAGCCCGGTGCATTCGGAAAACCCGCCGCGGCACAGCGCTACCTCGCCGCTGCCCGCACGGGCGAAATCCACCTGGAAGGAGAACGCGGGGAAGGGACAATCGGGTCGGCTCATAGGTCCTCCGTATCCATCCCGACTGGGGAGAGCAGGGAAACTTGCCCGCCGTCGTCCATCGCCAGGAGCACGATGAGGCGCTCGATCGGGGCGGCGGCGGTGAAGGCGAGGCGCACGATGGTGCGGCCTGCGTCGAGGTCGGCCTGCGTCATAGTGGAGCGGTCACAGCGCACCTCGAAGGCCTCGGCCGGCGACTCGCCTGCGAACACTCCCAGCCGCCAGAGCTCGGTGAGCAGGGCGTTGAGCCTGTCGGCCAGCCGGGCCCAGAGCGTTTCGCCGTTGTTCTCGAAAACGGACTCTTCTCCTACGATACGCGCGGCCCGCACGATGGCGGAGAGCAGGCGGTTGAGGTTGGCCGGCCGGTAGGAGCCGTTCTGGGTGGTGACATCGGAGAGCAGCAACATGCCCGTGGGCGACGGAGCGAAGAGCGAAACTCGCTCGCGCACCGTGAGCGCCGAGGGTGCCGTGCGGTCGAGGGGACGGTCGAGCGTGCTGCGGTCCAGCACGGGGTAGAGCGAATACAGGTCCGGCACGGGGGTGCGCAGCGCACTCAGCCACGTGCCGCGTGCGAGGGCGTGGTGGGCGAGCAAACCGGTGAGCACGCCGTCGGGCGCCTCGATCTGGCCTGGTAGACTGTCGGCGCCGGATGTGCGCAGCCACGGGTAGGCGAGCTGGACAAACGCGGTATTCAGGCCGTCCGCTGCGGTCCATTGGGCATCGCGTGCGGCGCGGATGGCCGCGGCAGCGGTGGCGCTGCGGGAGTCTCCTCCGAGTGAGGTCTCGTCGATGGGCAAGGGAAGGGCGGCTACGAACTGGACCTCGCGTGCGTCGCGCGCGACCAGTTCCACGATACGCTGGACGAATGCCGCCCAGGACACGAAACCCGACCGGTCGCAGCGGGCGATGGTAGCCTGGGCGGGTTGGGGGGGCTGGGCCTCGGCAACGTCCTCTGCCAGTGGCACGAATTTCTCCTCCGTATCCGGCACGGCCGGCATCCGGCGGGCGGAGGTGTCGGAACCGAAGAGTTCGGGCAGATCGGGCAGGCTCAGGAACGAGGCGTCGGGCAGGCCGTAGACATGGGCGGCGCCACGCCAGGAGCCGCGGTCCGCCGGCGAGGGCCGCGGCTCCGCCAGAAGCGCGGAGAGCAGCGCCCGTCGTTGGGCCGCGGTGGCATCGACCGGTAGCGGATCGCCGGTGCGCACGACATGGCACCGCCGGCCACCTTGAGTGAAGAAACTGCGCACCGCGGCCCCAAGGGCGGCGGTGCACAGTTCCCCGGTGGCGTTGAGAGGACGGCTCTCCCAGGCGAAGAGCCGGTCGAAGGCATCCCAAGAGTCAATTGTCACCGGAACCTGGAGTAGCGCGGTGAGGTCCTCGAGAGGCCGCTGGTTAGCTCCGCCTACCCAGCCGCGCTCCGTCAGACCGGCGCGTACCCCTGCGGGGACGGTGCGGGCCAGCCAGTCGGCCGCGCGCTCGCCGGCCCGCTGGGCCACCTCGCCGCGGCGTGCTACGAAGCCTACGAAGCAGGCGATGTCCGCACGCGCCGGGTTGATGGCCGGCGGCGCGCAGGTGGTCTGGAAGACGAGGCCGTCCATGGGCGCGCTCAGGTCAACGCTTCCACCTCGATGCTCTCGCTGGAGAGCACCAACTCCTCCATCGCCACGTCGCCACCGCCCTTGGCGGCGAGGGTGGGGCCGGTGTATTTCATGGGCGCTACGCTGCCCAGCAGCCATTTCTGCACGGGCTTGCCGGTCTCGTCGCGCAGGGTGATCACCACGTTGCGCTTGGCGGCGACGCCGGTGGTGCGAGTGGCGGTGATCCAGTCCCAGAGGTCCTTGGAGTTGACCACGCCGCGCTTGAGCGTGACGTCGCCCACTTTGTGGAGTCCCGGAACTTTGCGTACGTGGTTGGGCTTCTCGTTGCCGGTGCGGTACTCGGCTATGGTGATCTCGGAGGAGAGGCCGGATACGTCGGAGAAGCCGCCGAGTGGCGACTCCTCGGAGGCGGGGCCGTTGAGGTTCACCAGGAAGTTGAATGCGCCGTAGGGTGTGGTTCTGTCTGCCATAAGGAGTGCGGTTCAGGGTTGGCGAAGGGGTTCAGGTGCGTGCATCCGCGGTCTTTTGACCGATGCGGAAGATGACGAACTCGGCGGGCTTGAGGGCGGCGACGCCCACCAGGCAAATGAGCCGGCCGTTATCGAGGTCGTTCTGGGTCATCGTGCTGCGGTCACAGCGCACGAAATAGGCCTCCTTGGTCGAGGCCCCCAGCAGGTTGCCCGAGACCCACTCGTTGTAGAGGAAGGCCTCGATGGTCTCGCGGATGTTGGCCCAGAGGCGTTCGCCGTTGTTTTCGAATACCGCCCACTGCGTGCCGCGGTCGATCGAGGACTCGAGGTACACAAAGTAGCGGCGCACATTGATGTACTTCCACTCCGGATCGGAGGAGACGGTGCGCGCGCCCCACACCCGGTAGCCGCGCCCTGGGAAGAAGCGCAGGCAGTTCACCCCGAGCGGATTGAGGAGCTGGTTTTGGCCAAAGTTGATGTCGTTGGCGAAGCGTAGTGCGCTGCGCACGACTTCGTTGGCAGGCGCCTTGGCCACGCCATGCTCCACGTCGTTACGCGCGTAGATGCCGGTGAGGAAGCCGGAGGGCGGGAGGTTGATCTCCTTCGGTGCGGTGCCGCCCGGGCGGGCCAGGGGGTTGGCAACGGTAACCCAGGGGTAGTAGAGCGCGCCGTACGTGGAATCGATGCGGGCCCGCTCCTCTCGGGCGCCGCCGGGCAGGAGGTCGGGTGGTGTATCGAGCACGGCCACGCGGTAGGCCCGGGGCTTCTCGGCGTGGGCGATGAGCGCGCCCTGGACCTCGTGATAGCAGGCGTAGTCGGAGTGGCCGGGCGCGGCGACGATCGAGACGTCCTCCAGCCCGAGCAACTGGGCGAGCGCGGCGGCGTAGGTGCCGGCCTCTGTCGGCGCACCCAAGGCTGGCTCGGAGCCGTCGGTGCCTGCTGTGGCGCCCGCGCCGGAGCCGATCGAGTAGGTGGCCGAGAGTCCTTCAAGCTCGTTGCCCCCGGGCGTGCCGGAGGAGAACAGGATGTTCCGGAGTTGGAGTGCGGAGACGTCGGCACCGATGTCGAACCAGCAGGCGTTGAGGAGCGCTTCGGCGCGCAGGGTGGGCGTCTCCGGCAGGACCTTGCCTACGAAACGAGGCAGGGCTTTGTCGAAGCTGAGCTCGTCGAAGGTGGTGGTCCCCCCGTCTCCATCCTCCACGGTGGCGGCAAGCCTGACGAAATCGGCCGCGCCGGTGGGTTGGGCGTTGTCGGCGGTAGTGGAGAGGTCGAGGGTGCTGGCGTCGGCCGCCGTCCAAGTGACACCGAGCTTCGCATACATTTTGCGGGACGATCCTCCCGCGCCGGGGATGACGGCGCCCAGGCCGAGGGGGCCGTCCACGAGCACTTCACCGGCGGCAGGCGCGCTGTTGACTGCGAGGGATGCGGTCGCCCCCGTGGCGGTGGTGGTGATTGTGAGCGGAGCGGTGGGAGAGGCGGTGATACCGGAGCCGGCGACTGCGGCTAACACGGAGGCAATCTCGGCCACGGTGACTGCGGCGAGGTTGGCGACATTGCCGGTGGCCGCAGCCGAGGTCGCTCCGGCTGCGAAGCCGAAGGCGGCGTTGACCACCTTCACCGCGGAGGCGGTGCCCTTCGTATCGCTGCCGAGTATGAGCGCATTGGTTGCAGAGAGCGCGGCGAAGCCTCCTGGCAGATTTGCATTCAACTGGGAGAGGAAATCGGAGACCGGAAGGTTTCCGGCGGCAAACGGGATGGTGAGGGCCTTGCCGTCGAGCTCGAGCTGGAGGGGGCCGGCGACGGGCACGGGGTCGGCGAGCGGGGCGGCGGCTGTCAGGGTGGCGTTGGTACCGGTGAATATGAATTCCTTCGCGGCGCCGCCTACAGTGAGCTTGAGCTTGCCGCCGTTGGGCAGGGCGAACGGGCCGCTGCCCCCGATGATTCTGGCCCCGGAGGCCGGGGTGGCCCCGCCGGCGCGCACCAGAGTGCCCGCGGGCGCGGCGACCATGGCCTTCTTCATCGCCGGGGTGAGCTGCTCCTGAACGAGGATACGTCCGTTGCCGGAGGCGCCGGCGTAACGGGCCCTCAGATGCACCCGGGCGGAGGCGCCGTCGGCGCCTGCGAGGCGCGACACCGCCCTTGTGGCCGCGTTGGCCACACGGGCCACGTAGAGGCGGGCACCGCCCTCGTTGAAGAATCCGAGCACGGCGTTGGCCAGGTAGTTGGGTTTGCCCGGCGCGAAGTCGAGAGGCTCCAGCCCGCCGTAGATGCGGGCGAAGTCGCCGAAGCTGGTGAGCATCTCGGGCTTGTCGGTGCCGTCCGCAGTGGCGAGCGGGCCCTTTCGGGTAGGGCCAACAAAGGCGGTGGTGCTGGTGCCGACGCCTTCGATCGATTTGGCGCGGAAGCTGGTTTCTTCCACGTAGACGCCGGGGGCTAGGTATTCAGGCATGTGATTCCTCCGATGGGTTGTTGTGTCAGCTTGGTTGGGATAGCTGGAGCGCACCGCCCAGGGTGAGCAGGAGCGGCAGCGTGCGCCGTTCGCGGGCCTGGAGTTGCAGGGATTCGCCGGCCGGCAGGGCGGCGCGCACCACCAGGGCAGAGGGGGCGGCGGCGTTGAGGGCGGCAAGATCCGGGATTGCGCCGGGAAGCGCGGGGTCGAAGGCCGGGGCGTAGCGAAGCTCAAGGCGTATCGCCTGCCCGGTGCTCACCACCGGCCCCCCGGCGGAAGGGTTCCACTGGGTAACCGGAATTCCAGGCACCGCGACGAGCGCCTCGGCCGCGGCGGGGCGGGAGCCGTCGGGCCAGGGCCGCCATTCGGTGAGGCCGCAGCCGAGCTGCTCGAGGTCCTCGATCGCGGCGCCATCGACCTGGCGCAGCACCCGCAGCAGCGCGCCGCGCAGCGGCAGGAAGCTGCCCGGCGAAACCTCCCGCCACACCAGTGCACGCAGCACCGCCCAGCCGTCGGCGAGCGGGGTGGCCGGCGAGGGGAGCAGCCGTACGTCCACCGGGGAAGTAATGCGTGCGGCTGCCGCGGACACGCCGGGTAGGGCGCGCGGCAGCCGCACGGAGAACTCGGCCGGCAGGAACCGGCCTGAGGGGTCGTTCACCCGCAAATAGACCACTCGCGACTCGATGGGCGGGGCCGTGGGGTCTGGAATGAACGCCGCTGTGTAGCTCTCGAATCCGGGGGCGGACTGGAGAATATGGAGACCGAAGCGGTTGCGCTGAATTCGGATGCTAAGGACAACACCGGGGTCGGCGGCGTGGCCTGAAGCTACGGAGACCTCAAGCGGACCCGCGATAGGCGAGGCGTCGACGTCGCTCACGAAACGCACGGCGCCGAGCACGCGCCGGTCGAGATCTTCCAGCCACCGGAAGGTGCTCACAGGACTGCCTCCTTTTCCTTACATGCGCCAAAGCGCAACCGGGTGGCCACGACAGGACCGGACTCGGTTGACTGGTCGGGGTCGATACGAACCACCCGCGCGATATACGAAACGCTCAGGCGGTAGGAGGGGGTGAGCGCGTCCCAAAGGCGCATCATGTCCTCGTTGCTCAATTCCGACGGGATGAGGTGCACCACCTCATCGGCGCCCCAGGCGGCGTCGGCGTTGAGGGAGGAGGCGTCGAGGATCGGGTGCTCGTGGAGTTGGCGCAACAGCCAGGCGAGCACGAGGTGGTCGCTGGCCGCGCTGGTGGACCAGAGGCTGAAGAGGAGATGGAGATGGATGGAGAGGGGTGCCGGATTCATGTCCAGGTTTCCGACACGACCGGCCGTGCGCAGGTGGGGGTCGACATTGATTCTGTAAAGGTAAATGGACACGCGGTCCGCCCCGGCTGCCCCGTCGCCGGGAGCGTCCTCCCGTGAGAGCTCTGAACTGCTGACCGCGTCGAAGGCGAAGGGAGGCAGGAAGTCGTGCCCGGCCCCCCCGTCGGTCTCCGGGGCTCGGGCGAGATCGTAGCTGTTCTTCAGCCACCGGGAGAGGGACTGGACCAGCGAGTCGATGGCGCGCAGATTTGCCATGGGGTGGGGCGGGCGATTGCCGTGATCAAGGTTCCCTGACGTAGAGAGCGGTGCGCAGACGGGCCCGGGCGGCTTTCGGCGGATTCCCCGCGGCGGCGAATCCGCATGGCCGACCACGGGTGCGATGCACCACAGGTGCGGCCACGCCGGTTCGATCGGCGGGAAGGGGAGTACCACCATCGGGTTGCCGGACCAGCCCAGGGTGGGCGCCGGGAAACCGTCGGGTCTACAGAGCAGTTCGGAGTGCGACCGGGATCGCTTCGCTGTGAGACTACGTACTGAGGTTGCTGAACCGCGCCGAGCGGCAGTGGGGGGCCGGGGCGCTTATGGCGGCTGAAAGCGGTGACTCGGGGATATCCCGAAGTGGGGACGTACCGCTGGACGTTGCTGACCTGGTCGTTCGGGCGCTGGTGCGCCGCGCTGGATACGGTTGGCAGACGGTGTTTAGGTGCCTACCTGGGAGGTTGCACACATAACCGTTTCGGTCGCGCTAGAGATCGCTTTTTTGCGTACGTGTCAATCCGCTTTTCTAAGACAGCACGTAAACAGAACAAAATTACCCGCCCCGGGCGTGCTCCGCCGCCCGAACAAAGGAAAGGCCGGGCTGGGGTCGCGTGGGCGGGCCCGGTGGCGGCCGGCAAGTACTGAGGAGTTGACCACTAATGCTCCCTGAAGGGCACCATCCCGGCCGGAGATTTGCCCAGTGCAGGGGAAACTCCCACCGGAGCGTTTCGTGGGCGCCCAAATCCACGAAAGAGCCGATCCGAATTCACGGCACAACGGTACGAATAACCCCCGGGCGTTGGTTACAACGCGCGAGGCAAGCCCAACGAGAGCCAAGTGGACCCGCCAACGCCAGCTCGGCTGGATCTATGATCCGGGGCCGGATCGGTGCGAGCGCGAGCGGCGGCTCATAGGCCAGCGCTTCGTAGTCGATTTCGGGGGCGAGGCTGCTCCCGAGCCCTTCCGAATTGCGTCCCCGTTTGGGCGGGCCGGCCACTATGGGGATGGAGGCTGGCCTGAAATGCCGGGCCTCCCCTCGGCCTTGGGAGCGCCCCCCCCCACATCAACCGCGCCATGCAGTGGTAGGCCTCCGGCCCATCGGTCGGATCGCCCATGATACACCCCGCCTCATCACGCCCCCAGTTTGGCCCCAACCGGGATGGTGTTTGATGATTTTCGACCTGTCCCCTTTAGCGGGGTTCCAACCGCGCCATGCAGTGGTAGGCCTCCGGCCCATCGGTGGGATCGCCCATGATACACCCCAGCCTCATCACGCCCCCAGTTTGGCCCCAACCGGGATGGTGTTTGATGATTTTCGACCTGTCCCCTTTAGCGGGGCTCGACGCACCGTCTGCGAACGAGCCGGTACGGACACAAGGTCCGCCCCGACAAGCGGACTGCATGGTCACGGCTTAGCCGTAACCATTCAATTGGCCAAAGCACCGGTGATGGAAGTGACTGGTGGTGATGAAACTTAAACCCGTCTCGGGCATAAACCCGCTCCCACCACCGGTGAAGCCGAC
>CAJCBL010000039.1 GCA_903960515.1 uncultured Verrucomicrobiota bacterium
CACAAGCCGCCCACCAAATTGCTCAACGCGTGGCTGGCCGGCGTTCCAGCCATCGTCAGTCCGGATCCGGCCTATCTCGCCCTGCGCACCCACGAACTGGACTTCATCGAGGCCGCCGATGCGCCTGCCGCCCTCGCTGCACTGCGCCGCCTGCGCGACCAACCCGGTCTCTATTCCGTCATGTGCCAACGCGCCCGCGAACGCGCCGCTGAGTTCACCCCAGCCGCCATTAGCGCCCGTTGGCAGCGGTTGCTCACCGTGGAAATCCCCGCCGCCCGCGCCGGTTCCATCGCCCGCCTCACCCACCCCGTCCGCGCCCTCGCCAGCCACGGGCAAAGAGTCTACACCCGGCTCAATCGACACCGCTTTCGCCACTATGCCCAAGCGTAACGCCAACGCCGTCCTCCCTCTTTTAGCCTTCGGGGTTCGGCACTCCAGCCTTCATCCTTCGCCGTAGGTCCGCCGCCATAGACACTCGCCCTTCCGCCATTCTTCAATCCTCCTTCATCCATAGGTCCTCCGCAATGCCACCTCGCGTCAGCATCTGTATCCCCGCCTACAAGGCAGAGCGTTTCCTAGCCGAAACCCTGGCCTCTGTGCGCGCCCAGAGTTTCACCGACTGGGAGGTGATCGTCACCGAGGACGGCTCACGCGACGGCACCGAGGAGATCGTGCGCGCCTTCGCCGCCACTGTGGCACAGCCTGTCCACTACACCCGCCACGACCCCAACCGCGGCCTGCCCGCCACCCGCAACGCCGGAATCGAGGTCGCCAAGGCCGAATGGATCGCGCTGCTCGACAGCGACGACCTGTGGACTCCCGACCACCTGGCGCGCTGCCTGGCCGCGGCCCCCGCCAGCGGGCCCGCGCTCGTATTCGGAGGCAGCTCCGTATTCGACTCGGGGTCCGGCGCCGAGGTCTACCGCCGCGAACCGCCCGCCTCCGGCGATCTGCGCGCAGCCCTGCTCGAGGGCGATCTCGTCATCCAGCCGGCCGCCGCCCTGTATAATCGCGCCGCCTTCAGCGCCGTGGGAGGTTTCGATCCGCGTTTCCCGATCTGCAACGACTTCGACTACTGGTTACGATGCTGCCGCGCTGGCGTACCGCTCTTCTACAACGGCGCCATCACTCTGCGTTACCGCAAGCATCCCGGAGCCATGTCCAACAAGAGCGCCGCGCTCATCGCCGATAGCGCCCGTGTCCTGCTGGCCAACACCCACGGGTTCCCCGGTCGCACCCCCGCCGCCATTCGCAGGCAAGCCCGCAGCCGCTTGGTCAACGCAGCCCGCCTCCTGCGCACCACCGAACCGCTCCAGGCCGCCCGCCTCTGCGCCGCCGCCTTGCGCACCCTGCTGCCCGGCTGAACCGCATGCCTCCTTCGACCCAGTACGCTTCTGCTTTCAGTCGCCAGCGGGTTCTGCATCCTCCTTTCCGAATTCTCCCTTAGGTTCTCCGAAACATGCCCACCCAGCGCTCTGTCGTCTTCACCCTTCTGGAGAGCCACTACCACCTTGGTGCCGCGGTGCTCTTCAACTCGCTCTACGCAGCAGGCTTCCGCGGAAAGTGCCTCATCGGCCATAATGGCCCACCGCCGCCGTGGTGCACCGACCGCAGCCCCGAAGGCCGCCCGCGCTGGAATGGGCCCGAGGGCTTCCACGTGGAGTGCATCCCTACGGAAACGGCCTGGCACCTCACCAACCACAAGCCCGCCTTCTTCCTGCGCCTCTGGCGCGACATCGTCCCCGAGGCCGAGCGCCTCTACTACTTCGACCCCGATGTCGTGGTGAAACGCGAGTGGTTGTACTTCGAGGACTGGGCCGACCATGGCGTGGCACTGGTACAGGACGTAAACCCCTGCATGCCCGCCGACCACCCCGTGCGACAGGCTTGGGCCCGATTCCTCCGTGAGGCCGGCTTCCCGCCCACCCAGGCCCGCGACGCCTACTACAATGGCGGCTTTGTCGGCATCCACCGCCGCGACCTCGCCTTCGCCCAACTCTGGCACCACCTCATCGAGGCCGGCCAGTCAGCCGGTTTCACCCCGGGCACCGTCACGCAGGTGATGAAGCACTACCCGTATTTCCGTTTCGCCGACCAGGACTTCCTGGCCATGACGACCATGGTCTCACCCATCGCCCTGAGCACCATCGGCCCCTCCGGCATGGACTTCTTCCCCGGAGGCACCCAACTCTCGCACGCCATGGGCAGCCCCAAACCATGGTTACGCCGCTACGTGATCCGTGCGCTCAAAGGGATCCCTCTCGCCAATGCCGACCGCCTCTTCTGGGCGAATGCCGCCGGCCCCATCCGTGTATTCTCGGGCGCTCGCCTAGTATGGGAAAAATCCGCCCTCGCTCTGGCCGCCCTTGTCGGTCGCTTCTACCGCCGCGCCTGAACCGGAACGTCCCAACACCATGCACAGCGTCGTGACCACCTTGTTTGAGGGCGATTACCACTACGGCGTGGCCACCCTCGCCAACTCCCTCGCCCGCAACGGCTACACCGGCCGCCTCTACGCCGGATACCGCGGCCCGCCCCCGCCCTGGGCCGCCCACGTCCCCGCAGCCGCCGATGGTTCCCGTCGCGTAGCGGCCGGCCCGGTGGAGATCGTCCTCATCCCACACCCCACCGCTCTTCACTTCACCCACTTCAAGCCGTGGTGGATGCAGGAGGTGCTCGACTGCCACGAACCGGCCGCCGACGCCGTGTTCTATTTCGACCCCGACATAGTGGTCTGCTCGCGCTGGAGCTACTTCGAGGAATGGGCCGGATACGGCATCGCACTGTGCGAAGACAACCACTACCACGTGGGCGCCCACCACCCCCTGCGCCACGCCTGGGCCGCCTTCGCTCGCGAGCGAGGCCACCCCGTAGTCCATTCACTGAGCCGCTACTGCAACGGTGGTTTCCAAGGTGTGCAGCGCGCCCACCGCTCCTTCCTTTCCACCTGGGCCGAGCTCATCCGCGCCGTGGAGCCGGAGAGCGGCTCCCTGCACCAATGGCGCAGCCTGGACCGCACCCATCGCTTCTGGAGCGCCAACCAGGATACGATGAATCTCGCCGCCATGATCACGCCGCACCCGGTTTCCATCTACGGCCCCAATGGCATGGACTTCATCCCCAGCCCAGGCCGCCCGCTCATGAGCCACGCCATCGACCTGCCCAAGCCATGGCAGAAGCATTTCCTGCTCTCAGCGCTGCGTGGCCAAGCGCCCAGCCGGCCCGACCGCCGCTTTTGGGAATACGTCGACGGCCCTATCCCGCTCTTCTCCGCCGGAACCGTCCGGGCCCGGCGTAGCGCTCTTCATCTGGCAGCCTTCATCGGCCGCTTCTACCGCAGAACCTGACCGCGGCCGTTCCACTTTCCGACTTCTGCAAACAGCCTTCCATCTTAGGTCCGCCGCACCGTCCCTGCTCGCTCTCCTCGCTCAACCTAACGCCTTCTGCATTCTGCCTTCTCACTTTTGCCTTAGGTCCCACCGCCCAGATGCGCCTCGCCTTCCTCTGCTCCTCCCTCGCCCCCGGCCGCAACGGTGTGGGTGACTACACCCGCGCACTTGCCTCCGAGCTCAGCCGGCAGGGGCACCCCTGCCTGTCCATCGGGCTGGAAGATACTGAGGCCGCGCTGGAGGAGGGCTCGCCGGTCGTGCGCCTCGCCGGCGACCGCCCTTGGGCCGAGCGCCTGGTGCAGGCGCGAGTCGCTCTGGCCGGCTTCGAGCCAGACTGGGTGAGCCTGCAGTTTGTCGCCTACGCGTGGCAGCCCCGAGGTTACGCCTTCGGCTTGGCCGACCGCCTCGCGCCTCTCTTTGGCCGGCGCCGCCGCCACCTGATGTTCCACGAGCTTTGGGTGGGGCTCAACCGGCACGACCGCCTCGTCAACCGCCTCCACGGCATCGTGCAGCGGCGGGCCATTCTCGGCCTTCACCGAGGGATGCGTCCCCAACTGGTCCACACGCAGGCTCCCGTCTACGCCGCCGCTCTCGCCGCCGAAGGCATTCCCGCACGCCGCCTCCCGCTTTTTGGTAACCTGCCGGTAGTGCCCTGTAATCGCGCCGCCATCCGGCGCGAACTCCTCGCAGCCCACGCCCCCGGCCTCCCATCCGACTCCGCCGTGCTTGCCGGCTGGTTTGGCACAGTCCACCCGCAATGGGATGCCGTCGAGGTCCTCGCCCGCCTCGCTGTCGCTGCCCAGGCCGCGCAGCGCTCACTAGTTCTCCTCGCCCTCGGTCGTACCGGTGCGGCAGGTGCCGCGCTGGCCGCCCGTATCCGCCAGCAACCGCTTCCCGGAGCAACCTTCATCGACCTGGGCGAACGCGCCCCCGAGGAAGCCAGCCGCCTCCTGGGCATTTTCGACCTGTCCCTTACAGCCAACCCCGTAGCGCTCGCGCCAAAATCGGGCACCGTGGCGGCCAGCCTCGACCACGGCGTCCCAGTGCTCATCTCCCGCAATAACTGGCAGCCTCGTGGAACTCTCTCTGTGCCGCCGTCGGAGGAATCCGGAGTGGTCTTCTCTCCGGCGGGCACGGCCATCGACCTGCCCTCCCTTCTCGCCCTGCGCCGGCCGCCAGCAGCGCGCTTGCCCGCCATAGCCCGCCAGTTCATTTCGGATATCGCCGCCACATGAGCAGTCCCGCATCGTGCCAGCCGTTCCTGTCTTTGATTGATCCGACCGATCTACCTGATCGGACCGATCGGACCTCCCCGTTATACCGCCCACAGTCATGAATCTGCTCATCTACGCCCCTCAGATGGCCGCCTACGGCGGGATGGAGCGCCACCTCTGCCTGGTAGCCGAGGCAATGGCGGCCACCGGGGCCAATGTAGCCTTCGTAACCACCAGCAACTCCTTGGCCCCTGCCTGGCGCGAACGGCTGCGCTGCGGCGGAGTGGAACTGCACGAGATGCCGGCCGCCCGCGGCAGCGCCAGCGGCTACGCCAAGGCTTGGTGGCTGCTGCGCCGCAGCCTCGCACTACGCCGCCGCCGCTGGGACACCGTCTACACCAACGGCCAGGGGGCCCTCGCCCGTATCCTCTGGCTGGCGGCACGGCGCGGCGCCCGGCGCGTCCATCACCACCATACAGCGGCCGATGCTGCCGAGCAGCGGAGTTGGTCGCCCGGCTTTCTGCGTGTCCTCGTGAGGGCCGGGGAACTGGTGGGCTGCAGCCGCTTCACCGCCAGCCAACTCAACGCCGCCACCGGGCGCAGCGACGCCCGCTTCCTCCCCTACTTCACCGAAACCGCCTTTGTAGCCGCGCCGCCCCCGGCGCGCGCGCGCACCGCCGGCGAGCCACTGCGCTTCGGCTTCCTGGGCCGGCTGGTATCCACCAAGGGCATCGAGACGATCCTGCGCCTGGCCGCCGATCCAGCCTGCGCGGAGATCCAGTGGCATATCCACGGTTCAGGCTCCGACTACCCGCCCGAGTTCTTCGCCGAGCGCCCCGGCGTGGTCTACCACGGTGGCTATGCAAACCCCACCGAGCAGGCCGCAGCCCTCGCCTCACTCGATGCAGTCGCGCTCTTCTCCGTGCACAACGAGGGCATGCCGCTGAGTTTGATCGAGACGATGGCCTCCGGCTTACCTTGGGTGGCCACCGCCCGGGGCGGCACGCCCGAGCTCGCCGAGTCCGCGCCGGACTGCGAACTCATCGCCCATCCGGAAAACTACGAGGAGTGCCGCGCCGGCGTGCTCGCGCTTTCCACCCGTATCCGCGCTTTTTCCACCTCGCAAACAGCCCAGCGCGGGGTGTGGGAGCGCCGATTTGCCCCCTGCGTCGTGCGGGAACAATGGATCACCTACCTTGGATTCACGGTGGACGGTTGACCGCGCCTCGTGGACGATACGAAACAGCCCCTACTCCGTCGACCACTGACCACCACGCATGCTTCTACTCACCCATCCCACCGGTAACGCCAACGTGCGACACGCCGCCTTGGGCCTGGCCCGGGGCGGCCTGCTGGCGGAGTTCTGGACCTGCCTAGCCGTAGATCCCGACGCTGGGTGGTTGGAGTTGCTGCCTCCCTTTTTGGCCGGTCAGATCCGCCGCCGCACGGTGCCGGCCGAGCTGCTGCAGTTCGCCCATTCACGCCCCGTGCGCGAAATCGTACGCTTGGCCGCTGGCCGCGTGGGGGCCGGGCGCCTAATCCGGCACGAGGGCGGGCTGCTCTCAGTCGACGCAATCTACCACGATCTGGACCGCGCTGTGGCGCGGCGCTTGGCCGAGGGGAAGTTCACCGGGATCTACGCCTACGAGGATGGAGCGGCTACGGGTTTCGCCGCCGCCCGCGCCCGCGGCCTAACCACCTTCTACGACCAGCCCATCGGATACTGGCGCGCCGCTCGGCGTATTCTCATGGAGGAGGCCGAACTCGAACCGGAGTGGGCCGAGACCATCGTGGGCAATCGCGACAGCGCCGCCAAGACCGAGCGCAAGGACGAGGAGTTGCGAGGCGCCGATGTCGTCTTCGCCGCCACCTCCTTCACCAAGGCCACGTTGCAGGAGCATCCCGGCTTCACCGCGCCAGTGCATGTGCTGCCCTATGGAGCTCCCACCGCCGAGGATGGGGCCCCTCGCTCGGCCTATGCCCACGTTGCCAGGCCGCTGCGTGTGCTCTATGTGGGGTCGCTGGGGCAGCGCAAAGGACTCTCCTACCTTTTCGCCGCCGCCGCCTTGGCCGGCCGCTCGATAACATTGACGGTCATCGGCACCAAGCCCGCCAAGCCCTGCGCCGCGCTCGATCGAGCCCTGAGCTCGCACAATTGGATCCCCTCGCTGCCCCACGCTGCCGTGCTTGAACAAATGCGCCACAGCGACGTACTGGTTTTCCCCTCCCTCTTCGAAGGCTTCGGCCTCGTGATTCTCGAGGCGATGGCCCAGGGTGTACCGGTAATCACTACGCCACACACAGCAGGACCCGACATCATCACAGACGGTGTAGACGGGTTCATCGTCCCCATCCGCGACACCGAAGCCATCGCGGCCCGCTTGTTCGATCTGCACGGCGACCGGGACCTCTTGGCTGCCATGGGGGCGGCCGCCCGCGCCAAAGCAACCACCTTCACCTGGACCGCCTACGAAACCAGCCTCGCCCGATTGGTGGGCGAGCACTTGGCCGGCCGGCCGGCCCCTACCATCGCGTGAAATCGGATACTCCGCTCAAACTCCTGATCTGGCTCTATCTCCTGTTGCTCATCTTCGAAGGTGCGCTGCGCAAATGGGCGATGCCGGGCTATTCCGACCAGCTTCTGGTCGTCAGGGACCCGGTAGTGCTTCTGATCTACCTGGTCGCCATCGCCCGAGGCCGTTTCCCTTTCAATGGCTGGGTAATCACCGCCGCGATACTGGCCGGCGCCAGCCTCTTGGGCTCCTTCATGGCCGGGCAGAGCAACCTGCTGATCACCGCCTACGGCCTGCGCACCGACTTCCTGCACCTGCCGCTGATCTGGGTGATGGCCGCCGCGCTCACCCGCCACGACGTGGAGAACCTGGGCAAGGGAGTGCTGCTGCTGGCCATACCGATGACGCTGGTCATGGTGGCGCAGTTCAACTCCCCGATCAGCAGCTTCATCAACTGCGGTGTGGGCGGTGAGGAAGGGGGCCAGATTTACGGAGCCCTTGGCCGCATCCGCTCGCCCGGATTCTTCGCCTTCATCACCGGCCCGCAATTGTTCATTCCCTTGGCCGCCGCGTTTTTCTGCCATCAAATGGTCTCGCCCCGGCGCCTGTGGTTCCCGCTGCTCATCGCGTGCGGCGTAGCCATCGTGGTGGCAATACCGGTGTCGATCAGCCGCACGGTGGCGGTGGCCACCTTTTTCGTATTCGCAGTGTACATCCTCGCCTGCCTGCGCACCGGGCAACTCAAAGGCGGAGTGGTTCGCACCGGCTGGGTCGTGGTGATCATCTTGGTGGCCGCCAGCTTCCTGCCTGTTTTCGACACTGCCCGAGAGGCGTTCTTCTCGCGCTGGGAGGAGGCCAAGGGCCCCTCCGATGAGAGCGTCGGGTTGGGCATGATCTTGGCACGACTTTTTGGCGGCTCGGATTCCCTCGTCTATTTTGCGACCACCACCAACCTGTTTGGTTCGGGCATCGGTATGGGGTCCAACGTGGCCGCCCGCCTTACCACCGGCAACATGGGGTTTCTGCTCGCCGAGAGCGAATGGGCTCGATGCATACAAGAACTCGGGCCGCCTCTGGGCCTGGCCTTCCTATTCTACCGGGTGATACTCACCCTGAAACTAGCCAAGGACTCCCTGCTACGGCTTTTGCACTCCCGCGACTCGCTGCCGCTGCTGATCATCTCCTCCATCGGCTCCGCCATCGCCTTCGGCCAATGGTCGCCGCCCACCATCCTCGGCTTCGCCGTACTCGGCGGCGGCCTATGCCTGGCGGCCTGCCAAGATCAGCCCGAGGAGGACGAATATGAGGACGGCGACGAGTCGGACGAAGAGGAAGAGGAAGCTCAAGGCGACGATCCCGCCCCCCCGCCCGATCTAACCCCTTCGCCAGATGATCCTTTGAACCCAGCCGACAAGGAGGTTTAACCATGAAGCTGATTCTCGTAGGCAACTTCGCCCCGGACGCCCAGCAGAGCATGCTCCGCTACGCCCAACTCCTGCTGCGCGAACTGCCGCTCCGCGAGCTGTGCACCACACTGGTGGCCCCGAGGCCGCACTTCGCCCGGCTCTGCCGCCCGTACCGCTATTCTGGATGGCCCAAGCTGCTTGGGTACCTCGATAAATTCGTCCTCTTCCCTCGCGAACTGCGCCGCCTGGCCCGGCGCGAGCCAGGCGCGGTATTTCACCTCCTCGACCACGCCAACGCCGTCTACCTGCCTCACCTGCCCGCCCGCACCGTCATCACCTGCCACGACCTGCTGCAAATCCGCGCCGCCTTGGGAGAGTTTCCCCAGCAGCGCCTGGGCCGCAGCGGTCGTCGCTATCAGGAGTGGATACTGCGCAACCTCGCCCGGGCACCGCTCACCGCCTGCGTATCCTGGAAAACACGCCGCGATCTTCTGCGGCTCACCCCCTTGTCGCCGGCCCGCGTCACCGTGGTCCCGCTGGGCCTCAACCACGACTACCGCAGGCTCGATCCCGGCGTGGCCTGGAGCCGCCTCGCCGGGCAGGGCCCCGTCGCCGCCCCGCTGGCCCCTGGTGATCCGTTTCTGCTCAATGTAGGCGGCGGCCAATGGTACAAGAACCGGCCCGGCCTGCTGCGGATCTTCGCCGCCCTGCGCACCCAGCATCGCTACCAAGGCAGGCTGGTAGTGGTCGGCAAACCACTATCCGCGGTGGAGACAGCGATCGCCGATGAACTGAGCCTCACCCCGCACCTGGTTTCCCTGCAGAACGTCCCCAATCCCATTCTTGAGGCGCTCTATTCGGTGGCCGATGGACTGGTGTTCCCCTCATGGGAGGAAGGCCTCGGCTGGCCCTTGCTGGAGGCACAAGCCTGCGGATGCCCGGTGTTCACCTCCGCGCGCGCGCCGATGACTGAAGTGGCCGGCGAAGCTGCCGTGTACTTCGACCCCGCCGACCCCGCCGCCGCCGCGCAAATCGTGGCCGCCGCGCTGCGCAACTCCCCGTCGCTAGCAGAGGCAGGATACGAGAATGTCCAACGCTTCACCACAACCGCTATGATCGACGGCTACATCGAACTCTACGGGAAGGTGGCCGCACCCGCATGAGCCGGCCGCCCATCCGCCTGCTGCGCGCCATCCATTCGCTCGACCCCGCCGGCGGCGGACCGGGGGCGGGAGTGCGCTCCATCACTCCGGTGCTGGCCGGGCGAGGGGTGTCCACGGAAATCGTGTGCGTCGACGATCCGGCCCGCGGCTTCGGCTGCCCCGGGGCCGCCTGCCATGCGATCGGGCCCAGCACCCGGGCCAACGGCTACAGCCCGGCGCTGCGTCCGTGGCTGCGCCGCGAGTTGCCGCGCTTCGACGCCGCGGTGGTCCACGGCCTGTGGCAATACCATGGTTACGCAGTCTGGCGCGAGGCGCTCCGGTGCTCAGTGCCGTATTTTGTCTATCCCCACGGCATGCTCGATCCGTGGTTCAACCGCACCTACCCGCTCAAGAGGCTCAAAAAGCAGCTCTATTGGTGGCTCGCTGAGCGCCATGTCCTGCGCCACGCCTCGGCCGTGCTTTTCACCTGCGAGCAGGAGCGGCGCTTGGCCCGCACG
Source organism: uncultured Verrucomicrobiota bacterium (assembly GCA_903960515.1). GTDB lineage: Bacteria > Verrucomicrobiota > Verrucomicrobiia > Opitutales > Opitutaceae > CAJCBL01. Next base: position 10,183 of record CAJCBL010000039.1, read on the forward strand.
GCCTTCCGCCCCTGGGACTGCCGGGAGGTGGTGGTCAACTACGGCTGCGCCGCCCCGCCGGCGGCCAGCGAGGCCCAGCTAGCCGCCTTCCACGCCAGGTGCCCCGGGGTGGGCGGGCGGCCGTTCCTGCTTTTCCTCAGCCGTATCCACGAAAAGAAGGGAGTGGACCTGCTCCTGCGCGCCTATGCCAAAACCTACGCCGCGCTCAGCGCCGGGGGGCAACTGCCGCCGCTGCTCGTGGTGGCCGGCCCCTGTGCCGAGCCCGCCTACCTCGGGCGATTGCAACACCTCGCCGCCCAAGTGCTGCCCGGGGCGGAGCGCCTCATCCACTGGCCCGGGATGCTGGAGGGCGACGCCAAATGGGGGGCCTTCCGAGCGGCCGAGGCCTTCGTGCTTCCCTCGCACCAGGAAAATTTCGGCATCGCCGTGGCCGAGGCCCTCGCCTGCGGCACCCCAGTGCTCATCTCCGACCAGGTAAACATCTGGCGCGAGGTAGCCGAGGACTCAGCCGCCTTCGTGGAGCCCGACACCGCCGTGGGCACAGAGCGCCTGCTCTCCCGCTGGGCCTCGCTGCCCGCCGAGGCGCGTGCGCTGGCGCGCGCTGCCGCCGAGTCCTGCTTTGCACGCCGCTTTGAGATCAGCCGGGCGGCCGACTCTCTGCAGGAACAACTGGGCCGGCCGCTCCCCCGAACTCACTGAGACAGACATCCGAATGATAGAGAAATGTACCAAGTCCAGACATACACTCCCCCGGCGCATCGCCGCCACACTCCGCCGCTGCGGGCTGGGGCCGCTGGTCCGGCTCGGGCGGGCGACACTCCGCAGTTCGGCGGGTGCGGCCATCGCGGTAGCCGAATCGGGCCGTGGTTTCCGCACGCCCCAAGGCAGCTTCATTCCACACCGCCTCGACATGCTCCGGCGTCGCTATGAACCGGAAGAGGCCGCCTACCTGGCCCGCGAAGCGAAGGGAGCCCGCCTCGTTCTCGATATCGGCGCCAACGTAGGATATTTCACCCGACTGTTCGCCGAGCACGTTGCTCCCGACGGGCGCGTAGTAGCCTTCGAACCCAACCCCGAGCCGTTCCGCTACCTGGTGCGCAACACTCGCCGCTTTCCCAACGTCCTGGCTTTGCCCGTAGGGCTGGCCGAGAAGCCAGGAGTATTCGATCTATTCACCTCCGAGCACGACTCCGCCACCGGATCGCTCTCCTCCAATGTCGTACACCAGACGATGGGCAGCGTGGCCCGACTGAGATCGGTCCGGGTCACTCTCACCCGCACGGAAGACCTGCTCGCCGCCCTGGGTCTGGACGAACCCGACCTTGTGAAAGTGGATGTCGAGGGCTGGGAATTGAACGTATTCCGCAGCTTCGGGCCCCGGCTGGCCCGCTGGCAGCGCACCCGTTTCCTCTTCGAGCTCAATCCAGCCGCCATGCGCGGCGCCGGTGTATCCGTCTCCAGCTTGGTCGATTTCTGGACCCAGGCCGGCTACCGCTTGTTCTTCCTCGAAGCGCAGGGGCGCACCACCCCGGCCTCCGGCGCTGAAATCGAACAACGTTGCGCAGCAGCCCCCGGCAACTGCTTCTACACCTCGCTGGTCGCCCAACGCTGAAGACAACCATGCCTCCTTCCTCCATGCCGCCCCCCGTTGTCAGCCGCATCATGACCTGCTACCGGCAATGGTCCTACCTTGCCCAGTGGATCGGTGACGACTCCCTGTACGCCCCTGGCACGGAGTGGATCATCGTCAACGACGCCCCCGCTGACCCACCGCCGCCGGAACTGACCGCAATAATGGCCCAGCGCGGTATCCGGCTGCTCACCCCTTCCACCAACCTGGGCCGCTCCCGAGCCCGCAACCTGGGCGCGCGGGAAAGCAGCGGCCACTGGCTCGACTTCATCGACGGCGACGACCACCCCCTGCCGCTGGATACAGCCAGCCTGGCCAACGTCACCGCCGGGCTAATCGAGCACCCGGTGCGCATGGCCCAAAAAGGCGAACACTCCTTCGACCAAGGCAGGACAGCGCCGATCATCCGGATGTCCATCTGGAGAAGTCTCCTGCCACGGTATCAGCCCATCAATGTCACCCCGGCAGCGGTGCTCTGGCAACGGGAGATCTTCAACAGACTCGACGGTTTCGACGCCCGCTTCGACGGCGCCGAGGATTTCCATCTGGTCTTCCGGGCCATGATCACCGGCGTCGAGCTCGCCCGGCACGACTCGCCCAAGCAGTGCTATTTCATGCCCGAGCGCCGCCCTACCCTGGACTCCACCCATATCGACAGCCACCACCGCGTACTGGCTTGGATCGCCGCCCAGGATCTGGGAGCACTCTCCACCGAAGCGCGTTTCTGGCTGGGCAAGGAGGTGGTGTACGATGCCTGTCTAAAACTGCACGGCGTATGGCGCCGGCGGCGCCTGGTCTGGCGCTACTTCGCCTCCCGACTGCGCCAGCGCATATCAAGATAGCAACGACATGCACCCGACCGCCAACCAGCCGCCGCTGCTACTCCTCAACGGTCTGCCACTGGGCATCAACCACGGTATCCGCGTCTACACCCAGCGGCTGCTGGAGGCCCTCGCCCGCCACCACCCCGAGGTCACCATCCGTATCCTGCTTACCGAGGACCGCCTCGAACTGGCCGCCGGTCTGCCACCGAAATCGATCATCACCGTGCCATGCCGTGCCCCTTTCCGCCGGCAATTCCTGGCCGGCCTCTGGAGGCAGCACCAGATCGTGCGCTATGCCGCGCGCCACGGGGGCGATGCGATCTTCGTCTCCACCCACGAGGTTTGGTCGCCGGCCCGTCCCAAGAACTCGGTGGTGGTCATCCACGATGCCATCTACGAGCGCTACCCGAAGTTCTCCTCTCATACGTATTTCCCTCGGCGTTTCTTCCGCCGGCTCTGTATCCGTTGGAGCATCAGATCCGGCCGGGTGTTCACGTGCACCTCGGATTCCGCGCGAGACCTGGAGCTGCTCGCCGGGATACCCCACTCCGTGCTTCGAATCGTCCACCCGTGGATCGACCGGCGCTTCGAGGCTCCCCCGCCGTCCACAGCCAAGGTCGCAGAATTGCGCGCCCGCTTGGGCCTGCCCGAGAAATACCTGCTCTACCTGAGCGGATTCAGGCTCAACAAGAACGTGGAACTGCTGCTGCGCACCTACGCGGCCGGCGCCGCATCGCACAATTGGCCGCCGCTGGTCATCGCCGGCGGCCTGCCGCCCCACCCCGCGCAGGTGCTGAGCACCGACGTTCCCGCCCTCATGAAGGAACTGGGCATCCCTCCGGGGCGGGTGGTCCTGGCCGGCCACATAACCGACGCCGATCTCCCCGCGATCTACGCGGGTGCCAGCCTCTTTGTCTTCCCCTCGCGCTTCGAAGGCTTCGGATACACCCCGATCGAGGCCCTGGCCATGGGCATACCTGTGATCGCCGCCCGGGCCTCCTCCCTGCCGGAGGTGCTCGGCCCGCGTATTTGCTGCTTCGATCCCGATCGAGGCGACCAACTCACCGCAGCCATCAACGAGGCACTGCAACACCCCGACGATTTCCGAAGGGCTCTAGACCCCTACTACACCGAGAAGGCTGGCATCAACCGCTGGCTGGCCGCAGTCACCGACCACCCGCCCGCCGCCGCATGACCGGCTCCCCCACCCAACCCCTGGTGGCGGTACTTACCCCCGCCTTCAACGCCGCGCGTTATCTCGACGAGGCGATCCGCAGCGTGGAGACACAGACCTACCCACACTGGCGCCTCATCATCGTCGACGACGGCAGCACCGACGACACCGCCGCGATCGCCGCGCGCCACACCGCGGCCGATCCGCGCATCTCGCTCATCCGCCAGCCCAACGGAGGCATCTCCGCCGCCCGCAACGCCTGCCTGGCCCAGGTGCCCGCAGCAGCCGCGTACGCGATCAACTTCGATGCCGACGACCGCCTCGCCCCCGAGGCCCTAGCTGGCCTCGTAGCCTACATGGAATCCCATCCGGCCGCCGGAGCGGTGCTGTGCGGGGCGCGCACGATGGACGGCAATGGCCGCATCTCCGGGGCGCGGCGCACGCTGCGTTTCCGCCGCCGCGCCGGCCTGCCGTGGCCCATGCGAGGCCGCGGCGCGATTCCGTTCTTCAACTTCTATTGCGGATACGGCGTGGGGCCCTTCGCCCTGTTCCGTGCAGCAGCCCTGCGCGCCGCCGGCCCCTACGACCCTGCGCTGATCTCGTGCGAGGACGCCGACGTGTTCTGCCGCCTGGCCCTGGCCACCGAGGTGCACCAGATCCCCGACCGGCTCTACGACTACCGCTGGCATGCCACCAACTCCTCGCACTACGACGAACGCAACCGCAGGGCGCTGGAGCTGTTTCGCGCGAAGTGGCGCGGCTACGAACCGCGCACCCCGGCCGAAGTGCGCCTGCTGGCGCAGGCGCGCGCCTTCTTCTCCGGCCCCCATGTTGCGATCTTAAATACGAAGCTGGCAGTGGCCGCTGTGCGCGAGCGCCGCGGCTTGGGCGCCGCCGCCCGCCACCTGCGCATCGCACTTGCGGCTCTTCTGCGACGCACTCCACGCTGATCCTCTCTCCATGCGCATCACCATCGTCCAAGGTGCCTTCTTCCCCGTACCGCCGATCATGGGCGGAGCCGTCGAAAAGGTCTGGTTCGGCCTCGGCCAAGAGCTCGCCCGCCGGGGCCACACCGTCCTGCACGTCTCCCGACGTCACCCGAAATTGCTCACATCCGAGAAGATCGCAGGGGTGCGGCACCTGCGTGTCTCCGGTTTCCAGCAACCCCGCTCACTGGTGCTGCTCAAGCTCAAGGATTTGCTCTTCAGCTTGGCTGCCCGCCGCCGCCTGCCAGCCGCAGACATTCTGGTCACCAACTCGTTCTGGTTGCCCATGCTCGTGCGCTCCGCTCGGCCCGGCCGGCTGTGCGTCAACGTGAACCGCTTTCCACGCGGCCAGATGCGCTACTACAGCCACGCCGCACGGCTGCAGGCTGTCTCCGGAGTGATCCGCGACGCCATTATCGAGCAGACCCCCAAGGTGGCGGGCATCACCAAGGTCCTACCCAACCCGCTGCCGGCCGACTTCGCGGTGCCCGACTCCCCGCCGGCCAGAACCGCTATGCGCGATGAGTTTCTCTTTGTCGGACGCATTCACCCGGAAAAGGGTCTGGATCTGCTCTTGCCCGCATTCTCCGAATACCTGCGCACGGCCCGCCGCCCCGCGCGGCTACGCATCGTGGGACCCGCCGCCGCCGAGCTCGGCGGGGCCGGCCCCGACTACCTCGCCCACCTGCATCAACTCGCCTCCGCCTGCGGGCCTGCCGTCGAGTGGCTGGGGCCGGTCTTCGACTCGGAGCGGCTGCGCACCCTCTACGCCGATGCCCATTTCCTGGTCTACCCGTCGATCGCCGCTCGCGGCGAAGCCTCGCCCCTGACTCCAGTGGAAGCGATGGCCTGCGGCTGCGTGCCGATCGTCTCCAACCTGCGCTGCTTCGCCGACTACCTAACCGACAACACCAACGGCCTCGTTTTCGGCCTCGACGGTTCTCCCGCCGCCAATCTCGCGGCCACGCTCACCCGCGCCTCAGCTGCGGATCTCCCGCCCCTGCAAACCGCGGCTCTGGCCACCGCCAGAGACTACTCGATGTCCCGTGTGTGCGATCACTACGAGGAAGATTTCCTCTCGCTCTGCCCCTCCCTGCCCCAATGAAAACCCACGTCCAAGCCACTCCTTACGACAGCCCATGGACCCTCTCCCAACGGGTCCGCGCCCTGCTCTGGGAATACTGCTGGGCGATGGCGTGCAGCTGGACACCCAAGCCGCTCAACTTCTGGCGCCTGTGCTGGCTGCGGCTTTTCGGGGCGCACATCCACGGCCGGCCCTTCGTGCACCAGCGCGCGCGTATCCAGCTCCCGTGGAACCTCACCCTTCACGACCGTGCCTGCTTGGGCGACCGCGCCGCCGCCTACACGCTCGGGGAAATCGTCATCCACGAGGGCGCCACCATCGCCCAGGAGGCCTACCTTTGCACCGGTACCCACAAATTCGATCACCCCTCGCTCCCGTTGCAGACCGCCCCGGTGGTGATCGGGGCGCACGCCTTCGTAGGCGCCCGTGCCTTCGTGATGCCGGGAGTGACGGTGGGCGAGCGGGCGGTGGTCGGGGCCTGCGCGGTGGTAACCTCCGATGTGCCAGCCCACGCAGTGGTGGCCGGCAACCCGGCGAGGGTACTTGGGCAACGTCCTTGAAGCGGCACCTGTTTGAATCGGACGAACCAGCGAGCCTCCGCCTTCGCCGAATACATAGGATTACAAACCGGTGAATTATGAGGGCCCCGCCCCCGGCAGCCTAGGGAGTACACCCTACTGTTCCACTCGAAATCGCCGAGGACGCTGTCGGCACAACCAAGCATAACCAGCCATGAAATACCGCACGAGCCTAGCCACAGTCATCACCCTCGCCCTCGCATTCTCCGCCCAAGCCGACGTGAAGAGCGACATCGGATACACCCAACTCCAGCAGGAGTTCGGCGCCGCCCTGCCCGACGGCTCCAACCTCACCGCCCTGCAGGTCGAGGGCTACGACAGTTCCGGAAACTATAAGCCCAGCGCCACCGGCGGACTGGCCTACCTGAAGGTGACAGATAAGATCGAGTATACCCCTTCTCTCGGTTGTTCGTCCCACGCCACCGCAGTCGCCAATTTCCTCGCTAACTCGACCACCAGCCTGCTGCCAAGACTGAGTGAACTGCAGGTGGCCAGTTGCTCAATGTATTCTGGGTTGTCCATCCGTGCTGGATTCTTCGTAGGCCCCACCCCGGCGACCTGGGATCTGGAAAACCATTCCTATGAAGCCTCCACGACCGTGATGGATCTGAACAACCTTCAATTGATGGACTACCGCATTAATCGCGATCGGGTCACCGTTTGTGTAGCGCTGGCGAACGACACTGGCCCTGTCCCCCCGCTGTGGGGCAACGCCTACCATGTGATCACCGTCGGTACCGCCACCGGACGGCATTCGCGCGGAGGTACCAATCGGGATGGTTCAGGCCGGATGAAGCCCGACATCGTGGGCACCGCCACCTACTGCAGCTACACTACCCCCATCGTAGCGTCCGCGGCCGGAGTGCTCATCAGCGAGGCCAAACGCACCGCCGCCCTCGCTGCCGCGAAGGACCCTCGCACCATCAAAGCCCTGATCATGGCTGGTGCGACAAAGGAGCAGTTCCCAGCCTGGTCACAAACCCCATCGCGTCCGCTGGACCCCATCTACGGAGCCGGACGGGTGAACATCAACAACTCGTACCGGATGCTCATCGCCGGCCAGCAACCCGCCACTACCGCTTGGCGCTCTCTGAAGGGCTGGGATCTCGGAACCTCCAACGCGAACGCCGTATACTATTTTGAAGTACCAGCCGGCCAGACTCTCAAATTCTCCACCGTACTCACCTGGCACCGGGTGCTCACCGCAACCAATACCCGGTGGGTGAACTTCGCCAGCACGCTGGCTGACCTCAACCTGCGCCTACGCAATTCGACGAGCTCATTCTCTCTCGGCACCGTCGTAGCCGAAAGCACCTCCGCGCTGGACAACGTGGAGCACATCTATGTGCCCGCTCTGCCCGCAGGCCGCTACGCACTTGAAGTATCCGGCCCTGCCGGCACCACCTACGGAATCGCGTGGAATGGAATTTCGAGCACTGTTGGCACGCCGACAGTCGTCGCCCCCGCCATCACCACCCAACCGGTGGCCCGCTCGGTGACTGAAGGCCAGCCCGCCACCTTCTCGGTGACGGCCACCGGCACCACCCCGCGCTACCAATGGGCCAAGGGAGGCACCGCCATCGCCGGAGCCACGGCAGCCAGCTACACCATCGCCGCGACCACTGCCGCCAACGCCGGCAGCTACTCGGTAACGGTCAGCAACGCCGCCGGCAATGTATCCAGCGTCACAGTCGCCCTCACCGTGGCCGCCCTCCCGGCATTGCCTCCCGCACTCCCCCCCAGCACAGCAGAGCTCACCCCCTCCAACTACTCGGCTCGCGGCCAGAATGGGACCAAAGAAGGCACGGCCAATCTCTTCGATCACCTCACCACTACGAAGTGGCTGGACTTCAGCGCGACCACTTGGGTGCAAGTCAACTTCGCCACCGCGCATGCCCTGGTAGCCTATAGCCTGGTATCGGCCAACGACTACCCCTTGCGCGACCCGGCTTCGTGGACCCTCAGCGGCTCCAACGATGGTGTCACATGGACTGTGATCGAGACCCGCAGCGGGCAAACCTTTGCCTCCCGCTTCCTGTTGCGCGACTTCGTGCTAGCACAACCGTCTGCGGCCTACCTGCAGTTCCGTTTTGATATGAAGGCGAAATCCGGTGCCATCACGCAGCTCTCAGGCGTGGAGTTTTGGGGCAGGTAGGACTGGTTTTACACCGGTTCGTCCAGAGTTTGTGTTCATCACGCTACAGCCACTGCCATCTGATCCGGTCGAAGACCGGACCTACATCATCCCGCGGAGCCGGTCGTAGACCGGACCTGAAAAAGCGCCCCGGCCTCAGGCCGGGGCGCCTCGCTATTTAGTGGCTTTGGATACTTGATTATTCGAGGACTCAGGACTTCCGGTAGCGGCGATAACCAGCAAGCCCGAGGAGCGCCACAGCTCCGATCAGCCCGTAAGTGGAGGGCTCGGGGACCGCCGTGTTGACAAAATAGTCCGCACGAAATGCGAAGCCGATATCGTTGTAATCAATATGGGAATTGAGTTTAGTTTGAATATCCTCGAACCCCATCACCGTCCATGATTGCTTATAGAGTTCCTTCGATTTATCAACCACTCGTTCATTGGTCAGCGGTTGAAGCTGCCCGTAGTACGACTGCTCCATCGCCGAACCCGGGATATTGGCGGTCTCGTCGAACACGAAGAACTTGCCGCCCTTGACCGGCGTGGGATCGATAATCTCATTCGGCCCAGACTTTTCGGTACCGATGACGAAGAAATCGAGCTTGTTTCCAGCATCCAGTACATACTCCCAGTAGTCTCCGAACTCCCGGTTCGTGTTCGGAGCCACGGTCTGGATCCCGTCAGCCAAGAGTTTCTCTTCGATGAGGTTACCGGCTCCGTCGGTGAGGCGGTAGCCGATATTGTCCCACCAGCCAGCAGTTTCACCCAAGAATGCAAACTCCACCTTCGTTGTATATGTACGCAATTTCCCCTGCGGGTCATAGTCGGAATCCTTTCCCACGATCGGGCCGCCCAAGGCTGTGGGGGACCAGTTAGCGGTCCATCCGCTCCAAGTGCGGTTGGCATCGGAAAATCCGGCGGGCACGCCGGGAGGGAACGGTGTGGAATAGTAGTCGGCGTCCGACGATACATTGAACTGCGGGGTAAACCAGTTGGTGTAATCGTTCAGGCGTGCGTCGGTGGCGGTCTTCAGCAGATCCGAGGTAACGCCATACGAACTCGCCGCTGCCAGCAGCAGGGCTGGAATCAGTAGTTTTTTCATGAGATACAGGATTTCGGGTTGGTGTTGGTGGTGGAGTAAAAGCCTCCACCGGTTCTCTCGGCCCCGAAGGTAACACACCCGGCTCTCCCACAGAATCGGCGCACGCCTGCTCGGGGGCTGCATCCTCGCCCTCTCACATGCATGCGGGATTCCCGCACACCCCAGCGGGCAAACCCCCGCAGCACACTCTAGAATGACCAACCTTCAACTACAGCGGCCCGGCGCACCTCGCGCCGCCATCCGCCTTAGGCAAATGGAGCCGGCTCGCCCGGCCTGTGGCCATGCCCGACCAGGCGCGACGACAAACCTTGTCCAACCCGCCGGCCACCGCAGTGATGTGGCGCTTGGTCGCGTGCGAAAACGCCGACCTACGACAGAACGGCACGAACGGGCGGCAGCACGAGGAGACACGCGCGTGTACTCTGAATACAAAGCGCGCAACGGGGCGGCTGCCGGGCGCCGGCCCCGCCCTCACTCCTCGACGTGGGGCAGGAAGGCAGGGCGGTCCTGTTTGTCCTTGCCGATGAGATCGAAGAGCACCGGGCAGCCGTTGAGCTTGAACTCCTCGATCACGCCCTTCTCCAGATAGCGCCGATACGACTCGGTGAGGCTGGTGGCGGTATTGCAGAACATCTTGATGCGGTACGGGCGGTTGCCCGTCTGCACGGCGTAATAGGCCCGGAAGCGCTTGCCGGCGTAGGACGGGGGCGGCGTGCGATCGGTGAGCGCGAGCAGCACCTTGTTGAGCTGGCCGGTGGGCAGCTTTCGGTCGAGTGCGTGGTCGATGCGGCGGGCTGCTCCCAGCATGCGCTCGACGGCGAAACCCTTGAGTGCGGAGATGAATACCAGCGGGGCGCCGGGCGTGAAGAACAGCTCCTGGGCGGCGGCCTCGGTATATTTTTCCCGATACTCGCGCTCGGTCTCGTAGCCGGGCAGATTGCCGTTTTTGAAGGCTTCCTGGGCGAGATCCCACTTGTTGATGAGCACGATCACCGGCTTGTGTGCCTTCACGATCTCCGAGCCGATGGCCTGGTCCTGCTTGGTGACGCCGTCGAGGGCGTCGAGGACGAGATACACGACGTCGGCGCGGTGCAGTGCATCCAGCGAACGGGTGCGGGCGAAGTACTCGACCGGGGAGTTGAGCTTGGTGTTGGCCTTGATGCCGGCCGTATCCATGAGCCGGAAGGGCCACTCCTTGCCCTCCTCGTTGGTGAAGGAGAAGTCGAGCTCCACCGCATCGCGGGTGGTGCCGGGGATGTCGCTCACGATGAGCTTGGGCTGGGCGAGCAGGCGGTTGGCCAGGGAGGACTTGCCCACATTGGGCCGGCCGACAAAGACGATCTTGAGCGGGTCCTGCTCGGAGCGCTCGCCGGCTTCGTCGGGTTTCGGGCCCAGGTGATGGGCGATGGCCCCGCGCAGCTCGTCCTCGCCGTGGCCGTGCTCGGCGGAGAGGCGTATGAACTGGGTGAAACCGAGGCGCTTGAAGGGGGTTACCTGTACTGGCTTTTCGGGGTTGTCGCTCTTGTTGAGGATCACCACCACCGGCTTCTTACTGCGGCGCAGCAGTTGGGCGACCTTGTCGTCGAGCGGGTTTCCCTCCTCGTGACAGTCGACGACCATGAGGATGAGGTCGGCGGCCTCGATGGCGAAGCGGGCCTGCGCCTCGACGGCAGGCACGAGCTTGTCGGGCGTGGTTGTGGAATCGAGCCCGAGGCCGCCGGTGTCGAGCAGGGTATAGTCCTTGTCGACCATGCTGGTGACCACGTCGCGCGTGATTCCTGCCTCGTCATGCACGATGGAAATACGGCGACGGACGAGACGGTTGAAGAGTCGGCTTTTACCGACGTTCGGGCGACCAACGATGGCTACAATACGGGACATACGGCGGAAGGATCGAGGAGCGGGAAGCGAGGAGCGAGGAAAAGTTTCCGGAGTTACGCAAAGCGAGGCGCAGCATCCAGCCAAAGCTGCCCGACGCCAAGCCGACCAGAAGCAACTGAACGGCTCCGCCGCCCAGCTACTCGAACCGGAGAGCTGAACGGCTTCGCCGCCCAGCTACGCGTGCCGAGGGGGCTGAACGGCTTCGCCGCCCAGCTGCTCGAACCGAAGGGACTGAACGGCTCCACCGTCCAGCTACAGGAAGAGCAGGCCGACGGGCCCTACTTCTTGGCCGCCAAGTCCTGCACGAACCTGTCGATACGGTCGCAGGCCTCGCCGATCTGCTCGTAGCTGGTGGCGAAACAGGCGCGTACGTGCCCGGCGCCGTTGGCACCGAAGGCCGTGCCGGGGACCACCGCCACGCTGTGCTTCTGGAGCAATTGCACGGCGAAATCCTTCTCCGCCAGCCCGGTGCCTCCCACGTAGGGGAAGGTGTAGAACGAGCCGCGCGGGCTGTGGCACTTCAGGCCGATCTCGTTGAAACGCCGGACGATGAAATCGCGGCGCCGGTGGTATTCGGTGCGCATGCGCACCACGCCGTCCCAGCCGCGCAGCAGCGCCTCGGTGGCGGCATCCTGGCTGACGATGGAGGCGCACATCATGGAATACTGGTGCACCTTCATCATCGCCTCGATCAGGGGCGCCGGCCCGCAGGCGTAGCCGATGCGCCAACCGGTCATCGCGAAGGCCTTGGAGAAACCGTGGAGGAAAATCGTGCGCTCCTGCATGCCGGGCAGCGTGGCGATGCTGAGGTGCTCCCCCTCGAAGGTGAGCTCGGAATAGATCTCGTCGCTGAATACGAGCAGGTCCTTCTCGACGGCGAACTTGGCGATCGCCTCCAACTGCGCGCGCGAGCAGGTGCCGCCGGTGGGATTGCACGGCAGGTTAAGCATCAGGATACGGCAGCCCGGCTCCCAGGCCGCGGCGAGGGCCTCGGCGGTGAGCGCGAAGTTGTCCTTGGCGTACGTGGGCACCGGGATGCCCGTGCCGTGCACCAGGGTGACGCTCGGGTGGTAGCTCACATAGCAGGGCTGGTGGAAGAGCACCTTGTCGCCCGGGTTCATGAAGGCACGGAAGCCCAGGTCGAGAGCCTCGGATACGCCTACGGTCACCAGCACGTCGCTCTCCGGGCGGTAGGCGAGATGGAAGTGCTCCGCCACATAGGTGGAGATCGCCCGGCGCAGCTCGATCAGGCCGAGGTTGGCCGTGTAGTGCGTGCGTCCGCGTTCGAGAGAGTAGATCGCCGCTTCGCGGATATGCCACGGTGTGCGGAAATCGGGTTCACCGATGCCCAGCGAGATGACGTCTTTGCTCTTCATCTTCGCGACGACATCGAAGAAGTCGCGGATGCCGGAGCGCGGCAGACCTACGATATGCCGGGCAATGAAACGGGTCGGATCGCTCATGGTTGTTGGGGGCGTGCTGGCTGGCGGGCCTCGCAGCAGCGGGCACGGCCTGCAGAAGAGGCTACGATTAAGGGGTGACCTTGAGCGGGCCGGTATCCTCCTCCGGCATATCCATGAGAACGCCCTGCTCCTTGTAGGTGCGTAGCATGAAATGGGTGGCGGTGGAGAGGACTCCCTCGATGGTGGAGAGCCGCTCCGAGACGAAGGCGGCGACCTTCTGCAGGCTGGTGCCGCTCACAAACACCAGCAGGTCGTAGCCGCCGGAGTTGAGGTAGCAGGAGTCGACCTCGTCGAAGCGGGCGATGCGCTCGGCCAAGCGGTTGAAGCCGCCGCCGCGCTCGGGGCGTATCTTCACCTCGATCACCGCGCGCACCACGCCGGTATCCTCCTTGGCCAGATTGAGCACGGGCCGCCAGCCCAGGAAGATGCCTTGCGCCTTGAGCTCATCGAGCTGGCGGGAGACTTCGGATTCGGACAGGCCGAGCACCTGGGCCATCTGTGAGGGCGCCAGGCGATTGTTTTCCATCAGGAGCTTGAGGACGGGGTTCATGCCGAGCGGGAAAGTCACAGATTCCCAAACGACTAGGCCACACTTATTTTCAAGGGGACCCGGGAGAGGGGGGATGCTCGGCCCGCCGTTGCAAACACTTCGTACGCCTGCCAACCCCACCGGCCCGCGCCACCCACAGCCGATCAGCACTAGCCAGGGGCGCAAAGATTGTTCTAGATCCCCAACCCGTCCTCAAGTTAATGGCAGCATCAGCCGATAACCCAACCACGTGCCGAGCTACATTCTCCACGCCCCATCAAACCAGCCCTGCCGGCCTCCCTCCGGCCGGCGCGCTTAGCTCACGCACGTAAAACGAGCGCCCCCACAATCATGCCCTCTGTGCTCTACATTGAAGATTCGCGAACGTTCCAACGGCTGATGACCAAGTATCTGCCCGACGAGTATTCGCTGACCATCGTGGACAACCTGACCGCCGGGTGGGAGGCCGTCCAGTCGAGCAAATTCGACCTGGTAATCAGCGATTTCATGTTCCCCCAAGGTGACGCCTTCGAGCTCATCTTCCAGGTGCGCCACCGCCTCTCCCCGCAACAGCTTCCGATCATCGTGCTGACGAGCGTCGCCGACCGCTTTCTCATCAGCAAACTCTTCGTGGCCGGGGTGAATGCCACGATATCAAAGCCGCCGAACGTGCCGGATTTCCGCGCCTTGACCGCCCGGATGATCGAAGACCCGTGGGTGCAACGCCCGGACTTCCCCTGCGAGGACGCCCACCTGATCACCTGGGGTACTGCCGACGAGTACACCGTCTTCTGCCCCAACCTGAATTTTTTTACCCGCGGCAACACCGCTCAGGCGGCCCTCGACGCCATGCAGTCGCGCATTCGCCAGCACACTCTGTCGGGCGAAAAGATCCCGGTTATCACCACTCCCAAGCAGACGCTCTACTTCTCCCAGATCGAACTGCCGGGCCATCCTCCCTCGAGCCCGCCCCCCGCCGGCCATACCTTCGCCGACTAATTCTAAGTCGCGTTCAAGATGAGACTAATGCCGACTCCGTCGTAGGAGCGTGCGTGCACGCGATTCAGAGCGCAGATCGCGGGCAAGCACGCTCCTAGGGCGGTCACCGGAGTTCGTGCGCTGCCAGAGCGCAAAGACGTACGATTGCATGGTTACGGCTAAGGCTGCGGCGTTTTGCAGGATCGAGCACGCGATTCCCGAGGCGCATCGCGTGCCAGTACTTTTCTGCGACGGCGTCCGCGCCAATAGCCCTGGGCCCACAAGATCAGATACGCTCTTGCTTGCTCAATCCCGGAGCTGGTGCCCGCGGGTCACCACCGCCCCACCCTTCGCGCGCTTGAGCGCATCGACGGCCGCAGCCAGTTTGTGGCGCTTCTCGTTCTCCACAGCGCCGAACAACTCCAACTGCCTCGCCGGCGCCTCGACGCTGGACAGTCGCACGCACACCAGCCGCAACGGCCGCCTGCGCTGCCAGGCACTGCGCAAAAGCGGAGCCACCAGCGGGTAGAAATCCGTCTCCAGATCGCTCGCCACCGGCAGACTTTGTCCTGCGGATACGTCCTCCATCCCAGGATAGCGAATCTTCAGCGTGAAGGTGCGGGCGCATTTCCCGTCCTCACGCAGCTTGGGCACCAGTTCGTCGATCATGCGCTTGGCCACCTGCTCGATCTCGGAGAAGTCGGCCACGTCCCGGGCGAAGGTCTCCTGCTGCGAATAGCTTTTTGCCTCCCAAGCCAAGGTCTCCACCGGCGAGTCGTCCTCTCCGCGCGCCATCGCAAGCAGTTCCCGATAGCCGTCTCCAAAGAATCGACGCAACAGCGGCTCGGGCGCCGAGAGCAGATCGCGCACCGTAGCCAGCCCGGCGGCGGCCAGCAGCGGCTCGGTCTTGGCGCCTATGCCGGGCAGCTTGCCCACCTTCAGCGGTGCGAGAAACTGCGCCTCCTCGCCCGGCCCCACCACCACGAAGGCCCGAGGCTTGCGCAGCTTGCTCGCGATGCCGGATACCAGCTTGTTGGTCGCCAGCCCCCACGACACCGCGATGCCCAGCTCGGCGGTGATCGCGGCATCCAGCGCCCGGATGCGCGACTCCAGCTCTCCCTGACTGCGGAAACCGCAGGGGCCCCCATCGAGGTAGCCCTCGTCGATCGAGCGGCGCTCGACGTAAGGGGTCACCGTCTCGCACAGGTCGAACATGCGCTGCGACACCCGGCCGTAGAGCCCTGGGGTGTGCGGGATCATCACCAGATCGGGGCACACGTGTAGAGCCTTGGCCGTAGGCATCGGGGTGTACACGCCCGCCGCGCGCGCCTCGTAACTTGCCGAGGAGATGATGCCGCGGGTAGTGCCGCCCACCGCACACTTGAGCCCCCGCAGCGACGGGTCGCGAGCCTGCTCGCAGGACACGAAAAACGCATCGGCGTCGAGGTGAACGATGTTCGTGAGCGGGGGCACGCCCCGGTTATGCCCCGCTGAGCGCCCGCGATGCAACCGGAACCCCCAAAAACGACAGTCTCCGGTTTCACAACCCGGGCAGCGCCGAGAGCACGGCGTCATGGCAACGCTGGAACTGCTGCCGCAGCGTGGGCAGCAGCGCGGCGACCACAGCGGCGTCGCCAACCTTCCCTGCCGCCTCCACCTCGGCTGCGGTGCGGCGCAGGGCCTCGGCACCGGCGTTTGCCGCTGCCCCCTTGATGCCGTGCGCACAGCAAGCCACTTGCTTGAATTCTCGCCTATCGAGACCGTCCTGAAGTTCCGCGATCGCCTCGGGGATCTCGCCTATAAACCGAGAGAGGATGCCGCGAAGAAGCGCCTCGTCGCCCTCCAGCAGGTCGAGCAGTGCCGTGCGGTCAAAAACGATCTCCGTCATCTCCGCAGTCAGCGGTGCCACTACCACATCCCGCACCGGGGGGGCGATTGCAGGGCACACTCCGTCCACCTTCTGGCCCAGCCATTTCGCCAAAGTCTCACGCAACGCCTTAGCTTTGAGCGGCTTGGTGAGATGATCATTCATGCCTACCTGGAGGCATTGCTCACGGCTGCCATGCATGGCATGGGCCGTCAGGGCAATGATCGGCACCTTGGGGTTGCACGTCCCGGAATCCGGGGCGCGCACCCGGCGGGCAGCTTCAAACCCGTCCATCACCGGCATCTGGATATCCATCAGCACCAGATCGTATCGCAAGTCCTCGAGCGCCTTCACCGCGTCAGCCCCATTGCCGACGACATCCACGAGTGGAAAACCCATCTTGTGCAGCACGGCTACGGCCACACCCTGATTGGTGCGATTGTCCTCGGCCAGGAGGATACGAATAGGATCCCCTGCCAACGCACGCAGTTCGGAATCCGACTCCTCATGATAGACCACACCAGGCCGCGCCTCTCCCATCATAGCAAATACAAGCGCCTCACGAAGGGCGCACGACCTCACCGGTTTTGCGAGATACGCGGCGACGCCATCTATCCTCACTTTATCACCACCGCGCTGGCCCGGGGAAAGCAACCCGACGATGCGCACCTCGCGCAGCTTTTCATCGCTCTTGATCGATCGAACCACCGCCGCTCCATCCATGCCGGCTAGGAGCCTGTCGGACTGAGAAATCAGCCCTGCCGTCGGTGCGACCCATATTTTCACGGTTATTGGCCTAAAACCGTTTTCCGAGGAACCGAAACCGATTGCGTCCTCGCATCGGGCGCGTTGTCGCTGCTATTTACC